>CAJMRJ010000095.1:0-6291 GCA_905215865.1 uncultured bacterium | reverse complement strand
GGCGGCCGATGCCGCGACCGCATCTCCGTCTGCCGAGAGCCTGGCCGCAGCGCAGGACGCGCTCGCCAAGGTTCAGGACAAGAAGGATGCGCTCTACGCGCGCCTCGATGATCTTGCCGATGCCCTCGGCTGCAACCGCGACGAGGCTATCGACCTGATCGACAAGGCCTCTAAGATCGACACTGACAACGACGATATCCACCCGGTCAATACGACCGACAACGGCGCGGGTGCAATCGCACAGGCCGAGAAATACGCCGTTTACCAGCTGCAATACGACCGCGGTGATGGTAATGGGCAGGAGACGATTTCCGTCTACGGCATCTCGCTCGATTCGCGCTACTGGAAAGGGCTGGACGTCGGCGACGGACGCGTCGTCTTTGGCGGTGGTCTGCTCGATAAGTTTGGCTGGGGTGAGGGTCAGAAGATTACGCTCAACGACAAATACGAGGGCGAGCATTATTCCTTTGAGTACGCGGGCAAGGACTGTGCCTGGGGCTCCAAGTCGGACATGAATATCTATATGAGTATCGACGACTTTAACGAGCTGTTCGACAACGACGCCGCCTACTTTAACGGCTATGTGAGCGACGAGAGGCTCGACCTCGATGTTCGTTACTTTGCCGGCGACACCACGCCCGACGACATGCGCGCCATGGGCGACCAGTTCATCGGCATGATGAGCAAAATGATCGGCATGATGGTTGGGCTCGCGGTGTTCATCTTCCTGCTGTTTATGTACCTGCTGACCAAGGCTGTAATCGACCACAGCGCCCGGTCGATCAGCTACATGAAAGTCTTTGGCTATCGCGATAGCGAGATCTCGCATCTGTACATCCGCTCGATCACGCTGTGCGTGGCGGCGTCGCTCGTGCTGAGCCTGCCGGTCATTATCGGCTCGCTCACGGCCATCTTCCGCTCGATGCTGCTCGCCTACAACGGCAATATCGAGATCTACGTGCCCGCTTGGTCCATGGCCGCATGTGTCGGCATTGGCTTTGCGACCTACCTGGTCGTGGCGCTGCTACACACGCGCTCCATCAAGCGCGTCAGCCTGGCCGAAGCCCTCAAGGTGCAGGAGTAGTCATTTAAGAACGTCCCCAATGACTAGGTGCCGTACTTGACTTTACCTCTGCTTTAACTGGTACCATCCTCTATGTCTGTAACGCCATATAGACCGAGGGGATAGATCTATGACCGCAACTGCACCCGCAGCACCCGCTAAGGTGTACTTCACCAACCTGCGCACGCATGCTCGCGAGAGCCAGCTTGACAAGCTCAAGCGCCTCATCCGTCACGCCGGAATTGAGCAGATCGACTTTGAGAACAAGTTCGTCGCCATCAAGATTCACTTTGGCGAGCTGGGCAACCTGAGCTTTTTGCGCCCCAACTACGCCCGCGCCGTCGCGGATGTCGTGAAGGAACTGGGCGGCAAGCCCTTCCTCACCGACTGCAACACGCTCTACGTCGGTAGCCGCAAAAACGCGCTCGAGCACATCGATACCGCCTATCAGAACGGCTTTACCCCGTATGCCACGGGCTGCCAGATCATCATCGCCGACGGCCTCAAGGGTACCGACGAGGCGCTCGTCCCGGTCGAGGGTGGCGAGTACGTGCGCGAGGCCAAGATCGGTCAGGCACTCATGGACGCCGACATCGTGATCAGCCTCACCCACTTTAAGGGCCATGAGCAGGCTGGCTTTGGCGGTGCCATGAAGAACCTGGGCATGGGAGGCGGCAGCCGCGCCGGCAAGATGGAGCAGCATGCCGCCGGCAAGCCGAACGTCGCGACCGAGCACTGCATTGGCTGCCGTGCCTGCGAAAAGATCTGCGCGCACAACGCTATCTCGTTTGATGATACCCGCGAGCGCGAGCTTGCCAACGGCAACACCCGCACGGTGCGCGTGGCCGCCATCGACCACGATCGCTGCGTGGGCTGCGGCCGCTGCATCGGCGTGTGCAACCAGGACGCCATCAAGCCCGGTTATGAAGCCGCGGCCGACGTGCTCAACTGCAAGATCGCCGAGTATACGAAGGCTGTCGTCGACGGCCGCCCGAGCTTCCATATCTCGCTTGCCATGGATATCAGCCCCAACTGCGATTGCCATCCCGAAAACGACACGCCTATCGTCAACGACATCGGCATGTTCGCGAGCTTCGACCCGGTCGCCATCGACCAGGCCTGCGCCGATGCCGTCATGGCATCCGAGCCGCTGCCCAACACCGAGCTCACCGATAGCGCTGCCAAGATGGAGCACAACCACGAGCATCTGGAAGGCGAGCAGGCCAAGGACCCCTTCTGCATCACGCATCCCGACACCGACTGGCGCGCGTGCATCGCGCACGCCGAAAAAATCGGCCTGGGCACGAGCGAGTACGAGCTCATCGAGGTCAAGTAGCGCCTAGCTATTGGACAAAACAAGCGCATTTGTAGCGCAACGTTAGCAAAAGCCGCCCATGAGCACAGTGCCCACGGGCGGCTTTTTGGAAGTGCTAGGGGTCAGATAGATCAGTAAACCGTACTTTTTGTCTAAAAATACTCGTCGAGGAAGTTGTTGACTATGTTCCAGTAGAGCTTGGGGTCAACTTGCGCACTCTTGGCGTGGGTGGCGCCGTGGATAGTGAGCTTCTGTTTAACCTTGCTGGCGCACGCGTCGTAGTTTTGGTCGAGCATGTCGTACGGCACAAAGGTGTCCTGGTCGCCGTGGATAAACAGCATGGGAACCGTCGCGTGTTTGAGCTGCTCCACGCTGCTCGCCTTATGAAAGTCGTAGCCCGCGCGCACGTTGCACACCAAGTTTGCTACATCGAGCAAGGGAAAGCTGGGCAGGCCGAACACGTCCTTGAGCTGCAGAGAAAACTCGTCCCAAACACTCGTATAACCGCAGTCCTCGATAATGCATTTTACGTTTGCGGGCAGAGATTCCCCCGCGACGTTCATGGCGGTTGCCGCACCCATCGACTCGCCAAAGACCAAGATGCGTGCCTCGGGGTCAGCCTGAACGATCCGCCCAATCCATGCAACGATATCTTGCCGCTCGGGCCAGCCCATGCCGATATAGTCGCCGCCGGAGCGCTCGTGGGCGCGGGCGGCGGGTGCGAGTACGTTCATGCCGCGGTCGTGGAATCGCTTGACGTATCGGGCCATACCGATGGGCTCGTTGGTATATCCATGCAGGCAGACGGCGTAGTCGTGCGTGCTCTCCGAAGCAGCAAAATACCAAGCGGCAAGCTCGGTTCCGTCATCTGCGGTGAGGCTGCTGCTCTCGCGATTCTCTTTAAACCACGCCCGCGCCTCGGTGTCCTCGGCATCCGGCTGCTCACCTTCTTTGTCGTTCTTGCTATCCTGCATCATCTTCATGGTGTACGGTGCTTGGGGGTTCAGGGCAAAGTCAAACAAAAAGTTGCCGGCAAATCCGAGCAGCGCAACGACAACCACCAGTGCAACGATGCCGGCTATCTTGAGCTTTCGATGGGGGTGTGCGCTTTGGGGCATTTATGGTTCTCCTTAAAGATGTTAATACATCAACATTTAAAACAAGCGCATTATGGACGTTCGCCGTTGATGCGTCAACAGGCAAAGAATGGGTAAACAAAGGGTCACGTATGGTGCAAATTTCGCACGTACCCAGACGCTTTGATATAGTGTTGAGAACTCTTTACGTTGGAGGATGTAACCGGCATGTCCGATTCGAGCGACAGTTCTAAGCCGCGACCCAAGACCGCGGCCGTTCCACACTACACGGTGGGCGAGGAGATCATGAACTCCGTCACCCATGGTGTCGGCTGCCTGCTGGGTATCGCCGGCCTGGTGCTCCTGATTGTATTCGCTGCCCTGCGCGGCGGAGGCCCGGCCCACATGGCCGCGGCGATTGTCTATGGCGTCAGCATTATTCTCGAATATCTGGCCTCCACGCTCTATCACGCGATTCAGCCCGCGGGCGCCAAGCGCGTGTTCCGCATTATCGACCACAGCTGCATCTACTTGCTCATAGCCGGCAGCTATACGCCGTTTTGCCTCATCACGCTTGCAAACGACGGCGGCCCTATGCTGTTCTTTGCCGTGTGGGCCATCGCTATCATCGGCATTGCGCTCGAGTGCTTTATGCGCGAGCGTCAGCCGCACTGGGTAAGCGGCCTGGTCTACCTGCTGATGGGTTGGCTCGTCGTCTTTAAGCTGCCCGAGCTCGTGGCGCTGCTGAACTCCGTCGCGCTTGCCCTGCTCGCCGTCGGCGGCGTGTGCTACACCGTGGGCGTGCCGTTCTATATCGCCAAAAACGTGCGCTATCTGCACAGTGTTTTCCACTTGTGGGTGCTCGCCGGCAGCATCTTCCAGTTCATGGCGGTGATCCTCTTCGTAATCTAGCGACCGCGCCCACGGCCCCGCTCGCACGGGCGCCGGCGCAATTGCCGTATCCGCCATCAACGTTTTAATCCGACGTCCCGAATCTTGGAGGTTCGAGAAACTCCCGATGGACATAACCATCTCCCTTATTACCACGCTCGTCCTGACGCTTATCAACGGCTACTTCTCCATGTCCGAGATGGCCCTCACCACGGCTAAGCGCGCCGTGTTGGAGCATGATGCCGAGGAGGGCGATAAGCGCGCCGAGCGCGCCGTCCAGCTCGCCGCCGACTCCGATCAGCTGTTGGCCACCATCCAGGTCGCCATCACGCTCGTGGGCTTCGCCTCGTCCGCCGTCGCCTCGACGAGCCTGTCCGACCCGCTTGCCACGTGGCTCATGAGCTTTGGCATCGCGCCGCTTTCCGCCATCGCGCGCGGCCTGGCGCCGGTCATCATCACCGTTGCCGTCGCCTTTGTGTCCATCGTGATTGGCGAGCTCGTGCCCAAGCGCATCGGCCTCGCTAACGCCGAGGGCGTATCCAAGCAAGTCGTGGGACCGCTTTCCGTGTTCCAAAAGATCGCCCGCCCGCTCGTGTGGCTGACCGGTGCTTGCTCCGACGGCCTGGCCCGCATCCTGCGCATCAAGAGCGCCGATGACCGCCAAAACGTCTCGGAGGAAGAGATCAAGTACATGGTCTCGGAGCAGGACGACCTGCTCGACGAGGAAAAGCGCATGATCCACGAGATCTTCGACCTGGGCGACACTGTTGCCCGCGAGGTCATGGTCCCGCGCGTGGACACCACCATGTGCGAGGACGACGAGACGGTCGCCGACGTGCTGTCCACCATGCGCCAGACCGGCTTCAGCCGCATCCCCGTCTATCACGAGGACCCCGACAATGTCGCGGGCATTGCGCACATCAAGGACCTGATCCAGCCCGCGCTCGACGGCAAGGGCGACCAGCCCATCGCCGGCTTTTTGCGCGACGCCACCTTTGTGCCCGATACCAAGGACATCCTGCCGCTGCTGTCCGAGATGCAGACCTCGCACGACCAAATCGTAGTGGTCGTGGACGAGTACGGCGGCACGGCCGGCATCATCACCATCGAAGATATCGTCGAGGAGATCGTCGGCGAGATTGAGGACGAGTTCGACCCCGACAACAAGTACCTCACGCGCCTTTCGCGCCGCGAGTGGCTCGTCGATGGGCGTTTTTCGTGCGATGACGCGATTGAGCTTGGTTGGCCGCTCGAGGAAAGCGATGATTATGAGACCATCGCCGGCTGGATTTTGGAGCTTTGCGACTCGGTGCCCGACATCGGAGAGGTGTTTGAGGTCGCAGGGTACAAGTTCAAGGTACAGTCGATGCGTGGCCAGCGCATCTCGCTCATTCGCGTGATCGCTCCGGCCGAAACCGATAAGAAGGATTCCGAGTCCTCGGCAGAGAAGCCGGCGGCGTCGGGTGCGGGCTCTGCGGACCCGCACGATGGCGACGAGTAGGGCAAGGAAGAGTAGGGGAGAGTTATGGCAGGCCTGTTCAACATCCTTAAGGTCACCGTCAGCGAGGACAAGATTTGCGCGCATGTGCTGGTGAACCCCGGCATGCCGCTCATGACCTCGGAGGATATCGAGGCCACGGCGCGCGTGTACTACCTGGTGCCCGCGATTGCCAAGCATCTGTGCCTGGGCGATTCGGGTCGCGAGTTCCAGGACTGCATGGGCCAGACCGAGCTTTGCCACCTGCTGGAGCACGTGACGGTCGAGCTCATGAACGAGACCGGTCTTGCCGGCAGCATCTCGTGCGGTCGCACGCGCGTGAGCGAGCATGACGAGCGTGTCTTTGAGGTTGAGCTTTCGTGTCCCGATGACGCGTTGGCCATTGGCGCGCTGTCGTCGGCGACCTTTATGATGGACTGGGCGTATCTGCACGCCGACCAGCCGGCCC
>CAJMRJ010000094.1:0-6349 GCA_905215865.1 uncultured bacterium | reverse complement strand
GCTCGATGATGATGTTGAGCGCGTCCTCGTAGCGGCCCTCGTCAACAGCCGCCAGGTAGGCGGGAATATCCTGCTGGATGGGGCAGCTCGTGCGACACGGCGTGGTAAAGCAGTCGGAAAGCGGGCTCTTGCCGGCAACCTTGCGGTCGGGCAGCGGGCGCAGCGGCTTCTTGTAGAGCGGGTTGGTGAGCGAGTCGTTCTGGATCGCCGTCACGGCCTCGAGAGAGACGCCCTCAAACGGCTTGCCGTCCAGATCGGTGAACTCGCCAGCCATCTGGCTAAAGCGCTCGTAGCCACCGGGCTTGAGCACGTCGGTCGCCAGGGTGACGGGCCAAATACCGGCATCGTACAGGGCGCGGATGTTGTAGACCGTGGCACCGCCGGAGTAGCTGATGCGCAGCTTGCCATCGAACTGCTCGGTAATGCGACGGGCGGCCTCGATGGTCAGCGAGAACAGCGAACGGCCGGACATGTACATCTCAGTGGAAGGCAGCTCGTTCCTCGTCACGTCGACGGGGAAGGTGTTGGTGAGCTTGACGCCAAACTCCAGGCCGCGCTCGGCGCACAGGGCAATCAGGCGCTCGAACATGGGCACGGCGTCGGCCCACTGCAGGTCCTCGCGGAAGTGCGTATCGTCGAAGACGATGTAGTCAAAGCCCAGCTCGTTCAGACGCTGGCGGGCAAACTCATAGCCCAGCAGCGTGGGGTTGCACTTGATGTAGGTGTTGAGGCCCTTCTCCGTGATCAGATAGGTCGCGATGCGCTCGATCTCCGCCGGCGGGCAGCCGTGCAGGGTAGACTCGGTGATGGAGTTGGAGATGCGTGCCGGGATGGACTCGACAAACGCGGCGTCGACATGCTCAAACTTGTCCAGGTTGGCGAGCGCCCACGTGCGGCACTCGTTCCAAACCTCGGAGCCGCTGGCGTCCTTCATGCCCTCGATGTACGCATCGACCTTGGGGCTCTTAATGCCCTCCAGGTCATAGCCCACGGACATGTTAAAGACAAAGCCGTCCGGGCTGCCCAGGCCGTACTCGCGAGCGATAAGGTGGCAGGCGAACCATGCCTTCACGTACTCGGCAAAGGCCTGCGAAACCTCGAGCTCGGTCGACCACTCGCAGTTGTAGCACTCGTCCTGCGCCACGATGCAGGGCTTGTTAACGCACTTGGAGAGCTCCTCGCCGTCCATCACCTGAACGGTCTTGAGCTCAAAGAAGCGGGAACCGGCCACGTAGGATGCCACGATGTTCTGGGCAAGCTGCGTGTTGGGGCCGGCGGCCGGGCCAAACGGAGTCTCGATGCGCTCGTCAAAAATGGGAAGCGCGCCCTCCTGGTTGGTCGTGACCATCTTACGCACGCCAAAGACGGCGCCCTGAGTCTTGTGCTCCTCGATGATCCAGTTCATCAGCTGCGAAAACGGGATCGGCCTCATGATGTCGCTCATAGTGAGCTCCTCTCTGTAACGCCCGGCGAGACCGCGCGGCGGGCGCAAATACGGTGTAGCGCTAGCACAGCGCCGGCGACCCCGCGGAGGTCGCCTATACGCGCGTCGGATGCGGCGAAACATCCGACGCGCGTGAATCTACTTGTGAATTAGTAGGTGCGATCGTTGAGCGTGCTCCAGAGCTTCTTGGACTCAGCCATGGTCCACGCGTTGATCTTTTCCTCATCGATACCGACAAACTCGCGATCCTTGTACAGGATGCGGCCGTTGATGATGGTGGTGCGGCAGTTTTTGCCCATCATGCCAAAGAGCATGTGGCCGTCGATGTTCTCCTCGCTCAGCGGCGTAAAGGGCTTATAGTCCATAACGATAACGTCGGCGGCAGCGCCGGCCTCGAGCACACCGAGCTTGCGATCGAAGTACTTGCTCGCCATCTTGGCGTTGTTCTCGAACAGCATCGTCATGGCCTCGCACCAGCCCACGTTGGGCATGGCGGCGTTGTGGCGCTGAATGATCAGGAATACCTTAAGGCTCTCGAGCATGTCGTGGGTGTAGGCATCGGTGCCCATGCACACGGGAATGCCGCGGCGGAAGAACTCGAGCACGGGGGCGCAGCCCACGGCGTTACCCATATTGGATTCGGGGTTGTTGACCAGCCAGGTGCCGGACTCCTTGACGATATCCATCTCGGCAGGCGTCACGTGGATGCAGTGGCCGAGCATGGTGTCGGGACCAAGCAGGTTGTGCTGCAGCAGGCGCTCGACGGGGCTGATACCACCGCGGTTGAGGCGGGAGTCCCACACGTCGTTCATGCCCTCGCACACATGGATGTGGAAGCCGGTCAGGCCGTTGTTGGCCTCTGCCATCTTATCCATGGTCTCGTCCGAAAGCGTAAAGGTAGCGTGACCGCCAAACATAGCGGCGATCATGTGGTTGTCGTTATCGCGACGCTCCTTGGCGGCCCACTGGGCAAACTCGGCGTTCTCGGCAATGGCCTGGTCGCATTTTTCCTGGCCGCGGCGATCGGAGACCTCGTAGCACAGGCACGAACGCATGCCCAGCTCCTGAGCTGTGTCCTTAATGGTAAAGAGGCTACCCGGGATCTCGCAGAAGCTCGCGTGGTGATCGAAGATCGTGGTGACGCCATCGCGGATGGAGTCAAGAATCGTGGCATAGGCGCTGGCCTTGGTGCCGTCGAGCGTCAGGTTGTCGTCGATCTTCCACCACTGCTGCTCAAGATTCTCCAGGAAGTTGGTGGGGTTGCAGCCCTTAATGGCAAGGCCGCGGGCCAGACCCGAGTAGATGTGGGTGTGGCAGTTGATGAGTCCGGGCATGATGAGGTTGCCCTGGGCGTCGACGTACTCGGCATCCGGGTACTTGGCCTTGAGCTCGCACTCGGGGCCTACTTCGACGATCGTATCTCCGTCAATGGCGACCGCACCGTTTGGAATAAACGGGGTCTGAGCGTTGCGGGTAAAGACGGAACCGTTAGCGACCAGAAGCATGGATGCTCCCTTCGACATCAGGGGCGGGGTTTGACACCTCTGACATGGCGGAGTGCGAAGCGCCGGCCTACACCGGAAACGGGCCCTCTCCCGTCAACGCTTCACCAAAGGGACAAACCCTTTGAAGTGCGGCTTGGCGCCGCATGACGTCGGCGGACGAGGCAATGCGTCCGCCGACGAATAGCACCGAATTGGTTACTTCTTGCTCTCGGGCAAGACCAGATCCACGGCAGCGTCCTTGGCAGCATCGATGTGCTGAGCCACGACCGGCGTCTGCGGAAGGATCAGGTTAAGGACAATGGCCATGATGGCGGTGGGGGTTACGGCATTAGAGCCGATGACGGTGGACACCCAGGCGGGCATACCCTCGCCGGCAAGGCAACCGCTGGCCATCCAGATACCCAGGCCAAAGACGACGGAGGTACCGACGATGGTGGTAGTGCGCTGCGTGAGGCCCTCGCGGGTGAACATGCGCACGCCGTTCATGGTGATGGTGCCAAAGACGCCGACGGTCGCGCCGCCGATGACGGGCTGCGGGATAGCGGAAAGGACGGCAGAGAGCTGCGGGAACAGGCCGGCGATGGCAAAGACGGCCGCGATGATTACAAAGACCCACTTGTTGACGACCTTGTTGGAGCAGATGATGCCCACGTTCTGGCCAAGGGCGCTGGTGGGAAGACCGCCCAGCAGGCCGCCGACCATAGAGGTGAGGCCCTGGGACACGATAGCGCCAGAGAGCTCGCGCTCGGTGGGCATACGGTCGATGGAGCCCAGGCAGGCAGCGGAGACGTCGCCGATAACCTGGATGGCGACCATGGGGAACACGACGGCGAGGGTAATGCAGACCTCGGGATCAAACTCGAGCGCGTAGGGCATAACCTTGGGAAGGGCGAAGACCTGAGCGGTAGCGACGCTGGAGAAGTCGATCATGCCAAAGGGGATCGAAACGATCATGCCGACGATCATGCCAAAGAATACGGATCCCAGCTTGAGCGTGCCCTTGCCAAAGTTGGCGAGCGCAAAGACCACGGCGAAGGTGATAAGAGCGACGCACCATGCCTGCGGGGTGCCCCACAGCGGCGTGCCCATGCCGCCAGCCATATACTTGACGGCCGTGGGATACAGCGAAACGCCGATGGAGAAGATGACCGTACCGGTCACGACGGGCGGGAACAGCCACTTAATCTTGCTGTAGGCCAAACCAAAGAGGACCGCGACGGCACCGCCGACAATCTCGCCGCCCAGCAGCGCGCCAAAGCTAAAGCCCGAGGCACCCATGGCCTGCAGGGCCGGCAGGAACGCGAACGAAACGCCCATGACGATGGGCAGGCCGCCGCCGATGCGACGGAAGGGAGCGAAGGCCTGAAGGGCCGTGTCGATTGCCGAAAGAATGAGCGCGACCTGAATGATGTCGGTGCTCTGCTGGCTATTAAAGCCGTAGACGCCGGCCATGATGACCGCCGGGGTAATAATGCCGGCAAACGATGCCAGTACGTGCTGAAGGGCACACGGGATCATTTCTGTAACGGGCGGCATGCCTTCGCGAGTGAACAGGGCTTCAGTACCGTTCGTAACCGTCTCCTGGGCCATTTGACCACCAATCCTCGAAGTAGTTGTTTTCGCATCTAACGCTCTATTGTGACGCAGTGCGGGGGTGAGGTTGTGCCTTCGTTGCATATCGTATTAAAGATGATTCTCATTCTCAATAATAATTTTTTGTTATCAGACTATTCTTGAGCTGAGATGATGAATTTCCGCAGGTCAGGAAAGTGTCTAGTCAAAATAACATCTAACTTTTCTTTTGGTCAACCGTTTACCGCCAAATTCCTACCGCTCGTCCGTATTACGCAATGTACCTGCAAATATGCGAGTCAATAGACACCGTGTTACCATGAGAAAAAATTGTTATGAACATTTCCGATTTCACCCCAAGGAGTTGCCCGTGAACGAGACCGTACGTCGCTTTTTGCCGATGGTCGATTTCCTGGAGCAGATACTCGGCAAAAACAGCGAAATCGTGCTGCACGATTTCTCGGATCCCGACCACGCCATCGTCGATATTCGCAACGGCATCGTGAGCGGCCGCAAGATTGGCGGTCCCGCTACCGATCTGGCACTCAAGATCATGCACGACGCCAAGTATCGCGACCTGCCATTTATTACGGGCTACGAGGGGCGCGGTGCCGGTGGCAAGACGTTGGAGTCAGCGACGTACTTTATCCGCGAGGACAGCGAGATCGTCGGCATGCTCTGCGTCAACACCGATCTTTCCACGGTACGCTCCATCAACGCCATGGCTCAGCAGCTCATGGCCTGCTTCGACGCTGTGCCAAGGCAGGCGGAGCCCGCGTCTATCGAGGTCGAAAGTCTTTCGGAGTCTACACAGGAGCTCATCGACCGCAGTATTTCCGAGTTGCTCGAAAGCCGCGGACAGGATGTTGCCTCGCTGGGGCAGGCCGATCGCGTGGACGTTATTCGCCACCTTAACGGCAACGGCGTATTTATGCTCAAGGGTGCTGTTGCCTGCGCTGCCACCGCGCTGGGCATCTCGGAGCCCAGTGTCTACCGCTACCTGCAAAAAGTTCGCAAGGAGGGCTAATCCGCCGATCCCTTGGGGACGGAGGAAAACGGATCGTTTTGCCGCATCGCTTGACAAAAGACCCTGCAGCTCACACGCGCTGCAGGGTCTTTTTTGCATGTCATGTTTAGCTGTTGCCAACGCCTTAGAGAGCGGCGACGACCTCGATCTCGACCAGACCGCCAGCCGGAAGAGCGGCAACCTGGAATGCGCTGCGCGCGGGGAACGGGGCCTCGAACTTGGAGGCATAGATCTCGTTCACGGCAGCGAAGTCGGCAATGTCGGCCAGGTAGACCGTGGTCTTGACGACATCGGCAAACGTAGCGCCGGCGGCAGTCAGCAGGGCCTCGACGTTAGCAAGGGACTGCTTGGCCTGGGCCTCGACGCCCTCGGGCATCTTGCCAGTTGTGGGGTCGATGCCCAGCTGGCCGGACAGGAACACCATGTTGCCGGTCTGGATACCGGGGGAATACGGTCCGATGGCTGCGGGTGCGTTATCGGAAGACACGACGGTCTTGCTCATGTTTTTCTCCTTACGATCAGATAGAGAGCGTGAGCGCGGCGTTCGCACCGGGAGGCACAATTCGGTCTGAACACCGCGCTTGATTGGGATAGTAATCAAGGTTTCCGTGCGATGCAAGAATATTATCAGTTTGCGAGAATATTTTATCGCCCAACGGTTTCCCCGAACCGCTGAACGGTTCCTCACGGGGTCAGCCAGCCCAAGCTGCTGAAGACTTTATCCCGCTTGGAGCACGGGCATCGCCTGCCGCAACGGCACCACTATACTTTTGAATATCTGAGCATTTTGAAAGGCAGGAT
>CAJMRJ010000093.1:0-6427 GCA_905215865.1 uncultured bacterium | reverse complement strand
CGACGTTTTGACGATCGATATGAATAGTGCGGCGGGCACGAACGGTGCGGGCGGCGCCGAGGTCGCGCCGCTCATCGAGCTGCGCGACGTGGTGTTCTCCTATGCGGGGCATACGGTTGTCGATGGCGTGTCGCTGCAGGTCGATCGTGGTGAACTCGTTGCCCTGCTCGGTCCCAACGGCTGCGGTAAGACGACGATTATGCGCCTTATTAACGGCCTTGAGCTCGCGGACGCAGGGGCATACCTGTTCGACGGGCACGTGGTCGATGCGGCGTTTCTAAAGGATTCCGCGGCCGCTCATCGTTTTCATCAGCGCGTGGGCTTTGTGTTCCAGAATGCCGACGCCCAGCTGTTCTGCGCTACGGTGGGCGAGGAAGTTGCTTTTGGTCCCGCGCAGATGGGGCTGCCGGCAGACGAGCTCGACCGTCGCGTGCACGATGCCATGGAACTGTTTCAAGTTGCCGACCTGGTCGATGCCTCGCCCTATCAGCTTTCGGGTGGGCAAAAGAAGCGTGTGGCGCTGGCGGCAGTCGTATCGATGAACCCCGATATCTTGGTTCTCGACGAACCTACTAATGGGCTCGACGAGGATTCATGCGACATCGTGGTCAACTTCTTGCTGGCCTACGTCGCGGCGGGTAAGACGGTCTTGATGAGCACACATCACCAGGATTTGGTGCGACGCCTGGGTGCCCGTGCAATCTATATCGATCGATATCACCATGTGGTCGAGGCGCCTTCGCCGTCGTATGGAACCGAAAGCGGTGCTACGGACTAGTTGCTGCGTAGAGCGTGCGTAGCCGCCCGCGCGGCTTTGCCGTGATGGTATAGTTATCCAGGTTTTTTATGGGGGTGGCTATGCCAAGCTGGAACATTCATATCGCTCAGACGGAGCGTTTGCTGGAGCGCACCGGTGCGCTTGCCAAGAGCGTGCGCGACCGCAATGCCTTTTTGTTTGGCTGCGTGGTTCCGGATATTTTCGTGGGCTATATGGTCCCTGGCATCGCCGATCCCATCCCGTACCGCATTACGCACTTTGCCAAGCCCGAGCCTATCCCTAAGCCGCGTGAGCACGAGTTCTGGGATACCTATGTGGCACCGTTGCTTAAAAGTTCACCCACCGGTGCGTTAGCCGCGGCGACCTCGATTATCGAGGAGCGCGAGCGACTGAATCGCGTGCACTATCCCCAGCGCTACAGGGATGCCGAGCCGGTTGTCGGTCCCGGCGCTCGTGAGTTCTCGCTTGCGTCCGAGGACGTGGCGCAGTCGTTGCTCGATTTGACACTGGGTGTCTGGTCGCATCTGGTGGCCGATACCGTATGGAATACGCGCGTGAATCAGTACCTGGAGGCGCACGGCGGCAAGCCGTGCGAGGAGTTCCGCATTAAAAAGCAAGGCGACTTTGACTGGTTTGGCAAGACGCTGGGCATCGTTTCCATCCCGCGTGCGACCGATCGCCTGTATACAGCGGCGACGCGTTTTGGGCAGTATCCCATCCATAAGGAGTATGTGCTCAAGACCATCGGCGTTATACACGAGATCGTGCGCGAAAACCCCGGCGAGCCCGACCATCCGCCATACCGCCTGCTGACCGAGGAATTCTTCGACGCAACGTTTACCGAGGTCATCGAGCTGACCGAGGCGGGTTTTGCCGCCCGTGTCGAATCGCCCGATGTGCCTGCTCTGCCCCTGATTGCTAGCTGCTAGCTGGCCGGCCCGGCAGTGAATAGCTCAACCCAATCGACAAGTAGCTCTTGCCGTAAGGTATCTTCGGCAATGCGCTCCTGTTTGGTCTTTGGGATGTGGGGAAGCCCGGCCTTTTTATGGATGAGCTCGGCTATGTGGTCGAAGCTCTTCTTCTCCTTGATCTGGTCATAGGTAATTTGGATGACGTCGTAGCCCATGCTTGTGAGTGCGGTGGCGCGCTCGGCATCGGAGAGGCTCGCGGCTTCGCTGTCGTGGGCAGAGCGGCCTTGGCATTCCAGAATGACGCCCATGCTGTCGGTGGCGCTTTCGATGAGGATATCGGCGTAGCAGCAGGTTTTGTCATACAGCGAACGTGCGGCTTCACTGAGCGGGATGCGCGCGTTGTTGGCGATCTCGATGCCCTGGCCGCCCTCGTCGCGGGGGAGCGAGATAAGCATGGAGGTCTGTACTTCGAAGGGCGAGGCGGCCTGCCCCGTCATGTGCTCGGCCGCCCAGCGCAGTTGTTTGACGCCGCGCAGGCCTGCGGCTTGCTTGGCGAACGCGGCGATATCCGTTGCGGTAAGAAGCGGCGTGCGCTTCCACAAGTTGGTGTCATTGCCCTTGGTGTCGTTAACTCGCTCCCAGCCGCAGTTGGGTGGAATGAACTTAAGCGAAATAGCTTCATCGAGTTGTTGTTGCGTTCGCTCGCAGGGCTTAAACACTGCAAAGGAGCCGCACGTCTCGTAGCAAGCCATGAGTAACTGGTTGCGTGAAACCTGCGTCGCAAGGTTGAGCAGCGTGAACTCCGGTGACGTGACATCAAACCCATGTTCAGTCTGCCTAAACGACCCCGGAGGTGGTTCTTGGGTCAGGAGGTGCGATTTAAACAGGCTTCGCGACCCGGATTGTGCCCGAGTGAATACAAGCCTGTGAAGTGGTGCGTGAAGCAGGTCTTTTACAACTGCATGACTTCCGAGACCACAACATCTGCGATCCATATTGCCAAGGCTAATGGCGGGGTAAAGGCCTAATACCTGCGGCGGGATGCGGTAGTAGTTAAAGGCGGATTGCCCACAAAGCGTCAGGTCCATAATGCCCTCCTGGCCGAAATCATCTCTTTGAAGCGAGTGATGCCAGCGTCAATCCGGAAGTATGCGGCAAAATCTGAACCCTATGAGCGGACCTGGCTTTTGAGGCTAGTTTATCAGGCATTTTGTTGCGAAAAAACAGGGTGTGCTCGGAGGTTCCAGAATTTGCCGCATACTTCCGAAAACCAGGTCGATTTGGTTCTTGCTAAAACGATTTATCAGCCCTGTGTGAGGTGTGGGTTTGCCACCGGGCGAACACTTTTAGCGCTTGGGGCTTTATTTTTTGGGCCTCGGAGGGCGGATTTCGCGCTTTTGGTAAAGAAATGGGTGCGTGTCATGCCGTGCGGTAGGCATCGGCGCACAGAAAAAAGGGCCCGGAAGGCAATGCCTTCCGGGCCCTTTGCAATGCAAGTGTGCTTGCAAGTACGATTTAGCGCACCTGAGCGACGTAAGCGACGTTGGTCGAGGAGACCTTGTCCTCGAGCTGAACGCTCATGCGGGGATCGCCGGCGGTAGCGACGGTCAGATCGCCGGCCTTGACGTAGCCGAGCTCCTTAGCGGTCTCGATCGCCTTGACGATCGTGCCGTTGACGGTGCCCTGGGTAATCTCGGCCTGGTGCGGGATAACGCCCCAGTACATAATCATCTGCTGGACGGCCCACTCGTGGCGGGAGAACGCGCAGATCGGCATGTTGGGACGGAAGTGCGAGATCAGGCGAGCGGTACGACCGGTGGTCGTCGGCACGGTGATGCACTTGGCGCCAACGGTGGTAGCCATGTTCACAGCGGACATACCCACAACGTTGTTGACGACGCGGGTGCCGTGAGCGTCAGCCGGAACCTCGAGCGGAGCGTGAGCCGGGAGGTACTTCTCGGTCTCGAGAGCAATGCTGGCCTGCATCTTGACGGCCTCGACCGGGTACTTACCGGCAGCGGACTCGCCAGAGAGCATAACGGCGTCGGTGCCGTCGTAAATGGCGTTAGCAACGTCGGCAACCTCGGCGCGCGTCGGGCGCGGGTTCTGCTGCATGGAGTCGAGCATCTGCGTAGCGGTGATAACGGGCTTGTAGGCCGCGTTGCACTTAGCGATGATCTCCTTTTGGATGTGCGGAACGAGCTCGGGCTTGATCTCGATGCCCAGGTCGCCACGGGCGACCATGATGCCGTCGGAAGCCTCGAGGATCTCGTCGAAGTTCTCGACGCCCAGGGCGCACTCGATCTTCGGGAAGATTGTCACGTGCTCGCCACCGTTCTCGCGGCAAAGCTTGCGAATGCCGCGGACGGACTCGCCGTCACGGATGAAGGAAGCGGCGATGTAGTCGATGTTCTCGGTCAGGCCAAAGAGGATGTCCTGACGATCGCGCTCGGTGATAGCGGGCAGCGAGATGTTGACGTTGGGCATGTTGACGCCCTTGCGCTCGCCGATCAGGCCGTCGTTCTTAACGACGCAGGTCATGTCCTGGCCGTCGACGGACTCGACCTCGAGGGCAACCAGACCATCATCGATCAGGATAAGGGAGCCCTTCTCGACTTCGGAGGGCAGAGCCAGGTAGTCGAGGGAGATGTGCTCAGAGGTGCCGTGGAAATCCTCGGACGTGGGCTGAGCGGTGACGACGATCTTGTCGCCGGTCTTGACGGCAACCTTCTTGCCGTCGACCAGAAGGCCGGTGCGGACCTCGGGGCCCTTGGTGTCGAGCAGGATGCCGACGGGCAGACCGAGCTCCTTGGAAATACGACGGACGCGCTCGATGCGACCGTGGTGCTCGTCGTAGGATCCGTGCGAGAAGTTAAAACGGGCGACGTTCATGCCCGCCTTGATCATCTCACGGATGGTCTCGTCGCTATCGCAGGCGGGACCCATGGTGCATACAATCTTAGTGCGCTTGTACATTCAGACCTCCATCTGACATCGTCTTGCGCTGATAGATAAACCATAAGAAATAAAACTGAGATGATTATAACGAAATGACGACCGAACACCCCCAAAAATCGACCGTATGCCGAATTAGAAGTTCATTTTTTGCGGTAAAAACGGTATATGAAAAAACTTTATCAACCGTTCTGACCGCTGCTATCTGGGCGATATTTCAGTTTGACGATGCGCCGAAGAAAAAACGTTTTATCAATGTTGAGCATCACACGGTCTGCATCGTTGCACTCGAGCCGTGTTTCCAATTGGAATGTTTTGGCTAGACGCGCCGCTTTGGGGTACCATAGCCCCACTATCAACTGCCGCTCAGCACGGCAGCCTTGATGAGCCCTTGCCCTTCTCCTGGGAATTATGATCGGGCATCAATCTGCTGAGTGGCCCGAATCCCAGGAGGGGACTCTATATGCAAAAGGAATACCTGTCCGCCGCGGCGGAGGTACTCAGCGACCAAGGTGTCGATGAGAACCTCGGCCTGAGCAACGACGAGGCGTCGTCGCGCCTCGCCAAGACAGGCCCTAACAAGCTCGAGGAAGCCGAGAAGACACCGTTGTGGAAGCGCTTCTTTGAGCAGATGGCCGATCCCATGGTCATCATGCTGATCGTTGCCGCCGTCATCAGTGCACTCACGGGCATGGTCAAGGGCGAGGCGGACTTTGCCGACGTCGCCATCATCATGTTCGTCGTTATCGTCAACTCGGTGCTGGGCGTGGTCCAGGAGGCTAAAAGCGAGGAGGCTCTCGAGGCCCTGCAGGAGATGAGCGCGGCGCAGTCCAAGGTGCTGCGCGACGGCAAGCTCGTGCACCTGCCGAGCGCCGAGCTCGTGCCTGGTGACGTGATCATGCTCGAGGCGGGCGACTCCGTCCCGGCCGACTGCCGCGTGCTCGAGAGCGCCACGATGAAGATCGAAGAGGCTGCACTCACCGGCGAGTCCGTGCCTGTCGAGAAGCATGCCAACGTGATCGAGCTCGCCGCCGGCACCGATGACGTGCCGCTCGGCGACCGCAAGAACATGTGCTACATGGGCTCCACCGTGGTGTACGGCCGTGGCCGCGCCGTCGTAGTCGGTACCGGCATGGATACCGAGATGGGCAAGATCGCCGGTGCCCTGGCCGAGGCCAAGGAAGAGCTCACGCCGCTGCAGGTGAAGCTTGCCGAGCTCAGCCGCATCCTCACCATCATGGTTATCGTCATCTGCGTCGTCATCTTTGGTGTCGATATCATCCGCCACGGCGTGGGCAACGTTCTTACCGACCCGACCGCCCTGCTCGACACCTTTATGGTCGCTGTCTCGCTTGCCGTCGCCGCCATCCCCGAGGGCCTGGTCGCCGTCGTGACCATCGTGCTGTCGCTTGGCGTGACCAAGATGGCCAAGCGCCAGGCAATCATCCGCAAGCTCTCTGCCGTCGAGACGCTCGGCTGCACGCAGACCATCTGCTCCGACAAGACCGGTACCCTTACCCAAAACAAGATGACCGTCGTCAAGCACGAGCTCGCCGCACCTAAGGAGAAGTTCCTGGCCGGCATGGCGCTGTGCTCCGATGCCCAGTGGGACGAGGAGCTGGGCGAGGCCGTGGGCGAGCCGACTGAGTGCGCGCTCGTCAACGACGCCGGCAAGGCGGGCCTCACTGGCCTGACTGCCGAGCACCCGCGCGTGGGCGAGGCCCCGTTCGACTCGGGCCGCAAGATGATGTCCGTGGTCGTCGAGACCCTGGACGGCGAGTAT
>CAJMRJ010000092.1:0-6460 GCA_905215865.1 uncultured bacterium | reverse complement strand
CGCGCCCGCCACCGTCCCCATGCATCGCACGCTGACAATACGAGGTACTAGGAAATCAAAAGCTCAAAGGAATCCGTAATGCGCGTTCCCATGGTAACGGCGCCGTCTCCCGATTCGACTGTGGTATTCAGGTAATACTTGCCGTTCTTCTTTTTAGGAACACCCGAGACCGTAAGGTCGCAGTCCTCCTCCTCGACGGGAAGCGAGAACTCAAAGCCCTTATTCCTGACAAACGTACCAGTGACGTCCGTGTAGGTGCGATAGTCGTCACCATCGGATTGGGCGACGGTTTTTTCGGCGTTGTAGGTATCGTGGGCATGCAGCGTGGCCGAGATGTCTGCAACCACTTCGCCGGAATCGCTGATGCTCTTAAACACAATCACAAGGTCGTTTTTGCTCGCGCCGTAGCAAGTATGGCCCCAAGAGTTGCCCGTCTCCTTAAGTGCTCCGCGCCACGTGGTGTTGGCAAAGCTCGTGGGCTTATCGATGTTGAGCTTCGCTGTGCTACCAGAGGTCGTGGTGGTCGACGAGGTCGCGTTGCCCGTCGTGGAAGAGTCCTCGGCATCGGAGCTGGCGTCCTCGCCGTTCTTGCTTGCGGTCTTAAGCTCCGCCTTAGCATCCTTAAGGTCGGACTTTGTCTGATCGAGCTCGTCTTGCGTTTTTGTGAGTTCGTCCTTGGAAGATTCAAGCTGCTTCTTGAGCTTTTGAATCTGTTCCGTATTTTGCGGATGGGCCAAACCATATGAGTAGCCCACCCAGCCGGTTCCCGCGCACAAGGCAGCAACGACAATAACGCCGGCGGCGATGGCGGGCGCATACGACTTGCCCAGGCGCTTGCGTGCCAGCTTGTACTCGGCCTTGGCCGTCTTGAGGCTCTCGCGGTCCTGCTCGAGCTGCTCTTCCTCACTGAGCGGCGTAGAACCAAAATCGGCATGGCAGGCAGGCTCAGTTTCCACGTCCTCGATCGTAGTGCCAAAGTCTGACAAGGGATCGACTACACGCGTGGCGTCCGAATCGGATTCGGGCACAGCGGGCTCAGACGCGCCGGGTGCCGCCACCGGCTGCTCGTCTGCTTTCGAGGCAACATCCGCCTTAGGCAACTCCACCGTTGCCGCCGTAGCGGCCTCGCCGTCGCGCCAAGAAAAGGCAGGGCTCTGTGACACGGTCTGGGGCGTAGTATAGGGATCTTCGGGAACGGGCGCAGTCGACGAGGGCGCGGCAAGAGGCGATCCGCACTCAGAGCAAAAACCAGCGTCATCGGGCAATAATGCACCGCAATAAGGGCATTCCATAGGGCACAACCTCTCAAAATGTGTCGCTTGCAGCCATCCTGCAACTTGGCGTATATGCCCTATAATGTCTTGATAGTTATGCAAAGCGTTGCGCAACATTTTTCGAGTCGGCACGCTTTGAGCGTAGCCATTTCCTAACATGTTTGCAGTACGTCATTAAAGTTATCTGGGGAGGCAGCCATGGCGGCGGAAACACCGTGCTCGGTCCTCTACAACGACATCCGATCGTTCGGCGGTCTCAAGCATCTCGAGATTGCGCGAATGCTCATCAACGGCAATTCGTATGCAGGCAGCACCCTGCTCGACAAATGCTCTACCAACCGCTCGTACCTCACTCGCTACATCGTCCACCGCGAGCCCGATCAGTGTGTGCCAGGTATCTACAATGACCTTACCGTCTCCACACTCAACCTTGCTGCCGCCATTAGCAACAAGCTCGGCGGAGGCGATCGCGCCTATCAGGAAATATCCGAGCATTACAGCGGCCCGGCGGCTCAAGGCATGATGTCGATTCTCGCCGATTATGACCTTGACGACCGCCTCTACGCCAATGCCTTGGGGCGTATCAACAGCTCCGATGACCACAGCCCCCGCGAAAAAAGCACGCTCTTCTTGATGCTCTTTGTGGCAACGGGTGCACTTGCCGATCCCGTTCAAGGCGTGGCCACCGTCGAGCGCTTTTGCGACAGCAAGACGGGCGGGCACTTTGGCACCACCGAAACTACCGTCGGACGTGGCTTTATGGGCAGCCTGGAGCAGCCGCGCACCGTCGCCCCCAACCTCGGTCTGCTCAGGACACATGCCGACAACTGCGTCGACATGCAAATCCATCCCCTCACACGCGATCCGCGCGGCACCGTGATTGGTTCTTTGCCCAAAACCTCGCCCAGCATCACCGATGTGGGCGCCGACGCATCGCGCGAGCATCTTCGCATTTGGCTTGAGGGTGAGCACTGGTACGCCCAGGGCCTTGGATCGACCAACGGCACGGTGCTCGAATCGGGTGCAGGCGACGGCGATACCGTAATCGAGCCGCCCCGCGACCAACGAGAGCCCGGCAAAGTCTATCCCCCCGTGGAAATCGCTAACAGTGACAGACTTCATTTGGGTCTCTATACAACCTTTCTCGTTATTGTGGACTAGCGCGTAGAGACGTGGGGAAACAGGTGTCACTCGTCTTATATCATTTACGTTGCGCGCTGCACTATAAATAGCAATACGAGTCAGCTTATCGGCGAACACGTCTATCATGGGCTTTAATCGATAATCGCGTTCTCGGCGTGAGCACGCGGCCCCACCAAATGAAGGAACGCCTTGGATACCACCAACACCGCCCCTGGCGACAAACTCATCCGTCTCGACAAGTTCGATACCGCCGTGGCAGTCGACCCCAGCGCCGAGGATGATGCCAAGCGACGGTTTATGACGCTTATTCTTCAGACGGCATACCGCGACGGCGGCAATATCGGACATGTGCTCCGCGCGACCAACACGAGCGGCGAAGTCTTTGCCGTCAAGCTGCTCAAGGGCAACGCCATCCTTTCCGACCAAGCCCCCGACCGCTCCGCCGAGCAATCGGCCGCGCACCTGGCCAACACCGCCGCGCTGTTCGAGGAGTACCGTCATCTGTGCACTGTCTCGCACCTGCGCGGATTTCCGCGCGTCTATGGCTATGGATCGTGCGAGGACGACCCGCTCATCCTCATGGAGTGGGTCGAGGGAACATCGCTCAAGCAGGCGCTGCCTTTGCTTCCGCACGATGCCTCGGGCGGGCTAACCACCCAGATGGTGGCCGCCGTTGGAAACGCCGTGCTTCGCGCACTCCTGATGACCCAGGGACTCGTAAATCCGGTCGTCCATCGCGACCTGTCGCCCGCCAACATTATGTTCCGTACCACCAGTCGAACGCTCGAGCAGCAGATCGTCGATTGCTCCTTTGACCCCTGCCTCATCGACATGGGCTCCGCGACCATGGCCCTCGGCGATGACACGATCACCCGGCGCGCCGACATCTGGCGCTTTGCCACGCCCGCATACGCCGCGCCCGAGATGCTCACGCAGGATATCGAAGGCATCGCGGCCCTTCGCCGCTCGCCCGCAATCGACGTCTACGCGCTTTCGAGCATTCTGTACCAGCTCTACAGCGGTCGCAAGCCGTTCGATGTGGAGTCGACGGGCGCCGCGGCAACCGGCTCGTTCTACCTCATAAAGACCAAGACCAAGCCGGCACCGCTCGAGCCGCGATGCAATGACGACGAGGCACTCGTCCAGATCATCATGAAAGGCATTTCAGTCGAGCAGTGCGATCGTCCCACCGAGCAGCAGATGCTCGAGGTGCTCTCGGCATACCTCACCGATGCCGAATCCGAGGGCCGCGAAGGCGCAGGAGACGAGGCCGCGATTGATATCGATTCTGGCACGCACCTTAAGGTCGACGTCGCCGGCGAGCGCGCGCGAGAGATCCTGGAGCAGGCCCGGCACGATGCCATGACCCGCCGCCGCTTTATTATCGGTGGCGTTGTCGCGGCCGTTGCGGGGCTCGGCGTTATCGGGGCGGCGACCCATGGCTTTGGCATCCCCGACTACTTAGACGGCATCCGCGGTTCACTTGACGACTAAACCTGGGATCAGCTGCAGGAGATTTCGCTCAAGATTAAGGCCGCCGAGACCCGTAGCGAGGCACGCGAGATTGCAAAGCGCTACCATCTGCTCGATGCCGATGGGCACATCCCCTATCCATGCACCAAGCGCGTCACGCTCACCAACGGGCTGCAGGTTGGCGCACAGCTTGTGGGCATCCGCCACGATGAGCTTCTGGACGGGACGGGCAAGGCCGGACTGACGTTTATGTTCGATGCCGGCATTGCCGAGCGCGATGCCGCGGCCCAACCGTTGAACGCCGGCTGGGCAGATTGCGAGCTGCGGGAATGGCTCGATAACGACGGCCTTAAGCTGCTGCCCAACGAGTTGCGCGCACTCATCAAATCTGTCAAAAAGATTTCGAATAACGTTGGCGCCGCCAGAAGCGCATCGTGTCTGAGCGAGCTGCCCGCAACTCTTTGGCTGCCCGCCATGGTCGAGCTGTGCGGTACGCAACCGCCCGATTCGTTTACCGAGGGCTTTCACTACCTGGCCGACATCTACAACGGCGAGGGCAAGGAGTACCAACTCTTCCGCGAGCTCAAGGTAAGTCCGTATACCACGAACGAGACGTTGGTTCGCCAGTGGAAGGGCAAGGACATCTGCTGGTGGGAGCGCACGGTGAGCCCCGACTCATCGGAGACCGAAGGCACGCTCTACATAAACCGTGTGGGCCACGACGGCGACGCCTTTACGTACGCAACGCCTGCGGACAAGCCAAACAAACGAACCTGTGTGATCCCCGGATTCTGCATCTAGTGAGCGGGCGTCTTGCCGTGACGGGACCCCTCCCCGGCAATTGTCTCGATCTGTAACACTAGCTCGGCAGATACGGGTCTAGATGTTACAGATCGAGACAAAACCCCAGCCCCGCGAGACAACATCTCAATCTGTAACAGTAAGGGGTCAAAAACCTCTCTAGATGTTACAGATTGAGACATTGAGTTTGCTGCCAACTGTTTGTCTTGATCTGTAACAAATACTCGGTAAAACGGGGTCTAGTTGTTACAGATCGAGATGTTAGTTTTCGGCTGAAATGTTCGTCTAAATCTGTAACAACTATGGTTCAAAAACCGGTCCAGATGTTACAGATTGAGATGATTGATTGGGACGGTCCATCGGTAAACCAACTACCCTCATCTGTAGCGAGATGTCATACATTTATTCTGTACTGGACACCCCCAGGGGGTATGGGTGTATAGTATCGGCAGGTTAACAATTCCAACACCGAACCACAGAAAGGAGAAGCCATGGCTCAAGATAAGTTCGACGTGGGCGGCATGACATGCGCCGCCTGCCAGGCGCACGTGGACCGCGCCGTAAGCAAACTCGACGGCGTCCAAAGCGTCGCGGTCAACCTACTCGCCGGTTCCATGATGGTCGACTACGACCCAGCGCAGGTCTCCCCCGACGATATCTGCACCGCCGTCGACCGCGCGGGTTACTCGGCCTCACTCGTCGATGCGAGCACCGGTGCCGCCGGCTCAAACGGCAGCACGCAAGCCAGGTCCGGCGCCGCCCACATGGAGTCGCCCACCAAAAAATTGGAGGCCGCCGCCTCTGCCATGCGCGCCCGCCTCATCATCTCGATCGTTTTCCTCGTCCCACTGTTCTACATAGGCATGGGACACATGCTCGGCTGGCCGCTGCCCGGCATTTTCACCGACCATACCCACAGCATGACGCTCGCCCTCACCGAGCTCGTCCTGCTCATCCCCATCGTCTATGTCAACGACGCGTACTTTATAAACGGGTTTAAATCGCTCGCGCATGGCGCGCCCACCATGGACGCCCTTATTGCCGTGGGCGCCACCGCCTCCATCGCCTGGTCGCTCTACGCCATGTTCATCATGGCCGACCAGCTGGCCACAGGTCAGGTGCACGAGGCAATGATGACGGGCATGGACAATCTGTATTTTGAGAGCGCCGGCACCATCCTGTCGCTCGTCACCGTGGGCAAATACCTCGAGACGCGCAGCAAGTCCAAAACCGGCAGCGCCATCGAGGCGCTCATCGACCTGGCGCCCAAGACTGCGACCGTCGTGGCAGAGGACGGCAGCGAGACCACGGTCGGCGTCGACAGCATCCTTCCCGGCCAGGTCCTGCGCGTGCGTCCCGGCGAGTCCATCCCCGTCGATGGCGTGGTGCTCGAAGGCAGCTCGGCCGTGGACGAGAGCGCGCTCACCGGCGAGTCCATCCCCGTCCCCAAGCGGCCTGGGAGCAGCGTCTATGCCGGAACGGTGGTGGAGGAGGGCGAGTGCGTCCTTACGGTCACCCAGCAGTCCGGCAAGGGCCGCTATGACAAGATCGTGGCCATGATTGAGGAGTCGGAGCAGCTCAAGTCCACAGCGGAAAATCACGCAGCGCATCTGGCTGATCGACTGGTACCCTACACGCTGGCGGGGAGTGTGCTGGTCTATCTGCTCACCCGCAATGTCACCCGCGCCCTGTCCGTGCTGATGGTGGACTTCTCCTGCGCTTTGAAACTGTCCATGCCCCTGGCGGTTCTCTCCGCCATGAGCGAGGCC
>CAJMRJ010000091.1:0-6512 GCA_905215865.1 uncultured bacterium | reverse complement strand
CCCCCCCCCCCCCCCCCCCCCCCCCCCCCCCCCCCCCCCCCCCCCTGCCGCAGGAAGGCAAGGATCTTGCCCGCATGCGTGCCGAGCTGGGCATGGTGTTCCAACAGTTCAACCTGTTTGCACATATGACGGTGCTGCAGAACGTCATGCTGGGGCCGGTCGACGTACTGGGCGTGTCCAAGGAGGAGGCTCGCGAGCGTGCCATGGACCTGCTGAGCCGCGTGGGCGTGGCCGAGCAGGCCGACAAGGTGCCCGCACAGCTTTCGGGCGGCCAGCAGCAGCGCGTGGCCATCGCCCGCTCGCTTGCCATGCAGCCCAAGGCCATGCTTTTTGACGAGCCCACGAGCGCTCTTGACCCCGAGATGATCAACGAGGTGCTCGAGGTCATGGTCCGTCTGGCACAGCAGGGCATGACGATGATCGTCATCACGCACGAGATGAACTTTGCCCGCCGCGTAGCCGACCGCGTCGTCTTTATGGCCGACGGCCAGATCGTGGAAACCGGCACGCCCGACGAGTTCTTCGACCATCCCCAGACCAAACGCGCCCAGGACTTCCTCAACTCCATCAAGGGCCACTAACCAGCCACCCCGTGGGACAAATCCATCGGAAGCATTGTCCCACGTCTCTCATACGCCCCGTCACCTTCAGATTCGAAAGCAGTACCTATGATCGGAACTCGCACTTCATCGTCCTACACCCCGCATGTCGACGTCGCCCCCGCCGACCGTCCGCTCATCCTCGTCGCGCCGCGCTGGGAAGAGGCAGAGCCGTTTTTAACCGAGATGCTCTCCCCCAACGAGGAAATCGCAAGCGTCTTTGTCGATGCCATTCTTGCCGCCGACGGCCTGCCGCTGCAGATGTCCATCACCGAGGACATTGAGGTCATCCGTCATTACGTCGACATCGCCGACGGCATCGCCATTCCCGGCGGCCCCGATGTTAATCCCAAACGTTGGGGCGATGATCGACCCTACGATCCCACCCTCTGCTGCGAGATCCGCGATAGCTTTGAGTTTAAGCTGGTCGGCGAGGTACTCCACGCCAAAAAGCCGCTCTTTACCACCTGCCGCGGCACGCAGTTGCTCAATGTCGCCACTGGCGGCACCCTGTGCATGGACGTGCCGAGCCTAGGCGCTCGCGAGGGCCGCACGCAGTGGCGCCATACCCACGTGCTCAACGACCCCGTGCATCCCGTCGAGGTCGTGCCGGGCTCGTTGCTCGACCGCGCGGTTGGCGGGCACAGGCTGATCCAGACCAACTCGGCGCATCACTGCTGCGTCGATCGTCTGGGTAAAAGCACGCGCTTGGTCGCCAAGGCAACCGACGGCGTTCCCGAGTGCATCGAGGTCGAAGGTCAGCCCTTCTGTCTAGGCGTGCAATGGCACCCTGAGTACACGTGGAAGACGCTCGAGACCGACTTTAACCTGTGGAAGTCGTTTGTCGAGGCAGCGGCCAAGGTTAAGCAGGCCCGTTAGTTCACGGACAGCACAACACAAAAGGGCGCCCCGCCGGCCACATGGTCCGGCCGGGCGCCCTTTTACCTATATGTGGCCGGCACGCAGCCCAAGGCTCGCAAGCTCTTATTCAGCCGCCTCGCGCAGGGCCGACATCGTTGCCGCATATTGCTGCTGCAGCGCATGCATTCCCTCGCGAGCGCCGTCAACGGTATCGGCGCCGCGCAGCGCCTCGGTCACCACGACCGCCGGCTCGTACAGATTATCGAATCCCAGGTTCTGGCTCACGCCCTTGAGCGTGTGCGCTGCCATAAACGCACCTTCGGCGTCTCCTGCCGCCATGGCGGCCTCCAGCTTGTCCATGCTCTCGTCATCCAAAAACTTGAGGGCAAAGCGGGCGAGCATTTCCTCGCCCATCAGCCGAGCGCACGCGTCATCATAATTGGCGCCGATCTTCTCATACGCCTCACGCATGGAAATCATGGATTAAAAACTCCTTTGTTCAAACTAAATCGTGGGAAACGCGACGACATCGGCGGGGCGTGCCAACGTCTCGGCAATTTGGTCTTGCACCTCGAGCAGACAATCGAGCAGCAGCGGGTTAAAGGTGCCGCACTTACCGTCCAGGATCATCTGAATTGCCTCCTTGTGCGGGATAGCGTCCTTGTACACGCGCACGCTCGTCAGAGCATCGTACACGTCGGCCACCGAAACCACCTGTGCGGCAATGGGAATTTCGTCGCCCTTAAGGCCATCGGGATAACCCTTGCCGTCCCAGCGCTCGTGATGCCAACGCGCAATCTGGTACGCATATTCCATAAGCGCATTGCCGGCGTGATGGCTACCCAGCTCAAGCAGCATGTCGGCGCCGATTGTGGTATGCGTCTTCATAATCTCGAACTCCTCGGGCGTAAGGCGTCCGGGCTTGTTGAGAATCGCATCGTCAATCGACATCTTGCCGATATCATGCAGCGCCGAAGCCAGAGCAATCGTGGAGCGCTCCTCATTGTCGAGGGAGATCGCGCCGCTACGCTGGACCAGACAGCCAAGCAGCAGCTCGGTCAGCTTTTCGATGTTCGTAACGTGCCTGCCGCTCTCGCCGTTGCGAAGCTCCATGACGCCGGCCATGATGTCGATGAGCATGCGACTGTTCTTAACACGCTCGTTGTACTGCTGGGACAGCAGGTTCGTCAGGCGGCGCTGTTTGGCATATAGGCGGATGGTGTTGCTTACACGGCGGCGCACGACACGGGAGTCAAACGGGCGGTTGATATAGTCCGAGGCGCCTAGCTCGTACGCGCGCAGAACCATATCATCGGAATCTTCGCTCGAAATCATGATGACAGGCAGATTGTCACTAACCGATCGGCGCGACAGACCGGCCAGCACCTCAAAGCCGCTTATGCCCGGCATGACAATATCCAGCAGCACGAGCGACAACTCATCACCATAGCGGTCGACCATGTCGAGCGCCGTACGACCGTTGTCGGCCTCGAGGATGCAATACTCGTCCTTGAGCATCTCGCTGAGAATGACTCGGTTCATCTCGGAGTCATCGACAATAAGTACCAAAGGCTTTTCGCTTTGGAAGGTCTCGATGGAATCGGCATCGGTCACGACCGTACCGGCTTTTGCCTTAGCGCGGCTCAGTAACTGGACAGCGCGGCCAACGCCCTCATCGACCGTCTCGCCATGAATGCGAACGCCACCAACACATGCCGTCAAGCTCACGTACTCATGGCCCGGAATAATCGTGGAACGAACGGCATCGGACACCTGATGCAGGCGACGGGTGAAGTCATCGGAGGGAATATTGGGCATGACAACCACAAACTTGTCGCAGCCATAGCGCACAAGCTCGTCAGTCGAACGGATTCCGCTGCGCATGGCTGTCGCCACGGCACCGAGCGCAAGGTCGCCGGCATGACGGCCACACGTATCGTTGAAGACCCTAAAATCATCAAGGTCGATCATCGCAACGCCGGCATTCATGCGGGCGCTACGGAGCTTTTCCTCGTAATATCGGCGATTGTGCACGCTCGTCAGCACGTCGGTGTAGACAAGGTCCTCTTTTGCAGCCTCTTGCCCATCGATCGGACGCACCATCAGCAGGACATGAGGCTCGCCCTCGACCTTCAGAGGGCGCAGATGGGCGCGGTACTCAACACCATCGTTGAGCAGTTGCTCCGACACCTCATCGGAGTCTGCCAAGGCCTCAAGACTCGACTGACGCAGACAAGGGCAGCGATCGCCGGCGAGCAAGCAGTTAGGCTCGCTCTTAATCTGATCGGCCGACAGCAAACGCACCACGGGGTAGGTCTTCGCGACGCGGGCGACTTCGGCGGCAGCCTCCTCGTCGGTTAGATTGACCTCGTGATTATTGAGCATATGGGGCCCTTTCGATAGATTCGCATGGTAGCGGTGGGTTCCAAATGTTACAAGGGTAACACCTTGTCGATGCAGGTAAGCACGTGAATGCTGTTACATTTTTATGAGTTGGCAGACGGCGCGATTGAAGCCGCAGGCGTGAGGTTTTGAGCGCATTTGTTAACACGGCCGAAACGTTTACGGGTGAAGCCTGCTTTGGCTATTGCGGGTGCTGGAGCCCCAGGATGCCACGCACAGTCTGGGCAGCCGCTACCGGGCGATCGCGCAGGCCGTTGTGCGCGCCGGGAACCATTACGAGTGGACAGTCCAAAAGCTCAGCCGCCACCCTCGTGCCCGCCTCGCGAGGCGTGCCAATCGAGAGCTCGCCCAAAAGCACGGCGGCCACCGTTTTCGACGCACGAACGCTATCCCAATCGGGAACGCAGGTCATAGTAATCCCGTACTCGTTCGCCATGAAACCGCGGCCGTTGCGTAGGGCATGCTTGGCTTCTGCCTCGGTTAACTTGGGGGCCTCAGGGTCCGAATCGCCGATGGCGCCCAGGAAAGCCCGTAATGCCCTGGAGACCTTTCCCGCGGCGATCATCTCGAGCAAAACCGGGGCCGCGCCCAGGCCGGCACCCTCATCCGTCACGGCGGGTTCATGCAGAATCGCGCGCGAGATTATGGCAGGGTTTGCACGGAGAAGCTCCAGGGCCACCAACGTACCGGCACTGTGCGCGAGCACGTTTGCCGGAGCGCCAATATGCTCGATAACAGCCTGCAGGTCGGCGGCCTGGGCAGCGAGGTCGTAGCGTCCGTCTGCAGCGTCGCCGCTCTCGCCGCAACCGCGGCGATCGTAGGCGATGACGCGATAGTCACAGGCGAGCTCGCGGGCGATGGCATCAAAAAAGACGCCGTCGACGCAGGCACCGTGCACGCACACCAAGGCGGGTGCATCGGACGATGCAACCGGGCCGGCATACTCGCGGCAGGCGATCGTGGTGCCTGCATTCTCGACCGTAAATTCCATGTTGTGCCCCATCGTCTTGCGTTTTGTTAACAGATTAACTGTACCCGACCCGATACCTTTCATGACGCGGCATCGAAGGCAGAGTTAAAAAACGAAACCTGCAAAGCACAAGCCCGGACCATACGTTGGAGCCGATGCTATGCTTAAGGTCAATTGTCTTGAGGAGCTTTTACCTATGTCTACGTTTCTAAATGCCAGCCCCATCTTTGGGCCCGTTCGCAGCCGTCGCCTGGGCCTTTCGCTCGGTGTCAACATGATGCCGGCCAGCGGCAAAATCTGCACGTTCGACTGCATTTACTGCGAAAACGGCCTCAACGCCGAACGTCCCTGCCACGAGCCGTATAACACGGCTGCCGTGGTACTCGACGCACTCGAGGCCAAATTGCGCGAGATGGCAGTCGAAGGTGAGCTGCCCGATGTAATCACGTTTGCCGGCAACGGCGAGCCCCCCGCCGCACCGGAGTTTCCGCAGGCCATCGCCGGCGCTGTCGCGCTGCGCGACGAGCTTGCCCCAAACTCCAAGATCGCCGTGCTCTCCAACGGCACGCGCGCCGACCGCCCCGAGGTGCACGACGCGCTCATGATGGTCGACGACAACATCCTCAAGCTCGATACGATCGACCCGGCATTTATCCAGCTGCTCGATCAACCCGTTGGCCCCTACGATGTGGAGCACCAGATTGAGACGTTCGAAAGCTTTGACGGTCACGTTATTATCCAGACGATCTTTTTGACCGGTGAGTATCAGGGCAAGCCCATCGACAACACCGGCGAGGAGTACGTTGCCCCCTGGCTCGCGGCGCTTGAGCGCATTCGTCCACAAGAAGCAACCATTTACACGGTGGCGCGCGAGACACCGATCGCTGGCCTTGCCAAAGCGGCGCCTGAGGTGCTCGACGCCATTGCCGCGCGCGTCCAAGCCCTCGGCATCCCCTGCCAGGTGAGCTACTAGCAAAACCACGCAGCAGCTAGTGCCCGCCATCCCGCCCCATCAGTTGCGGTGATATAGTTCCTATTTGTGCTGTTAAACCGCTTAAATCGGAACTATATCACCGCAACTTTTATGGACGCGTGGGTGGGCTATACTAGCTGCGGATGAAAGGAAGTTAGCCATGTATGACAAAGGACCCGTACCCGGCCGCAACGACGCTTGCTGGTGCGGCAGCGGCAAAAAATATAAGAAATGCCATAGCACCTTTGATGAGCGCCTTGAGCGCCTGTGGGAGGAGGGCTGGGAGGTTTTGCCCCGCACGCTCTACAAGACGCCCGCCGACATCGAGGGCATCAAGCGCTCCGCCGCCATCAACGTGGGCGTGCTCGACTACGTAGGCGAGCACATCGCCGCAGGCATGACCACCAACCAGATCGACCAGATGATCTACGACTACACCGTCGAGCACGGCGGCACGCCGGCAGACCTCAACTACGAGGGCTACCCCAAGAGCGTATGCACCTCGATCAATGACGTCGTCTGTCACGGCATCCCCTGCGATACGGACGTGCTGCACGAGGGCGATATCATCAACGTGGACTGCTCCACGATCTTGGACGGCTACTATAGCGACTCGAGCCGCATGTTCTGCATCGGCGAAGTCTCTGCCGAGCGCCAGCGTCTGGTCGACGTCACCCGCGCCAGCGTGGAGGCGGGCCTGGCGGCC
>CAJMRJ010000090.1:0-6613 GCA_905215865.1 uncultured bacterium | reverse complement strand
CGACGGTGGCGCCACGGGCGTTGGCCGTTTGGACAAGACCATCCGCGACTACGCGGGCAAAAGGCTCGGCCTTATCGCCGTCAACGGCCTGGTTTTCCTGCGTCTGACCGAGGCGCTGGCGCAGCTTGGTCCCTCGCTGCCGGCGGGGCTCAAGATCGCGACGTTTGACGACTACCCCTGGAACCATGTGCTCTTTGGCGGCGTCACCACGGCCGCGCAGGACACCCTCACCATTGCCGAGCGCGTAGTCGAGCGCCTTTCCGAGCGCATCGACGTCGTTACCACCACCGTGGGCGAGGCCGCAAAGCTGGCGCCCAAACGCATCGAGATCCCCGGCCACATCGAACACCGCGCATCGACCTCGCGCTAACCGCTCGTTCGCAACGGCCTGTTCGCACACGTTTTTTGAGCGCTTGATACGCTTTAACCCTGCGGAAACATTTTTCTGCGATAGTATCTGCGATATAGACCAGTCGAAACCCGCCCGAAAGAAAGGGGAGCGACATGAACCAGCAGAACATCGATTACGTACTCCGCTCCGTAGAGCAGCGTGATATCCGCTTTGTGCGTCTGTGGTTTGTCGACATTCTCGGCCGCCTCAAGAACTTTGCCATTAGCCCCGAGGACCTCGAGGTCGCTTTTGAGGAGGGTATTGGCTTTGACGGCTCGGCCATCGAGGGCTTTGCCACGCCCGAGGAAGCCGACATGCTCGCATTTCCCGACGCTTCGACCTTCCAGATTTTGCCGTGGCGCCCGAGCCACAACGGCGTCGCCCGCGTTTTCTGCGACGTGTGCACCCCCGACCGCAAGCCCTTCGCCGGCGATCCGCGCGATGCGTTGCGCCGCATGTTCCGCAAGGCCGAAAAGGCCGGCTATCTGCTCAACGTGGGCGCCGAGCTGGAGTATTACTACTTCCCCGACGAGCACACCCCCGAGCCGCTCGACAACGTGGGCTACTTCGATCTTTCGGTGAGCGATGCCGCTCGCGACCTGCGTCGCAACACGGTCCTCACGCTCGAGAAGATGTCCGTGCCCGTGGAGTACACCTTCCACGCCGCCGGCCGCTCGCAGCACGGCATGAGCCTGCGCCACGCCGAGGCCCTGAGCATGTCCGACGCCATCACCACGGCCAAACTCATCATTAAGCAGCAGGCCTACGAGAGCGGTTGCCACGCCTCCTTTATGCCCAAGCCGCTGGCGGGCGAGGATGGCAGCGCTATGTTCCTGTGCCAGTCGCTATTCGACCACGACGGCAACAACGTCTTTTGGGGAGAGGACGACGAGAAGTACCACCTCTCCGATATCGCCAAGCACTACATGGCCGGCATTCTGGCGCACGCGCGCGAGATCAGCGCCATCACCAACCCCACGGTCAACTCGTACAAGCGCATCACCACAGGCGGCGACTCCGTGCCGCAGTACGCCACGTGGGGCCTGCGCAACCGCGCGAGCATGGTCCGCATCCCGGTCTACAAGCCCGGCAAGCAGCTGTCCACGCGCATCGAGCTGCGCAGTCCCGATCCCATGGCCAATCCGTACCTGGTCAACGCCGTCACGCTGGCGGCTGGTCTGGACGGCATCGAGCGCAAGCTGGAGCTCCCGCCCGAGGCAACGGCCGAGACGCTCAAGCTCACCGACCGCCAGATGGTCGAGGCCGGCTACACGCCGCTGCCGCGTTCGCTCAAAGAGGCGCTCGACGTGTTTGAGGACTCGCAGTTTATGAAGGATGCCCTCGGCGAGCACATCCACAGCTTCTTCCTCAAAAAGAAGCGCGACGAGTGGCATAAGTTTGAGTCCACGATCACCGAGTGGGAGATCAAGCACTACCTGGCGAACTCCTAATCGCGTTGGCTTGTTCCAGTACGATTGAGCTCATTTCCTTGGAGGCCGATATGTCCGAAAAGAGTGCCCTGTTCATGGCGCGCACGACGCGCTTCCACGAGTTTGCCCGCAGCTTGACGACCACCCTGGGGGTCGAGGTGAGCCTGGCCACCCCCGATTCGCCGACTGCGGCGCACGACTTTGACCTGCTGATTCTCGACTCCGACGGCATCCGCAGCGACCGCATCGATCAGATTGCCAAATGGCTCGACGACCGCGGTGGCGTTCCCATGCTGGTGATCGTCGACGACGAGGCGCTCGGCACCCTGCGTCTGCCGAATCACGCGCATGCCGACTTTGTGTGCCCCACGGCGACGCCCAACGAGCTCAAGGCTCGCGCGCAGCGCTTGATGGGCGAGGAGGAAACCGTTACCGCCGACGATGTGCTCAACATCGATAACCTCGAGATCAACCTGGCTACCTACCAGGTAACGCTCGATAACGAGCCTATCGACCTGACGCTGATGGAGTACTCGCTGCTGAGCTTTTTGGCGACGCACCCCAACCGCGCCTACAGCCGCGAGGTGCTGCTGCACCGCGTGTGGGGCTTTGAGTACTGCGGCGGCACGCGCACCGTCGACGTGCACATTCGACGCATCCGCTCCAAGGTGGGTCCGCAGATCGCGGCGCACATCACCACCGTCCGCGGCGTGGGCTATCTGTTTAAGGACTAGATTTCCACCACAAAGGGGACAGGCACTTTTGTGGTGGTTTTGACGCAGGTACGGATTCCTTTCGGGCCTGCAACAGAACTTAAGCCTTCCTAAAAGATTGCGTTCTCATACACTTGCGCCCGCATATTGGGGTACAACTCAACGTGAACAATGATGGCCCGCCACATGTTTGGCGGGCCTTTGGTTATTTGACGAAAGGATCGCAGCCATGAGCGAGTACGATTCCCAGCGTCCCCAGGATGCGGGCAACGCCGGCGAGACCCAGCAGCAGCCGCGTGTGCAGGTGGAGTCGACGCCTGCCGGCAGTAACATTCCCTACGTGCAGGCCTACGACACGCAGACCGGCAAGCCGCTGGGTGGCCAGCAGGTCGTGAACAAGCACACGGTGGTCAAGACCAAGACCAAAAAGCTGCCGATTTTCATTACAGCGCTCGCCGGCTGCGCCTGCGGAGCCTTGCTGGTCATTGCGCTCATTATGAGCGGCACGCTCGATATCGGTGGCGGAAAGAATGCCGTGACGGCGGGTGCTTCGGGTTCGTCGACGCAAAAGATTACGATCGACTCCGAGGACACCACGCTGGCCGAGGCCGTTTCTGCCAAGGCCCTGCCCTCCGTCGTTTCCATTACCGCCACTTCGAGCGGCAGTCAGAATGGCTCGCTTTCGCAGTCTGCTGATGAGTCGGATAGCTCGGGCAGCGTCGGTTCGGGCGTCGTGCTCGATACCGAGGGCCACATCCTCACCAACAACCACGTGGTCGACGGCTACGACCAGTACGTGGTCACCATGGACGACGGCACCACCTACGAGGCCGAGTTCGTGGGCAACGATGCTTCGAGCGACCTGGCCGTCATCAAGCTCAAGGACGCCGACGCCTCCAAGCTCACGCCGATCGAGATCGGTGATTCCTCCAAGCTCAACGTGGGCGAGTGGGTCATGGCAATCGGTTCGCCGTTCGGTAACGAACAGTCTGTCTCTACGGGCATTGTGTCGGCGCTGTATCGCTCCACGGCCATGAGCTCTACCAGCGGCAACACCATCTATGCCAACATGATCCAGACCGATGCCGCCATCAACCCGGGCAATTCCGGTGGCGCGCTCGTCAACGACAATGGCGAGCTCGTGGGTATCAACTCGCTCATCGAGAGCTACTCGGGCTCCAGCTCGGGCGTGGGCTTTGCCATTCCGGTTAACTACGCCAAGAACATTGCCGACCAGATTATCGACGGCAAGACGCCGGTGCATCCGTACATGGGCGCTACGCTTTCGAGCGTCAATGCGCTCAACGCCCGCACCAACAAGCTGAGCACCGATAGCGGCGCGTATGTGGCGAGCGTCGTCGAGGACGGTCCCGCCGCCAAGGCTGGCATCCAAGAGGGCGACGTCATCACCAACCTGGGCGACGACGAAATCACGAGCGCCGATGGTCTGATCATCGCACTGCGCAGCCACGAGGTGGGCGAGAAGGTCGAGATCACGCTTATGCGCGGCAAGGAAGAGAAAAAGGTCACCGTCGAGCTGGGCTCCGACGAGGAGCTGCAGAACCAGCAGCAGGACGACAGTTCGACCGACACCGGCAACGGCGGTATTACCGACGAGCAGCTGCGCCAGTACCTGGAGGAGCTGTTAGGCCAGCGGGGCCAGGGTCAGGGCTACGGCCAGGGCTACTAGCGAGCCGTTTCGCTCATACCGATGCCAGAGGGGCTGTCCCACCAACGCGGGACAGCCCCTCTTTTCTTATTGATCCGTTGGGGACGGAGGAAAACGGATCACTTGGGGCTGACAAGAGGCCTGGTTCGTAATGGTCTGGACAGTTAGTTCAGATACGTATAAATCTGGGGCAGCTTGGGATGCGTTTTGAGCAATTTTTGATTGGGATGGGGCTCGAATGGGTGTTTGGAAGGGAGAGCGGGACGTTTACATGGTCTCGAGGAGCCCAAATTAGTTGAAACAGGGGTGTTCGTGCCTGATTCAGCTCTAGGATTTATACGTATCTGAACTAACTGTCCACCCCAGTCTGGCGGCTGCCGATTCGGTGCGGTTCGAAAGGGCTATTCGGCCCCGTTGCGACCGGTGGTACTCTTGTATCCGTTTGAAATCGAGCGAAGGAGTGCCGCTATGGAGCAATCGAGCCTGTTTGGTGACGGCGTGGACATCGATACCGAAACGCCCACGAGCATGGATACCGCTGCACCGGACGATGCCCGTGCCCAGGCGGCAGCGCGTGCGGCCGAGCTGCGCCACGAGCTCGATTACCACGCCTATCGCTACTACATGCTCGATGCGCCCGAGATCACGGACGCCGCCTTTGACAAAATGCTCGTTGAGCTGCAGGAAATTGAGGCGACCTACCCCAATCTGGTAACGCCCGACAGCTACACCCAACGCGTGGGCGGCTACGTGAGCGAGCAGTTTACGCCGGTCACGCACATGGCGCGCATGTATTCCATGGACGATGCCATGGATCTGGACGAGCTCGACGCATGGCTCCAGCGCACCGAGGATGCGCTCGGTGCCGGTAACGTCACCTATACCTGCGAGCTCAAGATCGACGGCCTGGGCGTGGCCCTTACCTACCAAAACGGCACCTTCGTACGTGCGGCCACACGTGGCGATGGCACCACGGGCGAGGACGTGTCGCTTAACGTCCGTACCATCAAGGATGTGCCCATGCATCTGTCCGAGGCAGCGCTCGCCCACATGGGTGCCGACCGCGAGCGCACCATTGAGGTACGCGGCGAGGTCTATATGCCCAAGGGCAGCTTTGTTCGCCTGAATGAAGAGGCCGATGCCGAGGGCCGCGACCCCTTTGCCAATCCGCGCAACGCTGCCGCCGGCAGCCTACGTCAGAAGGATCCCAAGATCACGGCGCGCCGCGATCTTGCCACCTTTATCTATGCCATCGCCGAAACCGACCCGCTGCACGTCCACAGTCAGCGCGAGTTCCTCGATTGGCTGCGTAGCGCCGGCTTTAGCGTCAACCCTAACGTGGCTCGTTGCGCCACGCCCGCCGAGGTCCACGAGTTCTGCGCCCAGGCGCTCGAACATCGCGGTGACCTGGACTACGACATCGACGGCGTGGTCGTAAAGGTTGACAGCTTTCAACAGCAGCTCGACCTGGGTTTTACCGCCCGCGCGCCGCGCTGGGCCATTGCCTTTAAGTTCCCGCCCGAGGAAAAGCAGACCGTCCTGCGCGAAATTCGCATCCAGGTGGGCCGCACCGGTGTGCTCACGCCGGTCGCCGAGTTCGACCCGGTGACGGTCGCCGGCTCCACCATCGCGCGCGCCACGCTGCACAACATCGACGAGATCCGTCGTAAAAACGTGCGCGAGGGCGACACCATCATCGTGCACAAGGCAGGCGACGTAATCCCCGAGGTCGTGAGCCCGGTGCTCGATAAGCGCCCGGCCGATTCGGTCGACTGGCACATGCCCGAGGTCTGCCCCGTGTGCGGCAGCCCTGTGGTCCACGAGGATGGCGAGGTCGCCTACCGCTGCGTGTCCATCGACTGCCCCGCGCAGCTCAAGGAGCGCCTGCTCCACTGGGTGAGTCGCGGCTGCATGGATGTCGACGGCCTAGGCGACGAGATTGTCGACAAGATGATCGCCGCCGGGCTGATCCACGATGTCGCGGACTTCTACCAGCTCACGGTCGACGACATCGCCGGCTTGGACACGGGGCGCACCTATGCCAGCTCCAACAGCAAAAAGGGCGTCAAGAAGGGCGACCCCATTCCGGTAGGCCTCAAGACGGCCGAGAAAATCATCGCCGAGCTCAACAAGTCCAAGAGTCAGCCGCTCGGTCGCGTGCTGTTTGCCCTGGGTATACGCCACGTGGGCAAGAGCGTGGGCGAGGTCATCGCCGAACGATTCCTGTCGATTGACAAACTTATCTTGGCGAGCGAAGAGGACATCGCCGAGTGCGAGGGCATCGGTCCCAAGATCGCGGCGAGCGTCAAGCAGTTCCTGGCCGTGCCCGAAAACCTTGCCGTGCTGGAGCGCCTGCGTCAGGCGGGCCTGTCGCTCGAGGTCGACCTGGGCGCCGCGCACGCGCAAGCCG
>CAJMRJ010000089.1:0-6623 GCA_905215865.1 uncultured bacterium | reverse complement strand
CATGTGCGATACCCAGCAGCAGCGCTAGGTCGCAGCCCGGGCGCACGCGCAGCCAGCGGTCGGCAAGCGCAGCCGAGCCGCTGCGCCGAGGGTCGATCACGATAATCTTCGCCCCACGCCGGCGAGCATCGTTGAGCGCATCAACGGCCCCCATCGTCGATGAATCGACAATAGAACGCCCCAGGTACATGATGCAGTCGGTATGCGCCAAATCGGAGGCGGGACTATAACCCAGGCTGTGCTCCCAGCCGGTCAGACGGCTTACCTCGCAGGCACCGTCGGCGCCGTACACGTTGGGCGAGCCCAGCGCATGCATAAAACGATAGGCCCAGTAGCGGTCGAACGAGGGCACGCCGAGCGTCATGCCCAGCGCACGAGACCCGCGCTCGTCAACAATCCCCAAAAGACGCTCGGCGATCTGGGCAAACGCCTCGTCCCACGAAATCACATCGAACCCCGAACCATCAGCTCGGCGTCGCATGGGATGCAAAATCCGGTCGCGCTCGTCAAACGGCATAGACAGGCGATGCCGCCCGCGGGCACAGGGCTCGCGCCGCGCACGGATGCCCCGCTACCGGCAACTCGGCCACCACGCGACCGTCCTCAACGCGTGCCGTAAAGGCGCAATCGGCATAGCATCCCCCGCATGTGGTCACCACGGCGCGACCGTCACGCTCCACAGCAGATGCCATCTCGATTACCCCTTTCACAAGCCAAACACAACAGGCCAACAGCCCGGCAACGAGCCCCAGACCCAAAAAGCCTCCCGCACGGCAACGCCCCGCGGGAGGCCAACGTCAAACAGACGGTACTTTACGCCTCGGACTTCTTGGCGTAGATAAACCAGTAGCCGAGCGCGACCAGAACCGCGCCGCCCACGATGTTGCCCAGCGTGGCGGCGGACAGGTTAAACGCAATGCCCGCGGCGTTGAGCGCATCGGCACCGGCAACCTTGGCGCCATAGCCGCACGCGTGCATCACGGCACCCATGGGCAAAAAGTACATGTTGGCAACGCAGTGCTCAAAACCGCAGGCCACAAAGGCGGCGATGGGCAGCAGAATGCCCACGACCTTATCGACCACGGTCTTGCCGGCGGTACCGATCCACACGGCCAGGCACACAAAGATGTTGCACAGGATGCCGCGGAAGAAGATCGTCACCCAGTCGATCGTCACCTTGCCGGCGGCGACACTCACCATGGAATTGGCGACCGCCTCGCCGTTGAGCTTATAGATGCCGGCCATGTACACCAAAAAGACGATGAACAAGGCACCGACAAAGTTACCGACCCATACGACGACCCATGCCTTGAGCATCTGAGCCAGGGTGATCTTTTTGCTCTTGAGCGCGCAGACCATAAGCGAGTTGCCGGTGAACAGCTCGGCGCCGCACACCAGTACCAGCACCAGACCCAGACAAAAGCACAGACCGCCCACGACGCGTTGGGCACCCCAGCCCAGCGTGCTGTCGCTCAAAAACACCGTAAAGAACAGACCGCCGAAGGCGATAAACGCGCCGGCGAACATTGCCAACAGAAAGGCCTTGGCGACCGGCAGGTTAGCCTTGGTCACGCCGGCGGCCTCGGTCTTGGCCTCGATCGCGGCGGGTGCCAGGCAATCGGGAGCGGGGAACTCCGCCTTGGAATCTGCCATGTCAATCACTTCTTTCCTAATCAGCAGGGGCAAGCGCTGTTACAGCTCCTGCCCCAAGCGGACAAAGTGGGAAAAGTCGTTGGCGGCCACGGCGTCGTACACGGCGTCGACGGCCTCAAAGACCTCCGGGGACATGGGGTTGTAGAACTCCGTATCGCCCGGCTGAATCCCTATGAAGACGATATCTTCGCACGATTGCTCAATCTCTTCGATCAGAATCGACAAGGGAAGCGAATGCGTGGTGAACATCGACTTGCGGGCCACATCATGTTTGTCGAGCAAGCGGATGGCGCCGACGGGCAGCGCCATGTCGGCGGCATCGACCAAAACCAAACGCGGCGGACGCTCGCGCTTAACCTCGATGATGTCATCCTCGGGCGTCTGACCGCCGTCGATGGTGTACCAACCGGCGATGGGCGTGTCCTCCATCTTTTTGGAGAGCACGGGGCCGGCGGCATCGTCGGCGCGCAGCACGCTTCCCGCCGTGAGCACGATACCCGCAAATGGGGCGCCGTTCACACGACCATCCACAACGCGACCCATTACTGCAACCTTCCCGTCAGATACACGCCCGACACATCGCGCACGCGCTCAACCAGATCGCGGAACTTCATCAGAAACGCGACCTGTTGGGCATGCAGGCCAAAGTCGTCGTCGAACACCGAGATGCCGGCCTTGGCCGACCCGCGAAAACCGCGCTCGTCGAGCAGCGCATCGCAGGCCTCGAGCAGCGACGGCACCGCCGCCTTGTCGAGCTGGCACTCGCCAAAGGAGCGGATGGCCTCGAACTTGGTCTTGGCCTCCCCCTCCGGCAGCGCGTCGACGAGCGAATAAAACACGTCCACCGGCACCGACAGGCGCGGCTCAAAGCAGTCGAGCACGCCGGTGTGGTGGCCCACGGCGAGCGTGTAGTACAGCACGTCGCAGGCCTCCTGGGGAACGTCTTCCTCGGTCTCCACAAACTTACGCGTGAGCTCGTAGAAGACCACCTGGTCGGGCGTATGGCCTAGGCAGGGGTCGGCGACGCCCTCGGCGGCCTCGTCGCTTGCGCGCGAGGCATCGCCAAAAGAGCCGCCGAGCATGCCGGGGCCCGCAAAGTAACCAGAGCGGTCCGTGAGCTCCATCTAGCGACCTCCGGCCAGCACCAGATCCTGCAGCGCCGAGTACACCTCGACGCGGCGCGGATCGTCCTGCTTGTCGATGAGCAGCGCCATGGCACCGCGGATATCGCCCTTGGGCGCACCCTCGAGCGTATCCATAAACTCGTTAGCCAGGTCGCGGCCGTAACGATAGCCGCTCATGGCGCGAGCCTCGCGCTCAATGGCAACGCGCAGCTTATACGGCACGCCGGGGTGCAGGATATCGGCCTGCTCGCCGGCGGCCTCCACCGTGGTCTCGGCATGGAGCTTTTGGTCCAGCAGACCGAGCGCCATGGCAAAGCCGTAGATGGTCTGCGCGGGGCTGGGCGGGCAGCCGGGGATATAGACATCGACCGGCAGAATCTTGTCCGTGCCGCCCCAGACGCAATAGTTGTCGTAGAAGATGCCACCGGTGCAGCCGCACGCGCCATAGGACACCACGATCTTGGGATCGGGTGCGGCCTCAAAGGCGCGCAGGGCCGGCATGCGCATGGCACGCGTCACGGCACCGGTGTACAGCAGCACATCGGCGTGACGGGGCGAGGGCACGACCTTGATGCCAAAGCGCTCAACGTCGAAGACGGGCGTGATGGAGCCGAAGATCTCGATCTCGCAGCCGTTGCAGCCGCCGCAGTCAACGCGGTAGACGTACACCGAGCGCTTGATCTTCTTAAGAAGGGTCGCCTTGGCCTTCTCGATGCTCTCGTCGAGCTCGATCTTGGTCGGGCGGTACTGAAGCCGCTCGGGCAAAAGCGTGGGTTCGGCCATGGTTACTCCTCCTTCGTATCAAAATCCATGATGATGCCCTCGACCGGCGCCGGACCGGCGGGAATCTCGGGCGCATCGGGGTTAAGCTCGCGGTCGACATACTCCGGGTTCACGCCGTGGCCGCCCAGATACTCCATGCCGGGGCCCTGGGGCTCACCGGACGCAAGCGTCTCGTTGGCAGCCATTCCGCGCGCGTTGCCGGTCTTTACGGCCGAAGCGGCGCGCAGGGCGTCGAGCTCGCGCTTGCACTCCTGGCACATACCGACGGTACGGGCGGCTTGGATGGCCTCCATGCCGCCGGCCTTTTGCAGCAGGCGCTTGGCGTAGTCGATCTCCTTGTGCGGGGCAAACGGCTTGCCGCAGCGCGAGCAGTGCTCGAGCGTATAAACGCTCTTGCTGGTGAGGTCGTCCTTGCTCATGACGGCCAGCTCAAACTCCTCGGTGAGCTTGATGGCCTCCATGGGGCAGGCTTCCTCGCAGCGGCCGCAGAAGACGCAGCGACCATAGTCGATCGACCAGGTGATGGTATCGGCCGCAAGGTCGGTGTCCATGCGAATGGCATCGGCCGGGCACGCCACGCCGCAGGCACCGCAGGCGATGCAGAGCTCGGCATTGTGCTCGGGCTTGCCGCGCATGTCCTTGTTGGTGGGGAACGGCGCAAACGGGTACTTGACCGTCGCGTCGCCGGCCTTGGCGTTAACCTTCCAAAGCTTCAGCATATTAGAGCGCCTCCTCATCGAGCGGAGCGGCCATAGTGCCCTCGCCCGCAAGCGGCGACTTGTCGCGCCAGACGTTCTCGAACTGCTCCTTGTCAAGCACGTGGTCGCGCTTGGCGGCGACATCGGTCACCGTCACGCGGTCGGTGCAGGAGTAGCACGGGTCGAGCGAGCCGACGATCAGCGCCGCGTCGCCCACGGTGTTGCCGCGGAACATGTAGCGCAGGACCGGCCAGTTGCTGTACGTGGCCGCCTTAGCGCGCCAGCGGTAGCACTTCTGGTTATTGCCGAGCATGGCCCAGTGCACGTCCTCGCCGCGCGGCGCCTCGGTGGCGCCGATGGCGTACTTGTGCGGGGTGTACTCCCAATCCGTGGTGAGGATGGGGCCCGACGGGCAGTTCTCGAGCATGGTCTCGATCATGTCGATCGAATCGTAGACCTCCTGGATACGCACGGCGGTACGGCCGAAGGCATCACAGGTGTCGGCCGTGGCAGCATGCATCTTTTGGACATCCGGATCGGCGTAGCCGTCGAAGGGATGGTCAAAGCGCACGTCGCGGGCATAGCCCGAGCCACGCATAAGCGGGCCGACCGGCGAGAAGTCGCGTGCGATCTTGCGGTCCAGGATGCCGATGCCGCTCGTACGCTCAATAAAGTTGGGCGTAGAGAGCAGCACGTCGACGAGCTCCTGAACCTCGGAGCGCAACTGGTGGATGGTCGTGAGCGTGGAAAGCTTCTGCTCGGCCAAAATGTCGCGACGCACGCCGCCGATCACGTTGAGGCCGTAGGTCTTGCGGTGACCGGAGAGCTTCTCGGCCAGGTCCATGGACTTCTCGCGGACGCGGAAGAACTGTTGGAAGCCGGAGTCGAAGCCCGTGTAGTGCGACGCCAGGCCAATGTTGAGCAGATGCGAGTGCAGGCGCTCGACCTCGAGCATGATGGCGCGGATGTACTGGGCGCGTGGCGGGACATGAATGCCCTGGGCGCGCTCGACGGCCTCGGCATAGGCCACCGAGTGGGCGCAGCCGCAGATGCCGCAGATGCGGTCGGCGAGGAACGTGACGGCGTCATAGTTCAGGCGCGTCTCGGCGACCTTCTCCATGCCGCGGTGCACGTAGAACAGACGGTAGTCGGCGTCGACGATCGTCTCGCCCTCAACGAACAGGCGGAAGTGGCCGGGCTCGTCGGAGGTAATGTGCAACGGGCCCATGGGGACAAGCGTCGTCTCCTTGCCCTTGGTATCGGCCAAGAACTCGTAGTTTTCCATGTCACTCGCGGGAGCGGGACGGAAGCGGTAGTCCATGGAGTCCTTGCGCAGCGGGTACAGGCCGCTGGGCCAATCGTCGGGCAGCACCAGGCGACGACGATCGGGCAGGCCCTCGGGGATCAGGCCAAACATATCGCGCAGCTCGCGCTCGCCCCACACGCAGGCGGGGACGAACGGCGTCACGGACGGGAACGTCATCTTGGCGGGGTCGACCTCGGCACGCACGGTAACCCAGCCGGGGTCCTCCCCCTCCATGGAGATGACGTAGTACACGGCGTAACGGCCGCACAGGCTGCGCTCGTCGTTGCCGACAATCACAGGAATCCAGCCGTAGCGCTCGTAATACAGGTAGTGGACGGCCTCGGGCAGACGGTCCAGCTTGACGGTGATCGTCAGCTGGTCCTCGCACTGCCATTCGACCTTCTCGATAGCGCCCGGCACTGCAGCACGCAGGGCCTCGACGTGGCTTTCGCAGCGACGAGCGTAGTCCTTCTTTTCAGGTTCTGCCATGGTGCTAATTCACCTCACTTGTCTTGGTCTGGGAACTGAACACCATGCGGTAGAGAGGGGCCTCGTGGAGCTCTTCGACGCTCTGGTTCAAAACGACGGACGTTGCATCCTCGACGCCGCTCGTGATGGCGACCGGGGTGGCGATACCGAACCACATGACCACGATCGCGAGGGCGATCTCGGGGATGATCATGAGGGCGGGCACCTCGTGGCGCTTCATGCCCTCGGGCGCCTTGCCGAAGATGGACTTGAGCGCGATGCCGGTAAGGGCGAAGTACACGCCGGTGAGGCCGATGGCCACGAGCACGACCACCCAGATGGGACCGGACTGAACGCCGGCCACGAAGGTGAGGAACTCGGAGATGAACAGGGCGAACGGCGGGAAGGCGGCGAGCGCGAGCAGGGCGATGATGGTGAGCGCTGCCGTGACGGGAGCGATCTCGACGACGCCCTTGATCTTGTTCAGGTCGCGGGTGTGGTAGATGTGCTGGATGTTACCGGCCATGCAGAAGGCGAGCGCCTTCGTGAAGCCGTGGAAGATGCAGTGCAGCAGGCAGGCGGCGATACCGA
>CAJMRJ010000088.1:0-6667 GCA_905215865.1 uncultured bacterium | reverse complement strand
CCGAGGGCATCCAGCAGATGCGCGTGACCGCCCGCCCCGGCTATATCGCGCTGGCCGCGCTCGCCAAGGCCGACCTCTCTAGCATTACGGCCGATGGCCTGTCGTTTTCGCTCATCCCCCGCTTAAACGCCGCCGGCCGCATGGCTGATCCCAAGCTGGCGCTCGACCTGCTGCTTGCCCGCGATCCTATCGAGGCAAGCGCGCTGGCGGCCGAGCTCGAGGAGATCAACCGTCAGCGTCGCGAGATCGAGGCGGAGCTCACACGCGATGCCATGGCAAAGGTCGAGGAGACCTATGATGGCGGTCGCGCAATCGTCGTGGGTGGCGAGGGCTGGCACGAGGGCGTCAAGGGTATCGTGGCGAGCCGCCTGACCAACCGTTATCACGTGCCGGCGCTGCTGTTCTCGATCGAAAACGGCATCGCTCGCGGTTCGGGTCGCTCGGTGGGCAAGGTCAACCTGTTCGATGCCGTAGAACGCTGCTCCGATCTGCTGATTCGTCGCGGCGGGCATGCGGGTGCGGTGGGCGTGACCATCGAGGCGTCCAAGCTCGACGAGTTCCGTCGTCGCCTTTCTGCCGTGCTGTCCGAGCTTCCCGCCGAGGACTTTGAGGACACCGATGAGGTTGCCGCTACCGTCGACCTCTCCGAGCTAAATATCGAGACCATCGAGCAAATCTCCCGTCTTGAGCCGTTTGGCCAAGGCAACAAGGTGCCGCTGTTGGCGGCCGAGGGCGTGACGATGTGCGATCGCGCCGTGGTGGGCAAAACCGGCGAGCACATGCGCTTCGTGGCGACCGATGGCGCTGCGAGTGTGCCGGCCATTATGTTCCGCGTGCCGCAGATCGATAAGCTCATCAATTGCGATAGCGCCGTCGATTTGGTGTTCGAGGCCGTGGCCGAGCATTGGCAAGGTCGCGTAAAGCCCAAGCTCATGATCAAGGACGTCTTGGTCCGCGATACCACGGTGCCCAGCGTTGACGACCCGGTATGTGAGCTTCGCCGCGGCGTGGAGCCTGCGGACGCCGGTCTTCGTCTGGAGTCCCGCAAGCGCCAAACGCTCGCCCAGCTTTCCTATACCGAGCTGACGCGCTCGCTTATTCATAGCTTTATCGGTTCGAACCAGCCGCACCGCGCGCAGGTCGAGGCGCTCGATGCCCTGGCCGATCACCAAAGTGTTCTGGCCGTGATGGGAACGGGGCGCGGCAAGTCTCTTATCTTCCATGTGCATGCCGCGCGCGAGGCGGTCCTTCGCGGGCGTGCGAGCATCTTTGTCTATCCGCTGCGTGCGCTCGTTGCCGACCAGGCCTATCACCTCTCGTCGACGATGGCCGCGCTCGGTATTGGCGTCGGCGTGCTGACCGGCGAGACCGTGGAGGCGGCGCGCGATGACGTGTTTGCCGGCTTGGCTTCGGGCCGCACCGGTATCGTGCTCACGACGCCCGAGTTCCTGTCTATTCACCGCGACCGCTTTGCGCGCTCGGGGCGTATCGGGTTTGTCGTTATCGATGAGGCGCATCATGCCGGTCTTGCCAAGGGCGGTGACCGCAGCGCCTATCTCGACATGCCCGATATCCTCAAGGCCCTGGGCGATCCGGTCGTTCTGGCCGCGACTGCCACCGCGACGGCTCCGGTTGTTGCGGAGCTTGCCCGCGTGCTGCCGATTACCCGTACGGTGGTCGACGAGACCGTGCGCGAGAACTTGCAGCTCGAGGACGACCGCGATCTTGCGAGCCGCGAGAACCGCCTGGTGTCAATCGTGGCGACGGGGGAGAAGACCGTCATCTACGTCAACTCGCGCGATCGGTCCGTGGCGCTTGCTAAGACGCTACGCAAGCGGGTACCCGATTGCGCGACCCGCATCGCGTTCTATAACGCGGGGCTTGCGCGCTCCGATCGTCGCCGTGTCGAGGAAGCGTTTCGTGACGGAAGCCTCAGCTGCATCGTTTCGACCTCTGCCTTTGGTGAGGGCGTGAACCTGCCCGATATTCGCCATGTCGTGCTCTACCACATGCCGTTTGGCAGCATTGAGTTCAACCAGATGAGCGGACGCGCCGGTCGCGACGGCCAACCTGCCGTGATTCACTTGCTCTATTCGTCGCGTGACGCTCGCATTAACGAGCGCCTGCTCGACTGCTACGCGCCCGAGCGCGATGAGCTCGTCACGCTCTATCGCGCGCTGCAGACCATGTGGCGCTCCAACCGCGGCAAGACCGGAGACGACTCGTTTAGTGCGAGCGATATCGACATCGCGCAGATGTGCCTCGCCATCGATGCCCGCACGCCGGTTGACGAGCGCTCGGTGGCAAGCGGCCTGGGAATCTTCGAAGAGCTTGGTTTCTGTCGCGTTTCGGGGTTTGACGACACCCGTCGCATCGCGATGGCCGAAAACCCCGGCCGTGTGCAATTGAGCAGGTCAATCCGCTATTTGGAGGGCTTGCGCTCGCGCATGGAGTTCTCGGCTTTCCGGAGCTGGGCGCTCGATTCGTGCGCTTCTGATATGCTAGCCAAAGTTAACCGCCCGATCGTACCGCGGGCCTAGGGGAAGGGGACCTCGATGGATGCCGCAGCCCGTACCGCCCATGATTCCACCCTCCAGCCGTTCTCGGAGATGGAGCACTATAAGCATGCCGATGAGCTGCCGCCCGAGATTATGGCGGACAGCTACGACAAGCTGGAGCGCCTGTGCCTCAAATATATGAATGAGGACGACTTCTCCAAGGTGGAGCAGGCCTATTGCTTTGCTGCTGAGAAGCACTGCAACCAAAAGCGGCGCTCGGGTGAGATGTACATCAACCATCCCGTCGAGGTGGCTATCATTCTGGCCGACCTCAAGATGGACTGCGATGTGGTGTGCGCTGCGCTGCTGCACGATACCGTTGAGGATACCGAGACCTCGCTCGCCGATGTTTCCGGCCTGTTTGGCGATACGGTGGCCGAACTCGTCGATGGCGTGACCAAGCTCACCAACATCGAAGTCGATAGCATGGACGAGAAGCAGGCGCTTACGCTGCGCAAGATGTTCCTCGCCATGTCCAAGGACATCCGCGTCATTATCGTTAAGCTTGCCGACCGCCTGCATAACATGCGTACGCTGGCGGCCCTTCGCGAGGACCGTCGCCTGTTTAAGGCCCGCGAGACCATGGACGTGTATGCGCCCCTGGCCGACCGCCTGGGCATGAGCTCCATTAAATGGGAGCTCGAGGACCTGTCCTTCTTCTACCTTGAGCCCGACGCCTACCAGCGCATCGCGCGCATGGTGGCTGAGTCGCGCGAGGTTCGCGAGCGCTATCTGGCCGAGACCATCAAGACGCTCACCGACGAGCTCAACCGCATTGGCCTGGAGGGCTTCCAGATCAACGGCCGCTCCAAGCACTATTGGTCCATCTACCAAAAGATGAAGCGCAAGGGCAAGGAATTCTCCGAGATCTACGACCTGGTGGCACTGCGCGTCATCACGCATTCGGTGCGCGATTGCTACTCCACGCTCGGCGCAGTGCATACGCTGTGGCACCCCATGCCCGGTCGCTTTAAAGACTATATCGCCATGCCCAAGGTCAATAACTACCAGTCGCTCCATACGACGGTTATCGGCCCCACGGCCCGCCCGCTCGAGATTCAGATTCGAACCTATGAGATGCATGAGCAGGCCGAGTACGGCATTGCCGCCCACTGGCTATATAAGAAGTCGGGCGGATCGTCTGCGTCTAAGACCAATGATGCCCAGCGGCTGGACGACCAGATTAACTGGCTCAAACATTCGCTCGATTGGGCTGCGTCTGATGAGATCACCGACGCCAAGGAATACCTGCATTCGCTGAAGGTCGACCTCTTCGATCAAGAGATCTTCGTCTTTACGCCCAAGGGTGAGGTCATGGCGCTTCGTGCCGGCTCCACGCCGCTCGACTTTGCCTACGCCGTCCACACCGAGGTGGGCAACCACTGCGTCGGCGCTAAGATCAACGGTGCGGTGGCCCCGCTCACGCACGAGATCAAGACGGGCGACCGCGTTGAAATCTTGACCAACAAGAGTTCCAAGCCGTCGCGCGATTGGCTCAAGATTGTTAAGACACCTTCCGCCAAGTCAAAGATCCGCCGTTACTTTGCCGCCGCGACCAAAGACGATGACGCTGCTGCCGGCCGCGACATACTGGCCAAGGACCTGCGCAAGCGCGGGTATGGCATCTCTACGCCGCGATCCACGCGTGCGCTCAACGCCGTGGCGGAGCAGTTTAACTACAAGCAGCTCGAGGACTTGTTTGCCGCCGTCGGCGCCGGCAAAGTTGCCCCGCGCGCTGTGGGTAACAAGGTCGAGCAAATCTTGGACCCCAAGCCCGAGGAGCAGCTCACCAAGACTGAAGCCATCGCCGAGGTCGTGAAACAGCCGGCCCGAGGCTCCAACCGCAAGCCGCAAAAGCGCGGCAAGAGCGCCAGCAACGGCATTCTCGTCAAGGGCGAGAGCAACAGCGGACTGCTGGTCCGTCTGGCGCATTGCTGCAATCCGGTGACGGGCGACGATATCGTCGGCTTCATCACGCGCGGCCGTGGCGTTTCGGTGCATCGCGCCAACTGTCCCAACGTCAAGGGTCTTATGGAGCATCCCGAGCGCATGATCGAAGTGGAGTGGGACGGCGCTGCCGACACCCTCTTCCAGGTCGAGATCGTGGTCGAGTGCCTGGACCGCATGGGCCTGCTCAAGGATGTCACCATTGCCATTGGCGATGCGGGCGGCAATATCCTTTCGGCCGCCACGTCGACCAACCGCGAGGGTATTGCAACCCTACGCTTTATGGTCGAGATCTCGGATGCGAGTGGCCTGGATCCGCTGCTGGCTTCTATCAGCAGCGTTGACTCGGTCTACGACGCGCGCCGCCTGATGCCCGGCGAGGGTGGAGCCCAGCTTAAGCGCCGCGTTTAGTCGCGACGAACGTGCCACATTATCGATATTCGCTACACTCGAGGCATCGTTTGATGCCTCGAGTTCTATAGAGAGGAGAGGGACATGAGTGCTGTGTCCTTGGATGTAACTCCCAAGGGATCGGTCGAGATCGAGACGCTCGTAAACGGTCCCATTCAGACCAATAGCTATGCTGTTATTTCGGACAATGAGTGCGTGATTATCGACCCCGCATGGGAAGGCGAGCGCCTGGTGGAGCATGTTCGAGCCGAGCATCCCGGCGTACGCATGCTTGGCGCCGTTTGCACTCATGGCCATGCCGATCATGTTGGTGGTGTTGCCGGCGTACGAACCGCTGTTGGCGAGGGCTGCCAGTATGAGCTGTGTGCTAAGGATGTGGCGGTGCCGCATGCGAACATCGAGGAACAGCGAGCTATGTGGGGCATTGAGACGCCCGACCCCGGGGAGCCGACGCGCCTACTCGCCGAGGGCGATGCTCTCGAGGTGGGCGATATCTGCCTGCAGGTAATCGAGACGCCAGGGCATACGCCGGGCGGGATCGTCTTGTTTGCTGCCACCGAGCAGGGAAGCATCGCCTTTGTTGGCGACACCCTGTTCCCGGGTAGCCACGGCCGCACCGATCTTGCCGGTGGCGACGAGGCGGCGATTCTGCGCTCGCTCTCCAAGCTCGCCCGGCTTCTCCCGCCCGATACCGTTTGCCTAACCGGCCATGGCGATTCGACCACCATGGCACGCGAGCTCATGCAGAACCCTTTCATGCAGGTGTAGCTTTATAGTCAGCTTCTAAAGCACGAGAAGCGTCCAAACGTCAAGCTATTTTTCCCCAACGGGTCGATTCCGTAGGGCAAACGGTCAAAAAAAGTCTGTTTGGACGATATTCGTGAACAAACGAACGTTTATGCTCGGGTGCGCCGTGGTAAAATCTCAGGCGTTATCGGAGCAACCTTACAGGAGGTTTCTTTTATGCTCGTCAACGCAGCAGACATGCTCAAGAAGGCCGAGGCCGGCAAGTACGCTCTCGGTGCCTTCAACACCAACAACCTCGAGTGGACCCTGGCTATTCTCCAGGCCGCCGAGGAGGCCAAGTCTCCGCTGATCCTTCAGTGCACCGCTGGTGCCGCTAAGTGGATGGGCGGTTTCAAGGTCTGCGCCGACATGGTCAAGGCTGCCGTCGAGGCCACGGGCGTTACCGTTCCCGTCGCCCTTCACCTCGATCACGGTTCTTACGAGGACTGCTTCAAGTGCATCGAGGCCGGCTTCACGTCCATCATGTATGACGGCTCTCACGAGGAGACCTTCCAGCTTAACCTCGACCGCACCAAGGAGCTCGTTGAGCTTGCCCACTCCAAGGGCATGTCCATCGAGGCCGAGGTCGGCGGCATCGGCGGCACCGAGGACGGCGTGACCTCCAACGGCGAGCTCGCTGACCCCGCTGAGTGCAAGCAGATTGCTGACCTGGGCGTCGACTTCCTCGCCTGCGGCATCGGCAACATCCACGGCGTCTATCCCGCCGACTGGGCTGGCCTTTCCTTCGAGCGTCTGGGCGAGATTAAGGCCCAGACCGGCGACCTGCCCCTCGTCCTGCACGGTGGCACCGGCATCCCCGAGGATCAGATCAAGAAGGCCATCTCCCTGGGCATCTCCAAGATCAACGTCAACACCGACCTGCAGCTCGTCTTCGCCAAGGGCGTCCGTGAGTACATCGAGGCTGGCAAGGATCAGCAGGGCAAGGGCTTCGACCCCCGCAAGCT
>CAJMRJ010000087.1:0-6687 GCA_905215865.1 uncultured bacterium | reverse complement strand
TTAATGGATGGAAACGGGTGTTCTATCGGGACACACATTTTGTCCTATAAGCCGGCCTAGTCGGCGTTATCGCCGCGATGGACCGTGCGGTCCAACAGACAACACAGTCCCTTTGACGGGCGCCGGGAGTCTCCGCCTCCCGGCGTCTTTATTTTTGGGGATGGTCTTGCGCGGCCTGTTGAGCAGCAAATTGTGTTTCCCCAGATATAACCTGCCAAAACAAACCTGTCCCTTTTTGGTAGGTTTTTGCCTTGGGAGCGGTACCATACAGGCAATGTTTAAACGAGAAAGGTGGGCTCCCATGGAACCTAAACAGTACTACATCGGCATTGACGTCGGCGGCACTTCGGTTAAGGAGGGCCTGTTCGACGAGGACGGAAACCTGCTGGCCAAGGCCAGCGTGCCTACGCCTCCCATCGTTGACGCTGCGGGCTTTGCCGCGGTGACCGAGGCTATCGACCAGGTGGTCGCCAAGGCGCAGATTCCGCGCGCCTTTGTGGCGGGCATTGGCCTGGCCGTTCCGTGCCCCATCCCGGCATCGGGCGATGCCAAGGTCAAGGCCAACATTGCCATTAACCTGCCCGAGCTGAGGATTGCCATTCAAAAGCACTGCCCCGACGCGGTCGTTAAGTATGAGAACGATGCCAACGCCGCCGCCATGGGCGAGGCCTGGCTCGGCTCTGCCAAAGGCGTGCAGAACGTGGTGATGGTCACCATCGGTACCGGCGTGGGCGGCGGCGTTATCGTTAACGGCGACGTGGTATCGGGTGTTGTGGGTGCTGGCGGCGAGATTGGTCACATGTGCCTGAACCCGGCTGAGGAGCGCCCCTGCGGCTGTGGCGGCCATGGCCACCTGGAGCAGTATTCCAGCGCCACCGGCGTGGTGAGCAACTACCTTGCCGAGTGCAAGAAGGCGGGCGTCGAGCCCATCGAGCTCACCGGCCCCTCCGATTCCAAGGACGTGTTCCAGGCCTGCCGCGAGGGAGACAAGCTCGCGCTGGCCGCGGCCGATACCATGGCCGATTATCTCGGTCGTGCCCTGGCGCTTATTGCCAACGTGGTCGACCCCGAGATGTTCCTGATCGGCGGCGGTGCGTCTGCCTCGGCCGATGTCTACCTCGACAAGGTTCGCGAGCACTTCCAGCGCTACGCGCTTTCCGCCTCGCGCGAGACGCCCATTAAGGTCGCTTCGCTCGGCAACGACGCCGGCATCATCGGTGCCGCCTACGTAGCCCTGCGCGCTGCCGGCAAATAGCTGGTGCAAGGGGGTCAGGTTACTTTGCACCAACATGGTGCAAAAGGGACAGCCTTGGCCCCCATGCCTGCCACAAAATATGCCGTGGCCCTTCTGTCTGCGAAGGCTCGGCATCGGCGTGCTACCATAGCTACGTCCAAGTACACATATCAAGTGGAGGATATCCATGGCAAACGTTCTTGTCTTTGGTCACCAGAACCCCGATAACGACGCCATCATGAGCGCCGTCGTCCTGTCCCAGCTGCTCAACCAGGTTGAGTATGCCGGCAACACCTACGAGGCCTGCGCTCTGGGCCAGCTTCCGGCAGAGTCCGCCAAGCTGCTCGCCGACGCCGGCATTGCCGAGCCCCGCATGATTGATTCCGTCGAGGCCGGTCAGCTCGTTGTCCTCACCGACCACAACGAGTCCGCCCAGTCCGTCGCCGGCCTTAAGGACGCCACGGTCTTTGGCGTCGTCGACCATCACCGCATCGGCGACTTCGAGACCGCCGGCCCGCTGCACTACATCTGCCTGCCCTGGGGCTCCAGCTGCACCATCGTCACCAAGCTCGCCGGCGTGCTCGGCGTTGAGCTTTCCGACGTCCAGGCCAAGCTGCTGCTCTCGGCCATGATGACCGACACGCTCATGCTCAAGAGCCCCACCACCACCGATGTCGACCGCGCCGTCGCCGCCAAGCTCGGCGAGCAGGTGGGCGTCGACCCGGTCAAGTTTGGCATGGAGGTCTTCCTCACCCGTCCGTCCGGCTCCTTCACCGCTGCCGAGATGGTCGGCAATGACATCAAGATGTTCGAGCCCGCCGGCAAGAAGCTGCTCATTGGCCAGTACGAGACCGTCGACAAGAGCCGTGCACTCGGCATGATCGACGAGATTCGCGAGGCCATGCGCGCCTACGCCGCCGAGAAGGGTGCCGACGGCATCGTCCTGTGCATCACCGACATCATGGAGGAGGGCTCGCAGGTCCTGCTCGAGGGCGAGACCGAGGCCGCTCAGAAGGGCCTGGGCATTGCCGACGAGCATGACGGCGTCTGGATGCCGGGCGTCCTCTCCCGTAAGAAGCAGGTCGCTGCCCCCATCATGGCCGCCTGCTAGGTTCTTTTGACCTAACACCGACGACCGGATCGCGGACGCCCCGCGCTCCGGTCGTTTTTTGTGCGCGGCGCCGCGTCGTCTCTTGGACAGGCGTGCCCGCGCCGTTGAGCAAATAATGTTCAACCTGTGGTTCCGCTTTTCGGCCGTGCTTGTGCGCTTGTCGTGCAGGGTAGGCTAGATGCAAGCGTAATACGTTGGAGCGCGGCGCCGCCACTTGGGCGGGCCGTGCTTTTTTAAGACGGGAGCCTTCCCGTGAAAGGAGCCGCCCATGGCAGCACCCGAGCAGCTGTTTAACGTTCGTGAGCGCAAACGCTTTGAGCGTCACGACATTTGGGAGCGCATTGCCGAGAACGGCACTATTTCCGCCGCCGTCATGGTCTTCGCCGCTATCGCCGCCGTTATCTGCGCCAACACCGATGCCTACGAGGCCATCCATCACTTTTTGGAGACCCCGCTGTATGTGGGTCTGGGTAACCTGACAGCCGGTCTTACCGTTGAGCTTTTCGTCAACGACTTCCTCATGGCGATCTTCTTTTTGCTAGTGGGCATCGAGCTTAAGTACGAGATGACGGTCGGCGAGCTCAAGAACCCGCGCCAGGCCATGCTCCCCATGCTGGCGGCCGTGGGCGGCGTCGTCGTTCCCGCCTGCATCTACCTGATCTTTAACCATGCCGGCGCGCACAACGGCTGGGCCATCCCCATGGCAACCGATATTGCCTTCGCGCTGGGCGTGCTGTCGCTTTTGGGCAATCGCGTACCCAACGGCGTGCGCGTGTTCTTCTCGACGCTTGCCATCGCCGACGACCTCATCTCCATCGCCGCCATCGCTATTTTCTACGGTCAGAGCCCCAATCCGTTTTGGTTGGGCGCCGCCGCGCTTGTGACCTGCGCGCTCGTGTGGCTCAACAAGACTCAGCATTACCGCCTTGCCCCGTATTCGGTACTGGGCCTGCTGCTGTGGTTCTGCATGTTCAAGAGCGGCGTGCACGCTACGCTCGCCGGCGTCATCTTGGCCTTTACCATCCCGGCCAAGTGCGGCGTTAAGCTCGATAGCCTCACCGATTGGTTGGGCGAGTGCCTGCCGCTACTCGATGACCGCTACGACGACGAGGCACACATCCTGGGCCAGCATGACTTTACCGTCTCGACCACCAAGGTCGAGCGCGTCATGCACCGCGTGACCCCGCCGCTCATCCGCATGGAGCGTCTGATCTCCACGCCGGTCAACTTTGTGATCCTGCCGATCTTTGCGTTCGTGAACGCGCAGGTTCGCCTAGTGGGCGTGGATATGAGCACGTTGCTCACCGACCCGGTGACGCTCGGCGTGTACTTTGGCATGCTGCTGGGCAAGCCGATCGGCATCTTTGGCATGACGTTTGCCCTGGTTAAGTTTAGGGTCTGTGAGCTGCCGCACAATGTCAACTGGCACATGATTGCCGGTGTGGGCATTCTGGGCGGTATCGGCTTTACCATGTCGATTCTCATCAGCGGCCTTGCCTTCCCGACGGCCCAGTTTGAGGTTCTGGCTGCCAAGGCCGCCATTCTTGCCGGTTCGGTCACCGCTGCCGTGCTCGGCATGATTTACATGAGCGTGGTCTGCAAACACCCCGCGCCCAAGGGCGAGTAAAAGCACATACAAGTTTAAAAACGCCGCCTGTGAACACCATCATAGGCGGCGTTTTAGTCATTGGGGACGTTCTTAAATGACTAGTCGAGAGGGACACTCTTTGCGAGCGACCGAAAAGGACCGTCCCAAACTGCCGGCACTTGGGGACTGTCCCCAAGTGCCGCATGTCATCTGGGAAGACTGTCCCCAACAACTAGTCGTTTAAGAACGTCCCCAATGACTAGGGCTATTCCACCGTTCCGTAGACGGCGCCCCAGCCGTGGGCGGCAAGGGCGGAGTTGAGTTGGTCGCAAAGTGACTGGCGGTCGTAATAGCCGGGCGGTAGCAGGTTGACGATCTCCATGAGATCGGGCGCCAGGTCCAAGATTTCGGCCTGTACGATCAGATCCAGGCGGTCGATGGCGTGGCGGTCGTAAAACAGTCCGTCGACCAGGCGCTGAAGGTCGCCGAATTCCTCGGCCTGGAACGATCCGTACTCCATAGTGCCTCCTTGGGCGCTTCACGCTGGCATGCGCGGCGATTCGTAATTCATTGCGATGGACTTAATCTATCACGGCTTCATAACGTTGCGACGGTGGCGGTCTATACTTAGAAGAATTGCAACGTACCGCTTCGTGAAAGGTCGCACCCATGCAGACGATCTACCAGAAGATGGAAACCACCGAACTCGATGCCACCATCGAGGCGCTCAAAGCCGAGGTCGCCGAGGTCAAGGCCAAGGGCCTGGCGCTCGACATGGCCCGCGGCAAGCCGTCGCCCTCCCAGGTGGACATCTCTCGACCCATGCTCGATATCCTCAATGCCGATGCCGATCTGCACGACGGCAATGTCGACTGCTCCAACTACGGCTGCTTTGAGGGCATTCCCTCGGCACGCAAGCTGGCGGGGGAGTTCCTGGGTTGCCCCGCCGAGCAGACGCTCGTGCTGGGTTCGTCGAGCTTGCTGATCGAGCACGATATTGCCGGTATGTTCTGGCGTTGCGGCTCGTGCGGCAGCGAGCCCTGGGAGGCTTATGAGGCCGCGCACGACGGCAAGAAGGTCAAGTTCCTGTGCCCCGTTCCCGGCTACGACCGCCACTTTGGCATCACCGCCGATCTGGGTATCGAGAACGTCCCCGTCGCGATGACCGACAACGGCCCCGACATGGACGAGGTCGAGCGCCTGGTTGCCGCCGACGACTCCATCAAGGGTATCTGGTGCGTGCCCAAGTATTCCAACCCCACGGGCATTACCTTTAGCGAGGACACCGTGCGTCGCCTGGTCGAGATGCCCACGGCCGCGCCCGATTTCCGCATCTTCTGGGACAACGCCTACTGCGTGCACGACCTGTACGACGAGACCGACGAGCTCGCCAATATCTTCGACCTCGCTCGCGCGGCGGGCACCGAGGATCGCGTGGTGGCCTTCGCCTCGACGTCCAAGATCACCTTCCCGGGCGCCGGTATCGGCTTTATCGGTGCGAGCCCCGCGGTCATCGCCGAGTTCTCCAAGCGCCTGAAGGCAGGCCTTATCAGCGCCGACAAGCTCAACCAGCTGCGCCACGTGCGTTTCCTTCCCACCATCGAGGCGGTCAGGGAGCACATGAAAAAGCACGCCGAGTTCTTGCGCCCGCGCTTTGAGGCCGTTGAGCGCAAGCTCACCGAGGGCCTGGGCGATACGGGTTGCGCCACTTGGACGCATCCCCGCGGCGGCTACTTTGTGAGCTTTGATGGTCCCGAGGGCTCGGCCCAAAAGGTCGCTGCGCTTTGTGCTGACCTGGGCGTCAAGCTCACGCCGGCCGGTGCTACCTGGCCCTATGGCAAGGACCCGCGCGATACCAACATCCGCATCGCGCCGAGCTATCCCACGGTCGAGGACCTGGAGGCCGCGCTCGATGTGCTGGTGCTGGCCGTTAAGCTTGTCGCTGCCGAGCTCGCGCGTGCCGAGCGCGCCTAACGCGCGGCTTCCCGTACTATCCGCACCTTCGATACGTAAAGGAGCATATACATGGATTTGGGTATTTCCACCAACCCCACGCCAGAGCTCTACACCATTAAGGTAACCGGCGAGATCGACATCTCTAACGCCGATAGCCTGCGCAATGCCATCGACCTGGCGCTCGAGCAGCCCACTGAGGCCGTTGAGCTCGATTTTGCCCAGGTGAGCTACATCGATTCAACGGGCATTGGCGTGCTCGTGGGCGCCGCGCACCACGCGGTCGACCACGGCAAGCGTTTTAGCTGCACCAATGTGCAGCCCCCGGTAATGCGCGTGGTTCAGCTGTTGGGTGTCGACCAGGAGATTTCGATCACCGCTGCATAATCTTTGCCCCCAAAAGGGCGTGCCGTTTGGCATATGTTTGTGATGCGCTCGGACGTTTTGGCGTCCGGGCGCTATACTTGACCGAATGAATAGACGAGTTCCGGCCGAATGGCGCGGTGCGGGCTCGACTCACATCGAGCCTTGGAGGTATGTGTGTTTGGTATTGGAGAGGGCGAGCTCGCGATCATCGTGGTCTTCGGCTTTTTGCTGTTTGGCCCGGATAAGCTCCCGCAGATGGGCCGCACGATCGGCCGTGCCATCCGTCAGTTCCGCGAGACGCAGGAAAAGATGACGGCCGTTGTTCAGTCTGAGATTATCGATCCGGTAAGCGAGGCCGCTTCGGCACCGGTCAAGCCCAAGAAGACTGCCGTCGATGACGATTCCGATGCGGACAAGGATGCCGCCGAGACGGCA
>CAJMRJ010000086.1:0-6743 GCA_905215865.1 uncultured bacterium | reverse complement strand
AGTATTCCTTGCATCCGGTGGCATGCAGCGCGTTCTTGGCCTTCTTGTACTGAACGTCAAAGACCGCGGCCTCAAACGAAGCAGCCAGGTCGGGCAGATGAATCGTACGCCCGGCTTTGGTCTCCTGCTCAATGTAGAGTGTCACGGCCGTCTTAAGGCCCGAAAGCGAGAATCGATAGTCTCCCCTACTATTGAGCGCACGGGGGAAGTCAATCGCCTTTGGATTGCCCGTCTCGGCCAGTTTGGAAATGATGGGGCCGCCGGGATAGCCCAGACCCAGTGCCTTAGCCACCTTGTCGAAGGCCTCACCCACGGCGTCGTCGAGCGTCTCGCCGAGCACCTCGTAGTCGCCCCACGCCTTGACGTGAACAAGCATGGTATGACCGCCCGAGACGAGCGTGAAGATAAACGGCGGCTTGAGTTCGGGCTGCGCCAACAGGTTGGCGAACAGATGACCCTCCAGATGGTTGACGCACACGAGCGGTTTACCGGCGGCATAGGCAAAGCCCTTGGCGAAGGCGACGCCCACCACCAGAGCACCCACCAGGCCCGGACCCTGCGTCACGCCAACAGCGGCAAGCTCGCTCGGCGCGATGGCTCCGCCCTCAAGACCAAGCGATGCCGCGGCATCCTCGAGCGCCGCGTCCACGACGCTCACGATCACCTCAACGTGCTTGCGCGAAGCGATCTCGGGCACTACGCCGCCAAAACGGGCATGAAAATCGATCTGCGTCGAAACCTGATTGGCCAGCATATTACCGTCCGCATCGATAATCGCCACAGCCGTCTCATCGCACGAGCTCTCGATGGCGAGCACCAGGCGACGGCGCTCAATTTCGGCGCGCTCCTCAACGGCGCGCTCGGGTGCAGGTAGCGGCCATACACGCTGCTCAGCCGCCGTCGGCTCGGGCGAAGCGTTGTCAACCGGGAGCACCAAGGGCAGCGGCGCCGTCATGACGATGGCATCTTTGCCAACACCGTAGTAACCACGGCGGCGGCCCGCCTCGGTAAAGCCCAGGGAGGCATAGAGCGCAATAGCGCCCTCGTTGCCGTCCTCAACCTCGAGCGAGGCGGTCGTACAGCCGAGCATCTGGGCATCGTAGCTCACGTGCGACAGCAGCTTGCGGGCAATGCCCTCGCGGCGATGTTGCGAGTAGACGGCAACATCCAGAATCTGCACGTCACCGTCTACGACCATGCCGGCAAGCCCCAGCAGCTGACCGTCGTCGTGCGCCACCCACCAGCTGCGCGGCGCCGCAACATCCTCGCCCAGCTCGGACAGGAACATGCCCGGCGTCCACGCCTCGTGTCCGGCGCCTTCAAAGCAGGCGGCCTCCAGCGCACTTGCGCCCTCGGCGTCCGCCGCACCCATGGGGCGGAATTGCAGATGGCGACCGGCGAGCTCATCGGCGACGCCCGTAATTTCGCTCTGCGCGCTCTCGGCAAGACCGAGGCGTTTGCGCTCGTTTTCCTCGGCATCAGAAAGGCGCGTATAGATCGGAAGGACGCGGGCCGGGTCGCCGTCACCCGCGGCATGTGCAAGGAGGAGGCCCTCGCCCGAAGGCCACCACAAGCCGCGCTCTACGCAGCGAGCGGCCTCATCCTCGCCCAGCAGCTTGCCATAGCGCACGAGACCGTCGCCAGTCAGCTGAACCTGATCCCAGTCCGCGGCTTGGCGCCACTCATCAAGCGCCACGGCAGCCTTGACCACGTGCTCGCGCTCAAACTGACGCTCGGGGCCCTCGTCGCTCAGCACATACAAAGCCGGATACACCTCGCCGCGCATGGCATCGGCCAGAATGCCGAGCTTGCCACGCACGCCAGCCTTCCACGCGGTCCATGCGCAGGCATCGAGCGTCGACACGCCCAACAGCGGCACGTTGGCACCGCGCGCCAGGCCCTTGGCGGTGGAAATGCCGATACGCACGCCGGTAAACGAACCCGGACCGCGACCGACGACGTAACTGCCCACGTCAGCACGGTCCATGCCGGCCTGAGCAAGCACGCTGTCGACGGTATTCACGAGCTCCACATTGGCATGGCGACGGCACATATGGTCGCCACTCACCAGCTTCGCCTCGCCCGTCTGCCCATCAATCCAGCTTGCCGCGCAGGCAAGCATATCGGTCGAAGTATCGAGCGCCACCACCAGCGCGTAATCGTTATGCAAGCTCATCTTGTACAGCCTTATCAATCAAATCAGAAAGCTCCGCTGCGCGCCCGCCGTGTGCCTCGAGCGTTATCGTTCGCACGTCGCTATCGTTCTCATCACGCTTAAGCGTTACCGAAAGATACTCGTCTGTCAGTTCATCCTGAAACTGTTCGCCCCACTCCAGCAGACAGGCACCCTCATAGCCCAGTACATCGAAAATGCCCGTATCCTCGAGCTCGTAAGCATGCTCCAGACGGTACAGGTCAAAGTGGAACAGCGGAATACGCCCCTGATCATGAACGGCCATGAGTGCGAATGTGGGGCTCGTGACCATATGGCCGTCGCCCAGACCACGCGAAACGCCCTTGGTAAAGTGGGTTTTGCCCACACCCAAGCCGCCGGTCAAGATCAGCACATCACCATCTTCCAGGCACGGCGCGACCAGCTCGCCAAAATGCTCCGTATCGGCAGAGCAGGCCGTTTTATAAATACCTACCCCCAGGCGTTCCAGGGACATATATGCTCCTTATTATTCCGAGGCACCCTCTGGCGCGGGATGCCGCTCCAGATAGTCGCCCAGCATCTTAAAGTCTTCCTCCAGCAGCTCCTGCCACGCCGGATTACGCAGCGCCGCCGCCGGATGGAACGTGGGCATCACCACAAAATGCCCCATCTGATGGAACCTGCCGCGCAGCTTGGTGATGCCGATCTCGGTCTTAAGCACAAAGTGCGTCGCGGGGTTACCGAGCGTCACGATGATATCGGGCCAAATGCTTCGAATCTGCTCACGCAAAAACGGTGAACAGGCCAGCACTTCCTCGGGCCGAGGATTGCGATTTCCCGGCGGGCGACACTTAAGCACGTTGGCAATGTAGACGTCTTCGCGCTTGAGGCCAGCCAGCGACAGGATGCCGTTGAGATCCTCGCCCGCCGCCCCCACAAATGGTTCGCCTTGCAGATCCTCGTTACGCCCCGGCGCCTCGCCGATAAACATTACGCGGGCGTGGGGGTTTCCCACGCCAAACACGATGTTATGGCGCGACTGATAGAGCTGGCAGAGACGACAGTCGCCTAAAACAGCCTCAATCTCCTCGAGCGCAACCTCGCGCGGCGCCTGGTGACTATGTCCGGGGATGTGCATGACACCCATAGTGGCTCCTACACGTAGACCTTGTCGAGACGCATGCCAAAGCCGCAAGCAACCTCGTAGTTAATCGTGCCACGCAGGCGCGCCATCTCATCCATGGTGATCTCGGCATCACCGTCGCGGCCGACAATGATCATCTCGTCGCCATACTCGGCCTCGGGAATCTCATGCGCCGGATTGGACTGGATGGCGACCATAAACTGGTCCATGCAGATGTTACCCACCTGACGCACACGTTCACCGCGATACAGCACTTCCATACGATTGGAGAGCGTACGCGAAAGGCCGTCGGCATATCCAATCGGCAGCGTACAAATCTGAACGCGTGTGCGCGGCACGCGATAGGTAAATCCGTAGCCCACGCCTTCGCCCATTGCAGGATGTGCCACACGCGTCACGCGCGCATGAACGCTCATGACAGGGTCCAGCTGCATCACGCGGCTGCTCAGCTCGCACGGCTGCAGGCCATATAGACCGATGCCGGCGCGAATCATATCAAAATGCATCGAGGGATCAAGCATCGAGGACGGCGTATTGGCACAGTGCACGATACCGCACTCAAAGCCCGCGTCCTTAATGGCTTGAACGGCCTCGGTAAAGCGCTGGCACTGCAGCTTATAGTCCCAACCGCCAGGCTCATCGGCCGTTGCGAAGTGCGTAAAGACGCCATCACACTGGATACCGCGATGGAAGCTAATACCGCGAACAAAGTCGAGCACCTGCGTGTAGTGAACACCGATGCGGTTCATGCCCGTCTCGATGGCTAGATGGTACTTACCCACCTTGCCTGCCGCGACAGCGCACTCGCCATAGGCAAGGGCGAAATCGGACGTATAGACCGAAGGCATGATATCGAACTCGAGCAACGTCGGAATGGCCTCGATAGGCGGCTCGCTTAGGATGAGGATGGGTTTCGTGATCCCGCCCTGTCGGAGCTCAACACCCTCGTTGACCGTTGCCACCGCGAACATGTCGGCTCCGGCCGAGTACATGATTTTGGCGCACTCGACGGCACCATGGCCATAGGCATCGGCCTTGACCACGCAGCACAGTCGCTGACGCGGATCGAGCAGGTTCTTGTAAGCCCTCGTGTTGCGTCGAAGCGCCCCTCGGTCAATCTCAACCCAGGACCAGCGCGTCAAGTCGGCTTTATTCATGATTAGTCATCCGACCCTTCGTCCATGATTCCCAGATCATCGAGTGCATCCTTTGCCGCCAATTCCATGGCAGGACCGATCAAGTCGATCAGATCGGTCGCAATAACACTCTTCTCACCATACTCCGTCGCCGCGGCAAAACCCGCGTAACTGTGAAGCGCAACGGCATACGAATACAGCAGCTCCCAGCGATCCATCTCATCACGCATGGTAGCCAGTGTGCCGGCCAAAATGCCCGCAAGAACATCGCCCGAACCGGCAGTCGCCAACGACGCCGGACCCGAGAGCGGCAAAAGCACGCGCTCAACGCCACAGATAGCCGTCGTCGGCCCCTTGGCAATAACCACGAGATTGTCGGAGCCAGCAGCCCAGACAACCTTCTGCGCGGCCGCAATTGCAGTCCCCAGATCGTTAACCTCGTCACCGGCAACCAAGCGCGAAAGCTCGCGATAGTGCGGCGTCATGACGAGCGGCTGCTCACGGCGGTACATCTCAGGGTTGCTATCGATACCGTCGATAGCAATCTTAGATAGGCAGTTGAGCGCATCGGCATCGAGGATCAACGGCACATCAAGCTCTAACAAGCCCGAAACCACCTGCATGGCACCGGCAGACGTCGTCATGCCGGGACCGCACAGTACGCAGCTGTACTTCTTTGCAATCTCGCACACGGTCATACGAGCAGCGGCACCAAAAGAGCCGCGGGAATCGGACGGAATAGCAAAAACCGGAATCGAGGGAAGTGCCATACGAATAAGATTGGCACACGCATCGGGCGTCGCGACAGCCACATAGCCGGCACCCGCACGGGCAGCAGACTTGGCAGCCATAATGGCAGCGCCAGGATACTGCGCCGAGCCGGCAACAATAAGGACGGAACCGCGAGAATACTTATCGATATTCGAGGGCAGCGGAGCAAAGAAATCCACCAGGTCACCGGGCTCGACAATCTCGGCGGCATGGTCGACATCATCGATGACCTCATCAAGGCGATCATAGAGGCTACCGCACACCAGATCACCGGCGTATTCTGGGCCATCAGCGCTGTAGAGGCCAATCTTGGGCGTGATCATCGTGACCGTACGCTCGGCACGGATGCAATCGTCGTCGACAACACCGGTCTCGGCATTCAAACCCGAAGGAACATCGATGGACACCACATGGTCGGCGCAGTCGTTAACCGTCGGAATCCAGATGGAAAACGGCGCACGCAGGTCACCGTGGAAACCGGTACCAAAAATAGCGTCAACAACAACGTCGGCCTTATCGATCAAAACCTCAAGCTCATCTCGTGAGGGACCGACGCACACATGTACGTCACGACCGGCGGTACGGCGGGCAACATGGCGAGCCAGAGCGGCAGGAATCTCATCCGGCTCAACCGGAGACACGATATCCACGTCAACGCCCTTATGACTCAAGATATCAGCCGCGACCCAGCCGTCGCCACCGTTGTTGCCAAAACCGACCAGAACAAGGACGCGATCGGGATTGAGTTTTAGAATTTCAGTAGCAGCAAACTCACCCGCCAGTTCCATAAGCTCGGCCTTCGAAGTTCCTTCGCGTTCAATAATATCCTCGAGACGAACGACTTCCTCGGTACTCAAAACCGGTTTCATCTATGCTCCTAGCGTATCTCGCGAAGCATCGCCCAGGTGCTCCGTTAAAGCCGAATTTTGCAGTTGCTCAAGCTCATCTAAAACCGAGCGAGCCTGTTTAAACGTTTGTGCAACGCGTTCCTTGGTGCTCACCTTTTCTTCCTTAGGCTTAGGTCGAGCATCCTCAGTGATCGCAATGGCATTGGCTACGGCCAAATCACCCGTCAAGGTAATGGAAAGCGCAACTTCAACGACACCCAACTCTTGAGCAATCTCGAGCGCTCGACCCGAAAGCACAGCTTTAGGCTTTCCGAGGTTATCACGCGTTACCGAGACGTCTTTGCGGCCGACGCCCTGGCTAAAACCCGTACCAAGAGCCTTCAGAACCGCTTCACGAGAAGCGAAGCGGCTCGCATAGTGCGCCGCAGGACGCGATGAAGCGTCGCAATATGCGCACTCTTCTTCGGTAAACACACGCCGAGCAAACGACGGCGTCTTTTCAAGGATTGATTTCATGCGGGAAATCTCGACGATATCAACGCCGATACCAGCTTCAGCCATGTTCACCTCCATATTGCACAGACTAAGTTATTGTAGCCCGTTAACGGAAGATGCGACAAACGAGGGTCATAAAACACAGCGAGTTTGTTAGATCTGGCTTTAAACAAAAAAGGGGGAGGCCGCGAGGC
>CAJMRJ010000085.1:0-6758 GCA_905215865.1 uncultured bacterium | reverse complement strand
GGCGCCGGCTTGCTGGCAAGCGCCGGAGACGCGAGCGTGAAGGTGCACGCTGCCCCGCGTGTGGGCATCATCTCGCTGGGCACGGAACTGGTCGCACCGAGTAACGTGCCGGCGCGCGGGCAGATTCGCGACTCCAACTCCTCGGCGTTGATGGCCGAGGCGCTCGATGTAGGAGCCGAGCCCGTGTTCTACGGCATTGCGCCCGACGATGAGCAGGCGATTGCCGAACTGGTGCATCGCGCCGTGCAGGAGTGCGATTTTGTCATTACGAGCGGTGGCGCCTCGGCGGGCGATTACGACTACGTGACGGCGCTCGTCCGGCGCGAGGGCGAGGTGCTGTTTGACCGCATTTCGATGCGTCCGGGCAAGGCCATCACGTTTGGCTTGCTCGGGGGTAAGCCCTACCTGGGGCTTTCAGGCAATCCGGCCGCGGCGTATGTGGGCTTTGAGATGCTCGCGCGCCCGGCGATTCGCAAGATGCGTGGTTTTGCCGAGGGGGCGCGCCCCGTGCAGCGAGCGGTTCTTACCCACGGTGTGAAAAAGCGCCAGGACCGACGCTTCTTCGATCGCGCCACGGTTTTGCGCGACCCCGAGACCGGTGAGCTGTTGGTGACCGAGGCCAAGACGCAGAATTCGGCGCTGCTCGGCACGATGCAGCGGGCCAATTGCCTGCTTCGTATTGACGAAGGACCGTGCGAGCTCAAGGCGGGCGACGTCGTGGATGTCGTGCGTGTCGACCTGCCTGAGGGCACGGTGCTATAGGAGGAATGCTATGGAGCTGAAGATTTCGATTGTGACGTGCTCGGATACGCGCGATCTTGCCCAGGACGAGGCTGGAGCTGCACTCGAGGAACTTATCGAGGCGCAGGGCTGGACGGTCGCCTCACATGTGGTCATGCGCGATGGCGTCAGCGAGATTGGTGATGCCATTGTGGAAGCCGCCGATGAGTGCCACGCCAATGTCGTGCTCACCTGCGGCGGCACGGGGCTTTCGATGCACGATGTGACGCCCGAGGCGACGCGTGCCGTCTGCGACCGCGATGTGCCGGGTATTGCAGAGGCAATTCGTGCGTACTCGATGACCAAGACGCGCCGCGCTATGCTCTCGCGTGCTATTTGCATGCAACGAGGTCATACACTTGTCGTAAACTTTCCCGGTTCTACAAAGGCCGCCCGCGAAAGCTGGGAGGCCATAGCGGACCAGCTGGAGCATGCGGCCCAGATGACGGCGGGCGGCGGACATACCAACTAAGCGGTTTACCTGCGGCGGGGCGACCTGAACGGCTGCTCCGCTTTTGTTTTCCACCGAAGCGACGCCGAGGTGCACGCTAACTCGAAAGTATATTCTCTGGCGAGAATAATTTCTCACTATCATTATTCGCGCGAAAGTATAATCTGATTGCAGATTATAGCCCGCGGTGGGGTACCCGGGCACAAGGTCCGAAAGGGTTGAATATGTTCGATATGGTTTCTCGCCGCGGATTCGTCTCGCTTTCTGTTGTCGCCGCTGCCAGCCTTGGTCTTGCCGGCTGCTCGGACAACAAGACGTCCGAGCCGGCCGGATCCGATGCCGGCTCCGCCAAGGCCTCTTCCAAGAAGGAAACCGTCGAACTGCAGGTCTTTGCCGCCAACTCCCTCGAGAAGGCCCTGCCCGAGGTCCAGGAACTCTACACCGACCAGACCGGCACCACCTTTGCCGACACGCAGTTTAAGGGCTCCGGCGACCTCGTCGAGCAGATGCGTGCCGGCGCCACGGTCGACGTGCTCATCACTGCTTCCAAGGGCACTATGGATGACGCTGAGACCGCCGAGCTCGTCGACTCCGACACCCGTGAAGATATGTTCGTTAACGACCTCGTGATTATTCGCGCCGAGGGCTCCGACACCAAGATCGAGGCCATCGCCGACGTCGCGAATCTGGACGGTAAGATTGCCATTGGCGACGCCAAGACCGTCCCCGCCGGCAAGTACGCCAACCAGGCGCTGGCTTCCGTGGGCCTTTATACCGGCACCGAGGGCGACGACGGCGAGTATGCTCCCGAGATCGCCGACAAGGTCGCGCTGGCCGACAAGGTCGGTACCGCCGCCGCCTACGTGTCCACGGGCGACTGCGTGGCCGGTTTTGTCTACAGCTCCGACATCTTCCGCTACGACGGCATCGAGGAGGCCTTCGTGTGCCCCGAGGATTCGCACAAGCCCATCGTGTACCCGGGCGCCGTGGCCGAGAGCTCCGAGCACGCCGACGAGGCCAAGGCGTTTATCGACTTCTGCCTGACCAACAAGAAGGCTCAGAAGATTTGGGCCAAGTACGGCTTTGAGCTTTCCGCGTAGTGCGGCTTGGCGCGATAATTCCATCGTTTTGTGTTTCACTCCGTCCTTGTATTCTCTTGGAGCTTTTCGTGCTTAATAGATTCCGTATGCTTGTCGCCTGTGCTTTGACCTTCGCGCTTTGCTGGGTGCCGGGATTTGCGCTTGCTGGGGACGCTGAGGATGGGGCCCAGGTTGCTACGACCGCTCATGGGCTTTCCTATGGGATCGAGGGTTTTGAGCGGTTAGCCAAGGGGACCGCTCGTGCCATGGAGGGCCAGCCTGAGGGCTACCGGTTTCCCGTTGCCGAGGACGTGGACCTTGTAGTGGCGCCTGCTGCCGATCGCGTTGTGGTGTGGATATCGCCCAAGGCGGTCGAGAAGTATGGATTGGATCCGCAGGACAACGAGTGCGTATCGGGTCTCAAGGCCCTCGTCTGTGAGCTCGACAGCGCAAACTGCATGGGAGGTGCGCAGCTAGGGGACGTGGATCTTCCTTGGTATGTCACGGCGGAAACAACGTTTGATGCCGGCGGGTATACCTATGGCTTTGACGAGCGCGGTGCGGATGGGGATCGCTATGTGGTGATTGCATCAGCCTCGGGTGATGCCAAGGGCGGTGCGCGTTGGCTTGATAGCGCTCAAATGGTAGAAGCATCGTCTGTCGCATTGCGGGATGAGCGGGGGCCCTTGACCTCTCTGGCCTCCTTATTGGGCGGCATCGACTACCGACCGTTTTGGGTGTCCATTAAAACGAGTGGCCTTGCCCTGCTGATCTCCTTTGCACTGGGCCTGTTCGCCGCGTGGAAGACTATGGGTACCTCGAGCCGCGTGAAGGGTTTGCTCGATTCGGTCTTTACCATCCCTATGGTGCTGCCGCCCACGGTCTGCGGCTTTCTGCTCCTCATGCTGTTTGGCCGCTCGAACGGGGTGGGCCAGTGGCTGATCGCGCACGGCATCTCGATTGTCTTTACGTGGCCCGCGGCGGTGATCTCTGCCGTGGTGGTGTCGTTCCCGCTCGTCTATCGTACGGCACTCGGAGCCTTCGAGAGCCTCGACACGCAGATGCTCGACGCCGCGCGAACCCTGGGCTGGTCCGAGCGTCGCATCTTTACCAAGCTTATGATGCCGCTTGGGTGGCCTTCTATTGCCGCCGGTACGGTCCTCGCCTTTGCCCGCGCCATGGGAGAGTTTGGCTGCACGCTGTTCTTTGCGGGCAACTATGCCGGCATTACGCAGACCATCCCCATCGCTATCTACTTTGAGTGGATGGGCGGTAACACCTCGGTGGCCCTCTTTTGGGTCGTCGTTGTGATCGTGTTTAGTTTCCTAGTCATCCTGTTCATCAACATATACACCGCGCATTCGCAAAAGTATCGCGAGCGGGGCCTTTCGCGTGCGAAGCGCAAACAGGCCAAAGATCTCGCCGGACAGGGCGATTCGCTCGACCCGGTGGGCGGCGATGCGCTGCGTATCGATCGCGAGGCGCTGGCCGAGCTCATGCACGATGAGCCCGTTATGCAGGGAGGTCGATAGGTCATGTCACTCGTTCTGGATATCAAAAAGCGCTATCCCGGGTTTATGCTCGACATGCAGCTTGAGGCCGGCGAGGAGCGTGTGGCGCTGCTCGGCGCCTCCGGATGTGGCAAGAGCTGCACTTTGCGCTGTATTGCCGGCGTGGAGACGCCCGACGAGGGCAAGATCGTCGTCAACGGCGTGGCCTTTTTTGACTCGGCGGCGGGCATCAACCTGTCGCCCCAGGAGCGAAAATGCGCCCTGTTGTTCCAAAACTATCAGCTGTTTCCCAACATGACGGTGGCCGATAACGTATGTGCCGGTGTAAAGGATGCGGGCGACGCCGCCGCGCGCAAAAAGCTCGCCGAGCGCTATCTGGGCATCTTTGGGCTGGCAGACTTTGCCGATCGGTATCCCGCGCGCCTCTCGGGCGGGCAGCAGCAGCGCGTGGCGCTTGCGCGCATGGTGGCGGCGCATCCGGGCATTTTTATGTTCGACGAGCCCATGAGCGCACTCGATTCCTATCTTAAGAGCGCCCTCGAACAGAACATGCTCGACCTGTTCGATGTATGCAACCGCACCGTGCTCTACGTGAGCCACGACATCGACGAAGCGTGCCGCCTGTGCCAGCGCATCTGCGTGATGCACGACGGGCATGTGGAGGAGATCGGCTCCGTCGAGGACGTGGTCCGCCGTCCACAGACGTTGGCAGCACTGCGCCTGACGGGCTGCAAGAACACGAGCCGGGCGCGCAAGATCGGCGACGAAGAAGTTGAGGCCCTCGACTGGGGCATGACCTTTAACGTGGGTCGCGAGGTTCCCGATAATGTGGCGTACCTGGGCATTCGCGCAAGCTACTTCCATGTTGACAATCGCGCGGAGCGGGGCCGCAACAGCTACGATTTGCACGTGGCCCGTGTGAGCGATTCGCGCTTTGAGCGGCTGGTGCTGCTGGACGTGCCGCGCGTCGATGCGCCCACACGTCTGCAGTGGAAGGTCAACAAGGTGGGCGTGCCTGTAGAGGAGTTGCCGCAGGCGGGGGAGACCTTGCGCATGCATTTTGATGCGAGCAGGATTCATCTGGTTTGTCGGTAGGGTAGAGGGCGGGCCGTCGAGGATTCTCGGCAGCCCGCAGTTTCGTTCCCTACCGTTCGCCGAATGTAGAATGGTAATTAATTATCAAGCAAGATAATAATTTATTAAAAGGCAACGGGCGCCTCTGTCGTACGAATGTCAACGGTGTTCGCATGGTCGATAACCGTTGATATAGTTGACCTCAACTTGTAAAGGAGGGTGCGCACATGCCGCAGACGACATACATTCGCCGCGTTGCCGCGCGCGCCCTGTATATGGCTCGGAGCCGCATATGAGCAGGTATGTTCACGGCTCCGGGAGAGACGACGCACAACTAAATAATCGACCGCAAAGCAGGTTCCCTAAAATTCCGGGTTTAGGCGCGGCTGGGTTTTCGCCACCCACCGTGCAGCAATACCGTAGTTATCCGTATTTGGTTCGAGAGGGGAACCGTCATGGCTGAAGAATTCGATTTCCATCCGATGTGGGAGAGCCTCGGCATGAATCTTGCCGACCACGACATGCTGCTGGGCGCCGTGGGCCAGATGTACGGCGATATGTTCCTGACGCAGAACAATCGCCCCAAGTCCACGTCCTATCTGGACTTTGTCGCCACCAACATCCACAGCGGCCGTATTAAGGAGATGCTCGACAAGAAGGAGGCCGGCGAGGCCACCAAGATCGTCGGTTCGTTCTGCGTCTACGTGCCCGAGGAAATCGTACTTGCCTGCGATGGCATCCCCGTGGGCCTGTGCTCGGGTGCCGACTGGGCAACCGACAAAGTCGAGGAGCACTTGCCGCGCAACACTTGCCCGCTCATCAAGAGCTTTGCCGGCTTTAAGTTGGGCGAGGTCTGCCCCTACATCGAGTCGAGCGACTTGGTAGTCGGCGAGAACACCTGCGATGGCAAGAAGAAGGCCTACGAGTTCTTTGCCACGCAAAAGAACATGTACGTCATGGATATCCCCAACGTGCACGACGAGTCGACGCTCGTGACCTGGAAGGCCGAGGTCAAGAAGCTCGCTGCCAAGATCGAGGAAGAGTGCGGCGTCACGATTACGCCCGAGCGCCTGAAGGCTGCCATCCACGCCGTCAACGAGAAGCGTCGCGCCCTGCAGCGTCTGGCTGCGACCCGCGCTGCCGATCCGGCACCCATCAGTGGTCTCGACAGCCTGCTGACCGTTCAGGCCGCCTTTATGGACGACACGCCGCGTCTGACCGGAGCCATCAACGAGATGGCCGCCGAGTGCGAGCAGCGTGTCGAGGCCGGCGAGGGCGTGGCGCCCAAGGGGACCAAGCGCATCCTGTACACCGGTACGCCCATGGCCGTGCCTAACTGGAAGCTGTTCAACCTTATCGAGAAGGCCGGCGGCGTTGTGGTAGGCGAGGAGTCCTGCACGGGTTCGCGCTACTACAAGGACCTGGTCGATGAGTCCGGCGAGACGGTCGACGAGATGCTCGATGCCATTGCCGAGCGCTACTTTAAGATCAACTGCGCTGTCTTTACGCCCAACGACCAGCGTATGAAGGACATTGTCCAGATGGCCAAGGACCTGCATGCTGACGGTATCGTCGACGTGGCCCTGCAGTTCTGCACGCTCTACGAGATGGAGTCGTTTGCCGTGGAGAAGGCCGCCGAGGAGGCGGGCATCCCGTTTATGCATATCACCACCGACTACGCCGGCGAGGACGCCGGTCAGCTCCAGACCCGCATCGAGGCCTTCCTCGAGACGATTTAGCCGCACCTGCGCTAAGCTGCGCCGCCGGGTGTTCTTATCCACGCGATAGGGATTTCTCTGTTGCCATGCCGGTCGGTGTCCGGATGCACCGCAGGGCGCCGATCGGCTTCGCATACCTGCCGGG
>CAJMRJ010000084.1:0-6861 GCA_905215865.1 uncultured bacterium | reverse complement strand
TTGGGCTGCCACGAACAAAACTATGCCGGTTTACGGGGCTGGATAGCGAACCTCCGACCATACAGAAAATCGCAAAAACAAACCAGCAGGTAGATTGCTTGCCGTTTTTCAAAAATGAAGGTATGGATGAGGGCCTCGACTTTAGCCCCGTAATCCGGCATAGTTTTGAAATGACACCATATCCGTAACAGCCCTTGATCTCCCGTGGACAGAGGGAAACGGATCATTTTGGCCTCGCGAGGGCCGCCGCGTGAGCCGTCTGCCACGAAATGGGTCTATCTACTACGTTTAGGCGGCAGTCCTCGACCACGGCAAGTAATGCGAAATGAAAGCCGCAGGTAGAACGCCTGCGGTTTTTCATGAAACGCGGTTATGGTCGGAGGTACCGGACTAAACATAGTAGATAGGCCAGTTTCGTGGCGAGCACCACCAATAGATCCCCCGGGGACGGAGGAAAACGGGTTCTTTTGCCCCGTCCATCTTGAGTCGCACCCGTTTTCCTGCGAAAACGCTCGTGTCTCAACTTTGGTGAGACATTTGTCTCACGCCTAAAAATGAATCTGGAACGTGTGTCACCTGCCCTAATTGTGTCTCATTTCGTAACTTTAGGCTGATGCAAGGTCTGAGCCTGCGAGAAGGGAGACGCGATGAGTAAGTACACGAGGGGTCTCTTGGCGGTGATGCTGGCCGTAGTGCTGGTGTTGCCGGCTGCAGCATTTGCCATGCTGCCCGAGGCCAACGCCAGGTCCAGTACCGGAATGGACGGACCGGCCATGACCGGAAAAACGGTCGTCGACCCCGATACCAGCAACTACTGGAAGTTCTGGGCCGACGGCTATGACGGCAAGGAAGTAACAACTCAAAACGTCGGCCGAATCTGGACCGACAAGACGGTCAAGGAAACCGCGGCAAACGAAGAGTCGGATTTCCTGACCACGCTGTCTGCTATCTCTTCGACATCCGATACGACGGTCTCCGGCAAGCCGCTCGACATCGTGCTGGTGCTGGACGCTTCTGGCTCGATGAGTGATCCCATGGTTAAGGGCGACCGTACAAAGCGCATCGATGCGCTGAAGACGGCCGCCAATCGCTTTATTGACACCATCGCCACGCAAAACCAAAGCATCACAGATGAATCCAAACAGCATCAGGTTGCCATCGTTAAGTTTGCAGGCGATAAGACTACTGAGGTTGGCAACAAAAAATATCGCGATAGTTGGGGGGACACCTACAACTACTCGCAGACCATGAAGAATCTGACGCCCTGCAAGGACAAAGGTGCGGAGAGCCTAAAGAGCACGGTCAACTCTATCGGTCCTGACGGTTCCACGCGCGCCGACTATGGCTTGGAGCTGGCTGATGAGCAATTTTCGTTTGGTCGCGCCGACGCCAAGAAGATCGTCGTCTTCTTCACTGATGGTTCACCTACGAGTTCTAGTGGATTCCAAGCAAGTGTTGCCAATAGCGCCATTAATAGTGCCAAGAGTCTCAAGAATAAAGGTGCCGACATTTATACGATCGGCATCTTTGACGGTGCAAATCCCAGTGCCGACCTCACGGCTGATGGCACAAGCAAAGAGAATAAGTTCATGCATGCCGTGTCGAGCAACTATCCTGCCGCCTCATCCAGCATTTCTCTCTGGGGCGAATGGACCATCAACTTTGGTGCGCGCGCAGAAAACGCCAATTACTACAAGTCGGCAACCAGCGCCGCCGAGCTCGAGGAAATCTTCAAAGATATCTCCGGAAGCATTATCCAGGCTGGTTACCCAACCAAAACTCACAGTGGATATGGCGAGCATAAGTCTGGCTACATTACGTTTACCGATGAGCTGGGCGACTTTATGCAGGTCGACGACTTTACGTCCGTCGTGTATGGCGGCGAGACGTTTGAAAAACCGTCAAAGAAGTCCGAGGGTAACGTCGACACCTACACATTTTCTGGTGCCGCTGCGAACCTGGTCATCACCGTTCAGCATGCCGAAGAGGGCAAGCCTCAGACCGGCGATATCGTAACGGTTAAGATTCCTGCGTCGCTGATTCCGCTGCGCCACTTTAAGATCACCGACGGCGTGCTTACGGTCGACAATACTGAGCCCATTCAGGTGAACTACACCTCAAGCGTTAAGAAAGAAGCGCTCGATAACCTGTTTACGCCCAAGAACGTAAAGGGGCTCGAGGACTACATCAAGAGCAATACGACCACCGCGGAGAACGGTTCCAAGACCGTTAACTTCTACGCGAACAAGTGGAACGCTGGCGCGTTGGGCGATACGATCGCGAACTTTGAGCCTGCCGACACCAACCGCTATTACTATTTCCAGAAGCAGACTCCCATTTACACGGATAAGAACTGCACAACGCCTGCGACGGGCTCGCTGGCTGCCGAGGGCATCTATTACTACAAGGATGAGTTCGAGGCGCTGGGCGCAGACAGTAAGGCCGAATCCCGTATTGCCGTTATTGAGTTTACCGGCGGAGACGCCGCGAGCTTTGAGGGCGCCATCGTGCCCGACGCGAGCGGAAACCTGTCGTTTAGCAAGGGAACCGCGCGCCTGGCCTTTATTGACGAGCTCCACACCACCAAGGAGCGCGTGGGCGGTAACCCCACCGGCACTGCGGCCGACGTGCTCAATCCCAAGTGGAACAACACATCTGCCAAGTCGAACGCCACGGAGGTTGACGTTCGCCTGGGCAACAACGGCAAGATCAGCTTTAACGTGACGCCAACAACGGTGGATACCAAGGCCGGCTTTGGCCTGACCAAGGTGCTCGAGGGCCGCGATTGGACGGATGCGGATGAGTTTAAGTTTGAACTCTCAGCGACGTCCGACAACAATGCCCCGATGCCCGACCCCGCGACCGTAACTGTGACCAATGCCGATCTCGACAAGGGCAAGGCAGCCATTAACTTTGGCAAGATTACTTATGCCGAGCCGGGCAAGTACACCTATGAGGTCCGCGAGAAGAACGCTGGTCAAACTATCGATGGCATCACCTACAGCAAGAACGTTGCGAAGATCACCGTGACGGTAACGCCCAACAAGAAGGGTGAGCTGAGCGCTGAGGTGAAGGTGGCTTGGAGCGAAGCCGACGTGACCGAGTTCAGGAACACCTACGCTACGAATCCTGTTGAGTCCAGCGTTACCGACAAGATTGACGTAACCAAGTCCCTGACCGGGCGCGCCCTTGCGGCCGACGAGTTTAGCTTTGAGCTGCGCGAGGTTAAGGGCGAGGACTCTGAGCTTATCGAGACCGTTGCGAACGCCGCCGACGGTAAGGTGACGTTCAAGCCCATCAAGTACACCGAGATCGGTCAGCACACCTATACGTTGCGCGAGGTCAAGGGCGACGCCGGCAACGGCATTACCTACGACGACACGGTCTACACCATCGTGACGACCATCAGCGATAACGGCAAGGGCCAGCTGGTGGCCGCGCACGAGCTGAAGGGCGCCGACGAGGCGATCTTCGAGAACTCCTATAATCTGACCCCCAAGAGCTTCAGCGTCACCGACCAGGTCAAGGCGACTAAGGTCCTGACTGGACGCGAGCTTACTGCCGGCGAGTTCTCCTTCGAGCTCGTCGAGGGCGAGGACGAGGACGACAAGGTTGTCGCCACCGGCACCAACAATGGCGACGGCAAGATCACGATGAGCCCCATCGAGTACACTGCTGCTGGCAAGCACACCTACACGCTGCGCGAGGTCAAGGGCAACGCTGGTGGTATTACTTACAGCGATGCCAAGTTCACCATCGAGACCACCATCACGGACAACGGCGACGGTACGCTCAGTGCCACGCATGTTCTGAAGGACGTCAAGGTTGCCGAGTTCAAGAACTCCTACAACGTGACCCCCGAGAGCTCCAGCGTCACCGACCAGATCACCGCGATCAAGGTCCTGACCGGGCGCGACCTCAAGGAAGGCGAGTTCTCCTTCGAGCTCGTCGAGGGTAACGATGTCGTCGCCATCGGCACCAATGCCGCCGACGGCAAGATCACGATGAACTCCGTGAAGTACGACAAGGCCGGCAAACACACCTACACGCTACGCGAGGCCAACGGCGGAACCACCAGCAAGGGCATCACCTACAGCACCGCCGAATACACCATCGAGACCACCATCACCGACAACGGCGACGGCACTCTCGAAGCAAAGCATGTCCTGAAGGGCACCGAGCCCGCCGAGTTCAAGAACTCCTACAGTGTGACCCCGATCGACGCAGAGCTCGACTTTGGCCTGAGCAAGGCTGTCGATGGTCGCGCTTGGACGGACTCCGACGAGTTCAGCTTTACCATTACCGCCGCCGAGGGCACCCCGCTGCCCGATCCCGCAACCGTAACCGTGAACAAGAAGGACGCGAAGGATGGCATCGCCGCCATCAAGTTCGGCAAGATCCACTACGCTGCCGCCGGAACCTACAAGTACGAGATCCGCGAGAACGCGGGCAACGCGGCCGGCATGACGTATGACGGGCATGTCGCGCCCGCCGAAGTGACCGTGACCGAGAACGGCGAGGGCGTCCTGACCGCCAACGTCACCAAGAAGGAAAGCGGACGTTTTACCAACACGTATCGCACTGAGCTCGATTACGCCGCGGCCGGCGGCCTCAAGCTCAGCAAGAGCCTCTCAGGACGCCCCATGACTGAGGGCCAGTTTAGCTTTACCGTGACGCCCGCCGACGAGGCTTCGGCCAACGCACTTGGTCTGCTGCACGGGGCCAACACTTTCAAATCCCCTGCGACGGCAGAGGCAACGGTCGGTCTGATTGATATTCTGGCGGGCCATGAGGTCAAGTTTGCGCAGGCTGACGCCGGCAAGACCTTCAAATATACCGTGGCCGAGAAGAACGACGGCAAGCCCGGTTACACCTACGACGATGCTGCCCGTACCGTGAAGATTGCCATCGCCGACGATGGTGCCGGCACGCTTACCGCTACGACGACCGTCTCCGGCGGTCCCGAGGGCACGCACGAGACGATCCACAAGAGCGGCGAGAACAAGGTTGAGAGCGCTCTGGTCCCGTTCGAAAACAGCTATAGCGCATCGACCGATAGCCCGGGCGTTTCTGCACAGATTGTCGCCACCAAGACCCTGACCGGACGTCCGATGGTTGACGGTGAGTTCTACTTTGGCATCGCCTATGCGGGCGAGACGGAAGCCATCAGTGGCACGCCGGCGTTCAACTATAGCGGCCAGGTGAGCTTTGGCACGCTGCATTACGACACCAAGATGCTCGCCGACCTGGTAAGCACCGGGCGCGCCATCCGCACCGACACGGACGGCAAGCTTGCGTGGACTATCAACTACACGGCCTTTGAGTACACGAACTTGCTGGCCGACCAGGGCATTACCTCCGCGAAGTCGAGCTTTAGCTTTAAGGTCATCGTCGTCGACAACGGCGACGGTACCCTGACGGCAAAGCCTGACTACGGTGGCGTCGAGCCCGTGTTCGAGAACGTCTACGGCGCCGATGCCGTTGACGCTGCGCTCGCCGGCACCAAGAAGCTCCAGGCTGCCGAGGGCCTGACCCCGGCAGACATTGTGGGCAAGTTCACCTTTACCGTGACTGCCGATGAGGCGGGCGCCCCGATGCCCGAGCATACGACTGCGACCAACGACACGGCCGGCAACGTGGACTTTGGCAAGATCCGCTTTACGCTCGAGGACCTCAACCGCGCCCTGGGCGTGACGACCGATGTGACCGATAAGGCCGAGGCAGAGGCTGAAGAGGCCGACGCCGACGCTGATGCCAACGCCGATGAGTCCAGCGACGAGTCCGAGCCCGCAGCCCCCATCGCTCCTCGTTCGCACACTTTTACCTACACGGTGACCGAGTCCGGTACCGCCCCTGGCGTGACTAACGACGCCAACACCGCGCGCAAGGTTTCCTACACCGTGACTGACGACGGTGCCGGACACCTGAGTGTCGTGCGCAACGGCGACGACGGTGCGGCCTTCACGTTCACCAACACCTACAGCGTGACGCCCACCGATTCTGTCGTGACCGATCAGGTCAAGACGGTTAAGCGTCTGACCGGCCGCGACCTTGCAGCTGGCGAGTTCACGTTTGAGCTGCTCGAGGACGGCGTGACTGTCGCTAGTTGCACCAACGACGCCAACGGCAACGTTACGCTGAGCCCGATCCGCTACGAGGCACCCGGCACGCACACGTACACGCTGCGCGAGGCTTGCCCCAACGCGCTCGGCCTGTACAAGGGCGTCACCTATGACGGCATGACCTACACCGTCGTGACCACCGTCTCCGACAACGGCGATGGCACGCTGGCCGCGACGCACAAGCTCGAGGGAACCACCGAGTCGGCTGGCTTTACCAACAAGTATCACGCCATGCCCACGCAGGTTTCCATCGGCGCCATCAAGGTGCTCGAGGGACGCGAACTCAAGAAGGACGAGTTTAGCTTTAAGCTCGTTGGCGAGGACGCCGAGTCCACCGTCACCAACGATGCCGACGGCAAGATCAGCTTCGACAAGTTCGAGTACGACGAGCCTGGTACGTACGTCTACACCATCAGCGAGGTCAAGGGCGACGAGGCCGGTATGACCTACGACAAGTCCGTCTTTACCGCGACCGTCAACGTGGTCGACGACGGCGAGGGCAACCTCAAGGCGAACGTTGCCTTTACCAAGGGCGACAAGAGCGTCGAGGGTATCGTGTTCAACAACACGTACAAGAAGCCCGAGACGCCCGTGCCGACGCCCGATCCCGGCACGCCCAAGACCGTGACGAACATCGTCAAGACGGTCAAGGGTTTCCTGCCCACCACGGGTGACCAGCAGGCCGCTGCACTGCTCATGGCATTCGTCATTGCCATGGCCGGCGTCGGAGCCCTGGTCT
>CAJMRJ010000083.1:0-6947 GCA_905215865.1 uncultured bacterium | reverse complement strand
ATAAATTTTCCTCCCTTATTCATTTGTGGCATAAAAACACCTCCTGAAATTCCGATTTTCCAACAATACAAGCAGGAAATTATTTACCATCTGTATTTTTTTCTTTTTCTCATGAGTCGAACCCAAGCAAAGAAATGAAGAGCCAAGACATAACCATGCTATAGCCATAGAACTTTCATTTCCACTCGTAAAGCCAATAGCTGACGCTATGAAAAACAGAACTGATGAAATGTAAAAAAATCGAGCGAGCCTACAAACTCGAGCAGGAAATGACCCTGGTCAGGCGCGACGTTGACGCGCTTTTGCGATGAGGTGGCATGGGGGCTGACGATTGCGGCCCGCATCCCCGTGTTGCTGTCGGCGGCACCCTCACGCCAAACGCTTGCACATTCGGATTGCTACACAACGAATGAAACATATTGACGTGGAGCGCTGTTCATTCAGAGTCCGCCCCCTCGCCTCATCCTCAAGAGGTTCATCGAAGCCTACCCCACCGTGACGGATTCCCCGGTAAAGGTGCTGATCATTAACAGGATAAAGAAGGCCAAATAACTGATGCTCAATAGGTAGGCGACGACCAAAAAGATAGTCCAGCCAACATTGGTTTTACCGTCGGCACGGCGTCGCTCGCGATTGCGGCAGAGCCAAATCGTCACGCCGATGGCAGTGATAAACAGTACGAGTGCCGCCGCAGCCAGCCCAGCAAGCGCAAACATCACGCCAATGCTCACAGCAATAACCGGAAGCAACAACAAGCCGCATCCACACCCACCGGGACTATAAACGGCAGACTGTCGGCGTCGTTCCATCGTCACTCCAACCTCAATATCTTTGAGCACTACAACGCAGCGGCCTGCTGGACAGGAACGATCTTATTCAGCTCCGGTTCGATCCGCCTTTTCTCGGCCTCAAGGTCAAACGCCACCTGAGCGCGCAGCCAATAACCATCCGTCAGGCCAAAATAACGGCAAAGACGGAGGTCGGTGTCGGCCGTCACGCGACGTTTTCCCAAGACAATCTGCCCGATACGCTGAGCCGGAATCCCAGTCTCTTTCGCAAGGCGATATTGAGAGATGCCCATGGGAACAAGAAACTCCTCTTTGAGAAGCTCACCAGGAGTCACCGGCGACAGCAAATCGGCCGAAGTCTCATCACTTGTGATAATCGACGATTTCGACATTCCAAGCCATCTCCTGTCTCCACTCAAAACAGACCCGATAGCGCTCGTTAACACGGATGCTATATTGACCGGCACGATCGCCCTTCAAAGCTTCCAGGCGGTTGCCCGGTGGAACGCGAAGATCATCAAGCGAAGCACAAACCTGCAGTTGGCGAATCTTCCTCAACGCAACACGCTCAAAGGGCACGAACCTCCTGACCCGCACACCCATGGCAAAGCGTTCGGTATCCTCATCTTTATACGATGCAATCATAGTATCGCCTTACGTTAGTAACGTCAAACGTTTCTATAGACTTACATCTCTATTATATCGTACGTTTGTTCGTGTTTTCTAGAACAAATAGTCCTTCACGCCTTAGTCAAGCGAAAGTAATCGTTTGTAGACATCGAGGCCTTTGAGTAGGATTTCCTCGTCGAAGAGCATGCTATCGGTATGCAGAGCGCTTGTTGCATAGGCGGGGCAGCCATCCGAATCACTCGGGTTGTCTTGGTCCTCTGGCACGCCCGTGCCTAGCAAGAAGAACACGCCCGGCAGATGGCGCTGATAGAACGCGAAATCCTCGGCGATTAGCAGCGGCTCGTCCACGAGCTGCAATTCGGGCAGAGCGGGCGCGATTCGGGCAAACAACTCAGGATCGTTATCGACCGGTGGATAGCCCTCGGCAAAGTCGAGATCATACGTGCAGCCCGTTGCGGCACAGGCATCGTCCAGCACGCGGCGCACGCCTTCGCGCGCCCGGTCGAACATGTCGTCCGTAAACACACGCAGGCTTCCGGCCACATGGGCCTCCCCCGCCACCGCGTTGCAAACGGTGCCAGCCTGCAGCAGGCCAAACTTGCCGATACAGGGTTCGTCGGTGCCCAGCTCGTCCATCAGTTCGCGCTCGGCAACCAAGAACTTGGCAGCCGCCAGCGCCGCATCGTGCGATTCCTCGACCGGAACGCCATAGGTCTTAGCGATATGGATGCTCGTCCCGTGAATATGAATGTGTGTCTCACTCGAGCGCGCCAGCAGCGGGCCGGAACAGCTCGCCAATGTGTTCGCAGTCAGATCGGGCCACACGTGAAAGCCAAAAATGCGGTCGACCCCGTAGCGCTCGAACACACCGCTCTCGCAAACTGTCTTGGCGCCACCAGTCGTCTCCTCGGCAGGCTGGAACACAAAGAGCACGTTGCGCTTGATGGCACCTGGCTGCTCACGAATCGTGCGATCGACAAAGGTTGCCGCCGCAAGGGCCATGGCCATGTGTCCATCGTGTCCGCAAGCGTGCATCTTTCCGGGATGCTTCGAGGAAAAGGCCGCACCCGTCGCCTCCACGATGGGCAGTGCGTCCATATCGGCGCGAATCGCCGTGGCATGCGCGGCGCCCGTGCCAGCGTCGAAGAAAGCACAAACACAGCTGGGGCAGGGATGGGTCACTTCACAGGCAAGCGAAGCGAGCACGCCCTCGATATAGGCTATGGTTTGAGGAAGATCGAAATCGAGCTCCGGAATGCGATGCAGGTCGCGACGATAGCGACGAAGTTCTTGGAGCTCGGTCATAAAGGATCCTTTCATGGGGCATATCCATTCACACAATATTGTGATACAGGATTGTGGCACACATGTTTCCAGCATATTGCTGCATTTTTTAAACGTTATATACGAATACTCTTGTTTGGTAAAGTGCAACGTGATAGGGTCTTTACCACTTGATAGAGGCGCGGGCACGAAGAGCCGCGGGCGAGCCGGCAGGCTTTGACCCCGTGGGGAGGCGAAACCCGCCGAACTGGGTTTTTCGGGCACGAACAACCTGGTGGGCCTGTGGGAAACACCCACAGGACTGTCTGCAGCAATGCGGGAGCGCTATCCGGACATTGGGTCCACGCTATGCGGATTCGATGCGCAGATGGCGCCGTCTGGATAGCGAGGTTTACGGGACATGGCATTGACCCCCAACGAGGCATATGCGGCCAAGCAGCCGTTTGTGGACAAGGAGACACTCGAGCATATCGTCGAGCAGTTCCCCACGCCGTTTCATCTATACGACGAGGCGGGCATCCGCCGCAACATGCAAGAAGTGCGCGACGCCTTTGCATGGAACCCGGGCTTTAAGGAATACTTTGCCGTCAAGGCCAACCCCAACCCGGCGCTCATCTCCATTCTCAACGAATACGGCTGCGGCTGCGATTGCTCGAGCTATACCGAGCTCATGATCGCCCGCTCGCTGGGCATCACGGGACACGACATCATGTTCTCTTCCAACGACACGCCGGCTGCCGACTTTGAGCTCGCCAACAAGCTGGGTGCCATCGTCAACTTTGACGACATCAGCCACATCGAGTTCTTTGGGCGTGTTGCGGGGCCCATCCCCAAGACGGTCAGCTGCCGCTTTAATCCAGGCGGTCTGTTCCAGCTCTCCAACGGCATCATGGACAACCCGGGCGACTCCAAATATGGCATGACCACCGAGCAGCTCTTTGAGGCCTTCCGCATGCTCAAGGCCAAGGGCGCCGAGAATTTTGGCATCCATGCCTTCCTTGCCAGTAACACCGTCACTAACGACTACTATCCCAAGCTCGCACGCATCCTCTTTAAACTTGCCGTGCGCCTGGAGCGCGAGACCGGCGCACATGTCGCCTTTATCAATCTGTCCGGCGGCGTCGGTATCCCCTATCTGCCCGAGCAGCAGGCCAACGATATTCACGCCATCGGCGAGGGAGTGCACGCGGCATACGACGAGATTCTGGTTCCCGCTGGCATGGGCGATGTGGCGATCTGCACCGAGATGGGCCGCTTTATGATGGGTCCCTATGGGTGCCTGGTCACCAAGGCCATCCACGAGAAGCAGATCTACAAGGACTATATCGGCGTGGACGCCAGTGCCGTCGACCTCATTCGTCCCGCCATGTATGGCGCTTACCACCACATCACGGTGATGGGTCAGCCGGACGGTCCCGATAAAACCGCAGCCACCGTCACGAACATGTACGACATCACGGGCAATCTGTGCGAGAACAATGACAAGTTCGCCATCGACCGCGAGCTTCCGCATATCGACATGGGCGACCTGCTCGTGATTCACGACACCGGCGCGCATGGCCACTCTATGGGCTACAACTACAACGGCCGCCTGCGCTCCGCCGAGGTCCTGCTGCGCCCCGATGGCTCGGCAGACCTCATTCGCCGCGCCGAGCGCCCGGGCGATTACTTTGCCACGCTCGACGTGCTGCCGTGCGGCCGCGAGCTGCTGGCCAAATCGCGCGCCGAAAGCGCCCGCCGTCGCGCTCAGGACGAGCGCCTAGCAGTCGCCGCCCAATGGAACAAACGCGTCCAGATCGCGGAAGCGAAGGAGAAGAACATGGATATCCGCAATCTCGAGGGCTCAATCGTCGCCCTTGTCACGCCGTTTAAAAAGGACGGCAGTGTCGACTTTGACGCGCTTGAGCGCCTTATCGATTTCCACCTGCAAAATGGCACTGACGCCATCCTCACCCTGGGCACCACCGGTGAGAGTGCCACGATGACCGATGACGAGGACAACTCCGTCGTCGCCGCTGTGGTCAAGCATGTTGCAGGACGCGTCCCCGTTATTGCCGGCTCGGGCTCCAACTCCACGCAGACCATGCTCACCAAGTCGCTCACCTATCAGGGCCTGGGCGCCGACGGTCTGCTGCTCATTACCCCCTACTACAACAAGTCCAATGAAGAGGGTATCTATCAGCACTTTAAGACCGTCGCCGATGCCGTGGACATCCCCTGCATCCTGTACAACATCCCCGGCCGCTGTGGCTGCGGCATCAGCGAGCGCAACGTAGAACGCCTGGCCGCGCACCCCAACATCATGGGTATTAAGGAGGCCTCGGGCAACGTCGCCTACGCGGCCAAGATCGCCCACCTGCTGTCAGACGACTTCCGCATGTACTCGGGCGAGGACGCGCTTACCGTACCGCTCATGAGCCTGGGCGCCTCGGGCACCATCAGCGTGTGGGCCGATGTTCAGCCGCAGCTCGTGCACGACATGTGCCGCGCCTATCTGGACGGTGACGTGGCACGCGCCCGCGATATCCAGATTGCCGGCCAGCCGCTCATCAATGCCCTCTTTAGTGAGGTCAACCCCATCCCCGTCAAAGAGGCGCTCGCCCAGATGGGTATGATCGAGGCAAACTACCGTATGCCGCTGTGCCCCATGGCAGACGACACGCGCGCTGCACTTACCGATGCTCTGAAGGGAGCTGGTCTGCTTGATTAAGACCGTCATTATGGGAACGGGCCGCATGGGCTCGCTCATCCGCACTACCGCCGAAGGCATTGTCGACGCCGGCGGGCAGCCCGTTTTTGATATCGTCGCCCAGATCGGTTTTGATCTATCCGAGCTCGAGAGCGCCCCGGCGGCCGACGTTATCATCGACTTCTCGAACGTCGTGACCTTCGAAGCCGTCGTCGCCTATGTCGAGCGCACGGGCGCGGCGTTGGTCTCGGGCACCACAGGCTACACCCCCGAGCAGATGGACCGCCTGCGTGAGCTGGGCCAGAACACCCGCGTTATGCACTCGGGCAATTACTCCATCGGCATCGCAGCCCTGCGTCATCTAGTGGCCCAGGCCACGCGTGAGCTGCCCGGCTTTGACTGCGAGATTGTCGAGACTCACCACAACCAAAAGGTCGACGCCCCCAGCGGCACCGCCAAGCTGCTGCTCGACGCCGTAGTCGAGGCCGAGCCCGAAGCAGGCTACCACCCCGTCTACGGTCGCGAGGGCATGTGCGGCGCGCGCGACTCCAAGGAGATCGGTATGCACTCGCTGCGCGGCGGCACCGTCGCCGGCGTGCACGAGGTGGGTTTCTTTGGCCAGGACGAGGAGGTCACGCTCACGCACCGCGCCACGAGCCGTCAGATCTTTGTCAACGGCGCCCTGGCAGCCGCGCAGAAGCTCGTCGCCCGCGAACCCGGCTTCTATACGTTCGACCAGGTCATGTTTGCCTAACCAGGTATCAACCGAACCCGCCCAAAGGAGAGATAGCAAATGAGCAACGCAGCCGAGATGGATGCACAGGAGATTATCAACTACATCGCCACCGCGCCCAAAAAGACGCCCATCAAGCTGTACGTGCGCGAGAAGCCCGGCATGAAGGTTGCCTGGGGCGACGCACATGTCTACGGCGGTCGTCGCGGCAAGACCGTCTTTGGCGACTGGGATGAGCTTAAGGCCATCCTGGACGCCAGCGCCGATTCCATCGATTACTACGACGTGGAGAACGATTGCCGCAACTCCGCCGTGCCCATGCTCGACCTTAAGGGCATCAACGCCCGCATCGAGCCGGGCGCGATCATCCGCGACCTGGACCTGCGTCGACCGATCTACGAGAAGACGGCAGCCTACGGCCACTTCGGCCGCGAAGACGCCGACTTCACCTGGGAGAAGACCGATCGAGTCGAAGAACTCAAAGCAGCCTGCGGCCTGTAAGCTAGCGGCAAAAGCTGCAACCACACATCGATGCACCAAAAGAAGTACCGGCCCCAACCGGTACTTCTTTTTTATTAATCCGGTGGTGAAGATGAGACGACCTGGGATATGGAATAGGTCACAGGCCGATAAATTTTGCAGCACGCGCGCCTCTACCATGTATCCTAAGTTCCGAGGGCTTTAGTATTTGGTCGATCGCGAGTTCCGCACGAACCGGAGAGCACTTAATGTGCTCTCCGTGCGAGCAGGACTGTCCGAGCAGGCGACCAAATACTAAAGCCCTCGGGACGACGAGACAAGGCAAAGGAGCAGCCATGGCAGG
>CAJMRJ010000082.1:0-7017 GCA_905215865.1 uncultured bacterium | reverse complement strand
ACCAGAGATACAACCCGGCCGCTGATAAAGGTCAGCACGAAGTAGCACAGCGCCGCGATGGCCAGACACTCCAGATTTTTATAGGTCACGGCGATGACGTCATTAGTGCGGAACATCAGGTCCGCAATGCCGATGACGGAAACGATAGAGGACTCCTTGATGACGGTGACAAACTCATTGCCGAGGGCGGGGAGCGCGATGCCGCTTTGTCGCGCCTGGTCGACGACCTCAACGCCGCGGGTGTCCGCATTAAGTATGTGCCGCGCGCGCAGCTCGACGCGCTGTCGAGCCATGGCGCCCACCAGGGCATCGCGCTCGAGGTTGGCAACTTTCCCTATGCCGATGTCGCCGATATTCTCGACCGCGCAGGCGAGGGCCCGGCACTTGTCGTGGTGCTCGACCACGTGACTGACGACGGCAACTTTGGCGCCATCGTGCGCTCTGCCGAGGTTGTGGGCGCGGCCGGTGTCATCATTGCCAACAAGCGCGCTGCCGGCGTGACCGTTGGCAGCTACAAGACTTCCGCCGGCGCCGTCATGCATCTGCCTATCGCGCAGGTTCCCAATATCGCCCGTGCACTCGACGACCTCAAGGCCGCTGGCTTTTGGGTGGGCGGTGCCTCCGAGCACGCCGAGGGCAGCTGCTGGGATGCTCCCTTCGAGGGCCGCGTGGCGCTCGTCATGGGCTCCGAGGGCGACGGCATCTCGCGCCTGGTGCTCGAGAAATGCGACTTTTTGACCAAGCTTCCCCAGCGCGGCATGACCGAGAGTCTCAACGTTGCCCAGGCGACCACCGCGCTGTGCTTTGAGTGGCTGCGCCGCAATGCCGGCGAGCTCATGGGGGAGGAGTAGCGCATGTCCAAGAAGAACCGCGCTAAGTCCAAGGCCAAGCGCTTTGGCGAGGGCTCGGCCAAGCCGATTGTTTCGGCCGCGACCTATGGCGTGGGCGGCAATGCGTTTGCGCAGGCCATCGCCGATCCGGTCTCGACGGTGCACTCCAACAAGCCCGAGCTGCTGGTGGTCGACGGCTACAACGTGATTCACTGCACGCCGCGCTACGAAAAGCTCGTCTACGACCATTCCGACGATCCGTATTCCAGCGACATTCACGATATGGCGCGCACCGCGCTCATCAACGATGTTGCGGCGTTTGCCCAGGGCCGCTACGAGGCCGTGATTGTGTTCGACGGCGCGGGCAATATCTCCAACGAGCGCCCCAACCTGCCGGCCCGCGGCGTGCGTATCGAGTTTTCGCCGACGGGTGTATCGGCCGATACCGTGGTGCAGAAGCTCTGCATCGAGGCGCGCGAAGAAGGCCGCGCGTGCTCCGTGGTATCGAGCGACGGCACGATTCAGGCCGTCGTCATGGGCAAGGGTGTCACGCGCATATCGAGCCGCATGCTGGTGGACGAGATCAAACAGATCGATAACGACGTTCACGAGGCAGAGGAAGCTCCGCAGATCAAGATGACTCTGGGCAGTCGCCTAAGTCCCGATGCGCTGGCCAAGCTCAAGGCGTTGCGCGGGAGGTAGGTAGACCTTCAATGGGGGCTGCTTTCTCGATTGACCAACCAACTGGTTTGTAATCAGTGGGTTGCAGGCCGGCCTCGTCAGAACGAATAGTTTTTGGTTCTGACGAACAGATAAAACTATTCGTTCTGACGAAGGGTTTTGAGATGTGGTCGGTCAAAGGGTCTGTTGCGCCTCGTCCGCAATTCCTTTATTCTTAACTGGCTTCGCGCGAAAGCGCCAAGTGTGCCAGTGTGGCGCAACGGTAGCGCAACTGATTTGTAATCAGTGGGTTGCAGGTTCGATTCCTGTCACTGGCTCCATGAGAGTTTCGGGCTCTGTCTCTATATGGGACAGAGCCCGTTTCTGTTTATGTCGATAAGTCAGCGGATTTGGCGCCAACCAAGCTTTAGGTTTGTCTCGATCTGTAACACGAAGAGGCTGAAAACCGTTCTTACTGTTACAGAATGAGACGCAAACTGGGGCCTCTGCGAAACATCTCGATCTGTAACAGATAGGGGAGAAAATGTTCTCTAAATGTTACAGATTGAGACAAAGGCCGGACCGGTTCCAGTCATCCTGGTCGAGCGAGGATTTCCGGACATACGAGCGTGGAAAATCTCCTGCTAAGTGAATGAGCGTGGATAATCTCCCACTTTGGGCTCGAAGCCACGCCAAAAGTGGGAGATTATCCACGCTCGATTCTGTCTGGGAAGCTCGGTCTCGACCTATATATAGGTGCAAATGAGTCGTTATCGAAGTAATATTCTGCAGGCTCACTCCACTACGCCAAAGTGTTCCCTCGGGAAATGTCACCGCTATATGCAAATTCCCCGTCCTTCATATCCAAACTCAGCAAAACCGCAGGTCAAAAGCATATAGATACGCCCGGAACCGTGTATCTAGAGGTTTTCGTTGACAGCCCCCAAGGTGGCATCGTATTATCTTCTTCGTTCGCGGGGGCGGCGGTCCAAAAGACCAAAGGACCTGCGGATACTTGAACGATTGGGAGTTTGCCCGAGTGGTTAATGGGGACGGGCTGTAAACCCGTTGGCTCTGCCTACATAGGTTCGAATCCTATAGCTCCCACCCGTCAAGTGCCTGTATAGCTCAGTCGGTAGAGCACTTCGTTGGTAACGAAGAGGTCACCAGTTCAAGTCTGGTTGCAGGCTCCATCCGGCGGTGTAGCTCAGTTGGTTAGAGCACACGGTTCATACCCGTGGCGTCACTGGTTCGAATCCAGTCACCGCTACCATAGGTAACACGGTGGCTTCTCAATAGTATGTTGAGAGGCCACTATGGTATAAAGGCAAAGTCCCGTCCGGGGACGACCTGTTTAGAGGAGGGCTTTATGGCCAAAGAGAAGTTTGAGCGCACTAAGCCGCATGTTAACATCGGCACCATTGGTCACGTCGACCACGGCAAGACCACGCTGACCGCTGCCATCACCAAGGTTCTCTCCGAGACCGAGGGCTGCAAGGCTGACTTCACTGCGTTCGAGAACATCGACAAGGCTCCCGAGGAGCGCGAGCGCGGCATTACGATCTCCGTCTCCCACGTCGAGTACGAGACTGCTGCCCGTCACTACGCTCACGTTGACTGCCCGGGCCACGCTGACTACGTCAAGAACATGATCTCCGGTGCTGCTCAGATGGACGGTGCTATCCTGGTCATCGCCGCTACCGATGGCCCCATGGCTCAGACCCGCGAGCACATCCTGCTCGCCCGTCAGGTCGGCGTTCCCTACATCGTCGTCTTCCTGAACAAGTGCGACATGGTTGACGATGACGAGCTCATCGACCTCGTCGAGATGGAGACCCGTGAGCTCCTCTCCGAGTACGATTTCCCCGGCGACGACATCCCCGTCATCCGTGGTTCCGCTCTGGGCGCTCTCGAGGGCGACGCCAAGTGGATGGACGCCATCCGCGAGCTCATGAAGGCTGTCGACGAGTACATCCCGACGCCTGCTCGTAACAACGACCTCCCGTTCCTGATGGCCGTTGAGGACGTTATGACCATCTCCGGCCGTGGTACCGTTGCTACCGGCCGTGTCGAGCGCGGTGAGCTCAAGCTCAACGAGCCCGTCGAGATCGTCGGCATCAAGGATACCCAGAACACCGTCGTTACCGGTATCGAGATGTTCCGTAAGTCCATGGACTTCTGCGAGGCTGGTGACAACGTCGGTCTGCTGCTCCGCGGCATCAAGCGCGAGGACATCGAGCGCGGCCAGGTTCTCTGCAAGCCCGGTTCGGTTACCCCGCACACCAAGTTCACCGGCGAGATTTACGTTCTGACCAAGGAGGAGGGCGGCCGTCATACCCCGTTCTTTGATGGTTATCGTCCTCAGTTCTACTTCCGTACCACCGACGTTACCGGTACGGTCAAGCTCCCCGAGGGCACCGAGATGGCTATGCCTGGTGACCACATCACCATCGAGGGCGACCTCATCCACCCGATCGCCATGGAGGAGGGCCTGCGCTTCGCTATCCGCGAGGGTGGCCACACCGTCGGTTCGGGCATCGTCTCCACGATCATTGAGTAAATTAGCTCTTTGATATAGCTGACTTAGAGAACCCGGCACTTATATGGGTGCCGGGTTCTTTTCTGCAATGGATATTGAGCCGTTGCTGGTGTCGAGAGGATCGATAATGGTCCTGGGTGCACCGTCGATTAGATCTCGTTGGCTCCATTGATGTGTTCCAAATATGAATGGGTTCACCGAGAACCAATTGATTCGAGGTTTTCGTTGACAGCACTTACGTAGAGCTGATAAAGTATCAACTCGTGCCCGTACGGGGCGGAAATGAAAGGTTCAGGATACATGCGTACTCTAGTTACTCTTGCGTGCACTGAGTGCAAGCGCCGCAACTATACGACCACCAAGAACAAGTCGACCATGCCTGATCGTATGGAGATCAAGAAGTATTGCCCCTGGTGCCGTCACCACACGCTGCACAAAGAGACTCGCTAGTCTCTAGTCACATACGCCAGTAGTTCAATTGGTAGAGCATCGGTCTCCAAAACCGAGTGTTGAGGGTTCGAGTCCTTCCTGGCGTGCCAGTCATTATTCCGTAAGCTCCCAATTGGGGGCTTACGGTTTACTCATGTATAAGCGCATTGCGCGGAGGTAACCCAAATGGCCAACAAGAAGAACAAGAAGAAGGCTCAGCAGCAGGCTCCTGCCAACAACGCTGCCGCCAACTCCAAGGTTGAGACCAAGAAGGCCGTTGCCAAGAAGAACGAGAAGGCTGCGAAGTCCAAGAAGAACGAGAAGCCTGGTTTCTTCGCCCGCACCAAGAAGTATTTCGCTTCGGTCAAATCCGAAATGAAGCGTGTCACGTGGCCCGATAAGAAGGAGCTCGTGAACTACTCGGTCGTCGTTTGCGCTTCTCTGATCGTCGTCGGCGTCGTCATCGCTCTGCTCGATGCTGGCTTTGGCGAGGCTCTTGCTCTGTTCTCTGGATTGAGGGGCTAAACCATGTCTAAGCGTTGGTACGTCGTTCACACTTACTCTGGATACGAGAACCGTGTTAAGTCCGATCTCGAGCATCGCATCGAGACTATGGGCATGCAGGACCGTATCTTTGATATCGAGATTCCTATGGAGCGTGTCACCGAGATTAAAGAGGGTGGCAAGCGTGAGACCAAGGATTCCAAGATCTTCCCGGGTTATGTCCTGGTCCGCATGGAGATGGATGACGATGCTTGGACGTGTGTTCGTAACACGCCTGGCGTCACCGGTTTCCTGGGCGGCAACGGTAAGCCCGCTCCGCTTTCCCGCGACGAGTACAACAAGATGACTCGTCGTCCCGGTAAGGGCGATTCGCCCAAGCACACCTCGGTTGATATTGAGGTCGGCACGTCCGTCCGCGTCATCGATGGCCCGCTTACCGATTTTGATGGCAAGGTCTCCGAGGTTAACACCGAGGCTGGCAAGCTCAAGGTCACGCTGATGATTTTTGGCCGCGAGACGCCGGTCGAGCTCGACTTTAACCAGGTCGCTGTCATCGCTTAAGTTTTCGTCCGTTCGCGCGAGCGTGCTTCTTCTGTGACTGCTCATCTCAGGAGTGCTTCTAACACGTGCGTGCTTACGATATAGCAAGTACTTCACACTCGTGATTCGAAAGGAATGACCATGGCTGAGAAGAAGGTTGCCAACGTCATTAAGCTCCAGATTCCTGCTGGTGCAGCTAACCCCGCTCCTCCCGTCGGCCCCGCCCTGGGCGCTGCTGGCGTGAACATCATGCAGTTCTGCCAGGCCTTTAACGCTGAGACGCAGGACAAGAAGGGCGACATCATCCCCGTTGAGATCTCTGTCTACGAGGACAAGTCCTTCTCCTTCATCACCAAGACCCCGCCGGCGGCTCACCTCATCAAGAAGGAGCTGAACCTCAAGTCTGGTTCCGCTAAGCCGCAGGCCGACAAGGTTGGTCAGCTCTCCCAGGAGCAGCTCACCAAGATCGCCGAGATCAAGATGCCGGACCTCAATGCCAACGACATTGACGCCGCCAAGAAGATCATCGCCGGTACCGCCCGCTCCATGGGCGTCACCATCGCTGAGTAGCGATTTCTTTAGGTAATGACGGGTGCCCCGACCGGGGCGCCCGTTATATGTGTGCAATAGGGCACACGATACGATGTGGGAGGGCTCACGCCCGTTTAACCACAGGAGGTAATGCACATGGCTAAGCATGGTAAGAGCTATAACGCCGCTGCCGAGAAGATCGACCGCGCAACGCTCTACACCCCCCTTCAGGCTGCCAAGCTCATCAAGGAGCTCGACACCGCCAAGTTCGACGAGACCGTCGAGGCCCACTTCCGTCTGGGCATCGATACTCGTAAGGCTGACCAGAACATCCGTGGTTCCATCTCCCTGCCCCACGGCACCGGCAAGACCGTTCGTGTTGCCGTCTTCGCCGAGGGCGAGAAGGCTCGCGAGGCCGAGGCTGCCGGCGCCGACATCATCGGTTCCGACGAGCTCGTCGCCCAGATCCAGAAGGGCGAGATCAACTTCGACGCCGCTATCGCTACGCCGAACATGATGGCCAAGGTTGGCCGCATCGGTAAGATCCTTGGTCCCCGTGGCCTCATGCCGAACCCCAAGCTCGGCACCGTGACCATGGACGTCGCCAAGATGGTCTCCGAGCTCAAGGCCGGCCGCGTTGAGTACCGCGCCGACCGTTACGGCATCTGCCACGTGCCCCTGGGCAAGAAGTCCTTCTCTGAGCAGCAGCTCGTCGAGAACTACGCTGCCCTGTACACCGAGATCCTGCGCGTCAAGCCCTCTTCTGCTAAGGGCAAGTACGTCAAGTCCATCTCCGTGTCTTCCACCATGGGCCCTGGCGTCAAGGTCGATCCCGCTGTCCAGCGTGACTTCCTGGCTGAGTAACTAACGGTTACTGCCTGAGCACAAGCATTGCTAAAGAAACCCGGTTCTGCCTCGTGCAGGACCGGGTTTCTTGCTACCGTGCCCAAACCACCACAAAGGGGACAGGCACCTTTGTGGTGG
>CAJMRJ010000081.1:0-7048 GCA_905215865.1 uncultured bacterium | reverse complement strand
CTTGACGCTGGCGCTGGTCGCACCGCTGCGCGACCGCATGACCCGCGAGAACGCCGTCAACGTGTTCGATGGCATCGAGATGCCGCTTGTGCCGGTGCTTGCCAAGATGGAGCGCGCGGGCATGCTTGTGGACCCCGACCGCCTGCACAGTTTGTCCGAGGGCCTGGCGACCCAGATCACCGAGGTCGAGCGAAGCATTCGCGACCTTGCAGGTGACGAGACCTTTAACATCGGCAGCCCCATGCAACTTTCGCATGTGCTCTTTGATGTGATGGGCCTTCCGACCAAGGGTCTCAAAAAGACCAAGCGCGGTTACTATTCGACCAATGCCAAGGTGTTGAGCGATCTTGCCCGCGACCACGAGATCGTGCGCCTGATTTTGGACTGGCGTGAGAAGTCCAAGATTAAGTCGACCTATCTGGACACGCTAGGTCCGCTGCGCCGTGGTGACGGTCGTGTGCACACCACGTACAACCAGACCATCACCGCGACGGGGCGTCTGTCCTCGAGCGACCCCAATCTGCAGAACATCCCGACGCGCTCGGAGCTGGGCCGCACCGTCAAGACGGCGTTCTCGGCAGGCGAGGGCAGCGTCTTTTTGGCGGTGGACTACTCGCAGATCGAGCTGCGTCTGCTGGCGCATCTTTCGGGTGATGAACATCTGGTACGTGCCTTTAGCGAGGGTGAGGACTTCCATGCCGAGACGGCCGCGCGCGTATTTGGCGTGCCGGTGTCCGAGGTGACACCCGATCTGCGCAGTCGCGCCAAGGCCGTGAACTTTGGCATCGTGTACGGCCAGCAGGCCTACGGTTTGTCGCAGTCGCTGCATATCTCGATGGCCGAGGCGCGCGATATGATCGATCGCTACTACGAGGCCTATCCGGGCGTGCGCACGTTCCTCGACAACGTGGTGGCGCGTGCCAAGCAGACGGGCTACGCCGAGACCATGTACGGTCGCCGGCGTCATATTCCGGAGCTCAAGGCCAAAAATCCGCAACTCCGCGGCTTTGGCGAGCGCACGGCCATGAACCACCCCATGCAGGGCACCGCGGCCGACATCATCAAGATCGCCATGGCCCGCGTAAGCCGCCGCCTGGAAGAAGAGGGCTTTGCCGCCCATATGATTCTGCAGGTACACGACGAACTGGACTTTGAGTGCCCCGTCGACGAAGTCGAGCGCCTCACCGCCATGGTCCGCGACGTCATGGAGCACGTAGTAGACCTCCGCGTACCGTTGATCGCCGAAGCCAGCACCGGCATAACCTGGGCCGACGCCAAGTAAAGGTACACCCACAACTCCAAAGTAATCAAAACCAGAAGGGGGCTCCTTGCCAACAAGGAGCCCCCTTCATTCAATTAAATTCAGCCAAAGTATCTAGGCGCCAAGACGCCATCCAGGCGGCAAGCAAGTCACCCAAGGACCTGACCGAGCGAAAAACTTACCCGCCTCGCCCGGCCAGGTCCGACGAGCCACGTTAACGAGCCGCCAAGATAGCGTCGATGAGCGTCAGTACGCCCCCGTCGTTGTTACTCGGAATGCGCCACTTAGCATGCGCGTTCATATGCTCCTCGGCGTTGTCCACGATAAAGCTGTGACCGACGCGCTCCAGCATGGGGATGTCATTGTACGTATCGCCCGCGGCAGCGGCGTCAGCGATATCGATGCCCAGGTGCTCGCAAAGATGCGCGACGCCGGCGCCCTTGTCGACACCCAGGTTCATAAAGTCGATCCACTCGCGCCCGGCGTTGGTGACGTAGAGCTTGTCCGAGAACTCGGGGCTATAGGTCTCGCGGAAAGCGGGCTCGGCGTCGTAGCCGGGGAAGAAGACCGAAATCTTGTTGGACTCGAAATCAATGCCCTCAAAGCTGTCGACGTAGTTGATTGTGTTGTAGTAGACGCTGATCTCGTCGTGGTACTGATGGTCGCGGGCAAGCACGTAGAACTCGTCGAAGCAGCACAGGACGGGAACGGCGCGCGGGTCCTCCGAGGCACGGCTCAAGACCTGCTGATACAGCGCCACATCGATGTTGCTCTTATAGATATAGTTGCCGCGATAGATGACGCAGGCTCCGTTGTCGGGACAAAAGGCGAGGCGGTTCTTGATGCCCTCGAACATCTCCTCGAGCTTGGGGGCCGGACGTCCGCTAGCGGGGCAGAACACGATGCCAGCCTCGGCGAGCTTGTCCAGGCGCTCATCAAGACCCTGAGGTAGCACGCGCTCGTCGGTCAGCAGCGTTTTGTCCATGTCGACGGCGATGAGCTTAATGTTTCCGATATTGGCGTCCGATTCGTAAGTTTGCATAAAAGCGAGCCTTTCGTTTCGAAATTGTTTCAGACGTTATAACCATCAACTTGTAGTCGGGCGTATTTTCGCAGGATTGGCGCGCGTTTGCATCACCATTCACAAACTAATGAAAAAACTTTTCAGAAATTTGAATTTGTCGCTTGTGCAGCGGGCACTTTATCGTAATATAGCGACCATCGAAAACGGAGACGGCAAAATAGCCGCTTACCGAGGAAAAGGTACCGTTTACGATATTTGAATTGCGCCCGGCGATAGGTGAAAGGAGAGGCAGATGCAGTTCGTACAGATCATCACTACTGCAGACAATGCCATCCGACGCCAGCGCGCAATTTCCCGACGACGATAACAATCGTCTCTGTCCGCATGGGGCGAATTGCCTCAACAGAGTCATTTTGAGGTCGTTGGGTTTTAGCACGACATTGCTGCATGTTTCTAGGGCATGTATGTGCTGATTTTTGCTATTTAACCTGATATTGCACGGTATGTGACCTTGAAATGACTTGCAACTGACCGATGTTCTAACTAGCTACCAAGGGCGAAAGGAAACAGCCATGAGCAAGGAAAAAGTCGTTCTCGCATATTCCGGTGGTCTTGATACATCCGTATGTGTCAAGTGGCTCCAGGACAAGAAGAATCTCGATGTCGTTTGTGTCTGCGGCAACGTGGGCCAGGAAGAGACCGGACTGGATGCCAAGAAGCAGAAGGCGCTTGACCTGGGCGTTCTCGATTGCCAGGTGCTCGACCTGCGCGACGAGTTCTCCGATGAGTTCCTGACCAAGGCCATCGCCGCAAACTCCATGTACGAGAACAAGTACCCGCTGCTTTCCGCCCTGTCTCGCCCGCTGCTCGCCAAGAAGCTTGTCGAGGTCGCTCACGAGTTTGGCGCGACCTACGTCGCACACGGCTGCACCGGCAAGGGTAACGACCAGGTTCGTTTTGAGGCTGCCGTCAAGGCCCTCGACCCCGAGCTTAAGGTCATCGCTCCGGTTCGCGAGTGGGATCTGAAGTGCCGTCCCGACGAGGTCGCCTATGCCCACGCTCACAACGTGCCGGTTCCCGAGGGTGCCAACGACAACCCCTATTCCATCGACGACAACCTGTGGGGTCGTGCCATTGAGTGCGGCCACCTGGAGGATCCCTGGAACGAACCGCTCGACGACGCTTGGGTTATGACCAAGAATCCCGAGGACACGCCCGACACCCCGACGTATACCGAGATTGATTTTGAGGCCGGCAAACCCGTCGCCGTCGACGGCAAGAAGATGAAGCTCTCCGAGATCGTCATCGCCCTCAACAAGATTTCGGGCGACAACGGCTTTGGCCGTCTCGACCTGGTTGAGGACCGTCTGGTGGGCCTCAAGAGCCGCGAGTGCTATGAGGTTCCCGGCGCCCTGACGCTCATCACCGCCCACAAGGCGCTCGAGGACATTTGCGTCGAGGGTGACCTGCTCAAGACCAAGATCAAGCTCGAGCAGGATTGGGCCACCGCCGTGTATAACGGCCAGTGGTACAGCCCGCTCAAGAACGCGCTCGACGCCTTTATGGCCGACACCCAGAAGTTCGTGACCGGCACCGTCCGCCTGAAGTTCTTTAAGGGCAACTGCCATGTCGTCGGCCGCAAGAGCCCCTTCAGCCTCTACGACTACGGTCTGGCTACCTACGACCGCGACACCACGTTTGACGAGAAGGCCAGCGCCGGCTTTATCGAGATCGATACGCTGTCGCTCAAGACGTGGGCTAAGGTCCAGGGCCCCAGCTCTGCTGCCGCCCAGGCCTAGCGCCTCCTTCCTTTGGTATCCGCGCGGCCCATCCGCGTGATACATAACGGGCGCACGGGGTCCCTACCTTTCGTTATGCTTGCTGACACTTCTTAACATCGGTGGCCCCTACGTTCCGCCCGCATATATGACGCCGCGCTTGCGGCTGAGTCCGAGCCCCGCCGGGGTTGTCCGGCGGGGCTCTTTCTATCAATTTGTCGGCCTTGCGCCTATATATATATGAGGAGTATCCAATATGTTCAATGTCATCGCGCATGCTTTACTTGCCCTCGCGCCCGAGCTCGATGCTGCAAAGGTCGAGGACGTCCCTATGAGCCTGAAGGCTTGGATTGACGGTTCGCAGGGCAACATCCGGAGGGAGACGTTGGGTGCCAAGTGCATGGTGCGTCACTTCTTTGCAAATTAGCTACATGGCCCCGCATGCAGTGGGGAATGTGCAAAACTAGCGGTTGGTAAATCGCTTTAGCGACAGGGCGCATTGCTTTGGGCGCTTCGTTTGGTATTTGATGAAAGGGGACGATCCCATGGCTCTTTGGGACGGTCGTTTTGAGGCGGGCGTGGCCGAGGTCACGCAGGAGTTTGGCGCGTCGCTGCCGGTCGACAAACATCTCTATAAGCAGGATATCGCCGGCTCTAAGGCACATGCCAAGATGCTGGCCGCCCAAGGCATCATCAGTGCCGAGGACGAGCAGGCGATTGCCGAGGGCCTGACCGGAATCGAACAGGATATCGATGCCGGCAACTTTACCTTCGATATCAACGACGAGGACATTCATATGTCCATCGAGAGCGAGCTGACGCGTCGCATCGGCGAGGCCGGTAAGCGCTTGCATACCGGACGTTCGCGCAACGACCAGGTGGCGACCGATACGCGCCTGGGCGTCAAGGCGCTGGCCAAGGAGCTCATGGAGGCCAATCTTGAGCTGCGCCATGTGCTGGTGGATGCGGCCAAGAAGTACGACAAGGTGATTCTGCCGGGCTACACGCACATGCAGCATGCTCAGCCCGTGCTGCTGTCGCATCATCTGCTGGCGTATTCCTGGATGTTCGCGCGCGACTTTACACGCCTGAAGGCCGCCTTTGATGCCGCCGACAACTGCCCGCTGGGTGCTGCCGCGCTTGCCGGTACGAGCTATCCGCTCGATCGCCAGATGACGGCTGCTGAACTTGGCTTTGCGGGCGTGATTCCCAACTCGCTCGATGCGGTTTCCGACCGTGATTTCCTGCTCGATCTGCATTACGCCGGCTCCGTCATGGCCATGCACCTGTCGCGTCTTTCCGAGGAGATCGTGCTGTGGTCGAGCTCTGAATTTGGCTTTATCGCGCTTTCCGACTCGTACTCCACCGGCTCGTCCATCATGCCGCAGAAGAAGAATCCCGACTTTGCCGAGCTTATTCGCGGCAAGAGCGGCCGTGTCTATGGCAACCTGGTGCAGCTGCTCGTAACCATGAAGGGCCTGCCGCTTGCTTATAACAAGGACTTGCAGGAGGACAAGGAGGGCGCGCTCGATACCGCTCACACGCTCATGCAGTGTCTGTCGGTTATGGCCGGAATGATTTCGACTTGGATCGTCAACGAGGATGCCATGGCGCGCGAGTGCGGCGTGGGGCACCTTGCCGCTACCGATGTTGCCGATTACCTGGCCAAGCGTGGTCTGCCGTTCCGCGAGGCACATGCCGTGGTGGGCCATCTGGTCCTGATGTGCGAGAAGCGCGGCTGCAATCTTGAGGACCTGCCGTTTGAGGTGTTCCAGGAGGCAAGCCCGCTCTTTGAGCGCGACATTACCGAGGCGCTTGACATCCCGTCGATTGTCGCCGCGCGCACGACCGAGGGAGGCACCGCTCCTGCCGCCGTTTCCGTGCAGCTGCAGCGTGCCGAGGCACAGCTCGTGGCCGACGAGGGCGTGTTTGGATCGCTGACCAAGGTCGTCGAGATGGGTCACGGGGTTAATTAGCTTATTGGATGCGTCTGTCTGGTGTGTTCATCATATCTTGCCTTTACGGGTGCCCGCTACGGTGGGCGCCCGTTTTGTTATAGAGAAGGGAGGGGCTTGTCGAGAACTTCTGTAGGACCTTTGGGCAGGTTGTGAAGGGGGTGCGTTCACGGGCGACAACCGACCGTCCGCTCGGTTCGATGCGGTTGATGGGCGGTCGGATGGTACTCTATTCGGGCTTCGAAACAGAAGTGACACATATGGAGCGTTTTAATAAATTGCAGCGTTTCAATAAACAGCTTTTTATTTAACTGCAGCTAAAACTCTGTTACGATGCAGTCCAGGCGGGTGCCGGAATGGGACTTGGGCACGCGCGAACCTACTTGAAAGGCTACCTTATGGCTATCGAGAAGACTTTCATCATGATTAAGCCCGACGCCGTGCGCGACCGCAAGATCGGCGAGATCGTTGCTCGCATTGAGCGCAGCGGCCTTGTCATCGAGCGCATGGAGATGACCACGCTCGAGCGCGCTACCGTCGAGGAGCACTACGCCCATCTGGCCGACAAGCCCTTCTTTGGCAGTCTCTGCGACTTTATGACGAGCGGTCCGGTCGTCAAGATGGTCGTTTCCGGCGAGAACGCCGTTGCCGTTTTCGTCCCGAAGCCCCTTTTTGACACCGTATTCCTCGTACAGCCGGGGGGAGATGGTGTCGTTCCGGCGGCACACCGCCTCGCTGCGGGTCGGGTAGTCATTTAACTGGGTCAAGTCCATGGCTGGCCGCTCCTTTCGTAAATACTTCGTTCATAACGTCCTCCAGACGGGAAATCTGCTCCAGAAGGTTCTTCAGATTTTCGTAGCCGAAGGTCTCGATTACCCGGCTGTAGTAGGCGTTCAGAATATTTGCCTGCCGCGCCATGGCTCGGACGCCGGAATCGGTGATGACGACGTAGGTGCCGTCGCGCCCGTCGCCGCTGTGGGACCAGAATACCAGCCCCCGATCGTGAAGCTTACGGATCATTTTGGAAGTC
>CAJMRJ010000080.1:0-7113 GCA_905215865.1 uncultured bacterium | reverse complement strand
GCGTGGGCACGCGTGAGGACGAGTTGTTGGCCGCCGCACGCGACCTGGACGTGCGAGCGCTCGAGACCTTTGCCATCACGGTGGGGCAGGCGCTCGCTCTGGGTGCCCCGCTTGCCGAGACACTGGCCGCTCAAAGTCGCGAGATCCGTGCGGCTCATCGCGCCGCGGTCGAGCGCGAGATCGAGCGTGCGCCCGTCAAGCTGCTGATTCCCACCGGCACGCTCATCTTGCCGGCATTGCTTCTGTCCATATTGGGCCCGCTGCTGGGAGCTGGCGGGATGATGTAGGGAGGAATACATGAATACGATGGTCGAAGTTGCTGACAAGGCTTGGAACTGGGCTTTTTGCCGGGCGATCCGCGCTCGCCAGCATGCCAAGGAGCTGTTGCGGGAGGAGAGCGCGCAGGGCACCACCGAATACGCCATCTTGGTCGGCGTGCTCGTGGTGATCGCCATCATTGCCATTGTCGCATTTAAGGGCAAGGTCCAAGATCTATGGAACGCTATCAGCGAGGGCATCAACAGTCTGTAGAGGGTAGGCGGCCTGCCGGCGCACTGCTGGTGTTTGCCTGTGTGGTTGTGGCGGTGGCAGTGGCGGTTTGGGGGCTAAACGCCGCGCGGCAGCAGCGTCCTGGGGCCGCCTTCGATTCGGGCTCAGATTCGGCGGTGGCGTCTCAAAAAGATGAGATGCGAGATGCGGACGATTCGGATGTCGCTGTCACGGCGCAAACCTTTCTGCGGATGCTCGACAAGCGGTCTGGCACTGCGACGGATTTGCCTGAGGACAACGCGATTGCGGTCCGGCTTGCATGGTCCGAGGACCGACCGATGACCGAGGCAGCGGCGGATATGTTACGCGCCTACCGCGAGGTGCCAACGGCCCAGCTCGCCCTGAGCGGCTATCTCGATATTAAGGGTAACGTATGGGGCGCCATTGTGCGCGATGGGCGCGGCTGGGTCGATATGGTGACGGTTGCCGCGGATACTGGCGATGCTTCGTGTCGTCTGCGCGCGGTGCGCCTGGCCCCGCAAACAATAAGCTCAAAGGAGGGGTCGTGAAATGCATGACGTCCTGCGCGAGGAATCTGCCCAGGCGACGGTCGAATACGCCATCGTCACGGTGGCGCTGTTATCGATCGTGCTGGCGATTGTGGGACTTTGGCGTGCTGGCACCGATGGACGCTTGGCGGCGCTGGTTGAGCGGGCGGCATCCCATGGCGTTGCCTCGACGTCGGTTATCGACGCCGCTGCGGGCGCTAAGGACATCGCGTTGTATTGATATCGCGCGCGAGGACCGGGCGCAGTCTACGGTCGAGGCCGCTTTTTTGCTGCCGACGTTTCTGACGCTCATCCTTCTCGCACTGCAACCGGTGTGCCTGCTTTATACGCGCGCGGTCATGGAGTCTGCCGCCGCCGAGACCGCGCGGCTCATGACCACGACGACGGCGGAGGACGACGATCTTAAGGAGTTCACCCGCCGCCGGCTTGCCGCAGTGCCCAACGTTTCGATCTTTCATGCCGGCGGGCCGTTGTCGTGGGATATCGAGCTTAGCCGGGCCGATGCGGGTGGCGTCTCGTCCGTGTCCGTTTCCGGCGAGGTCAAGCCGTTACCTGTGATCGGTGCGTTTGCGCAGGCTATGGGCGGTACCGCCGAGGGTGGCTACGTTGAGCTCAAGGTCGATGTCTCGTATCAATCACGTCCAGAATGGCTGGAGGGAGATTATGATTCGTGGATTGCTGCATGGGATTAAGCGTTTCTGGTCTAGATGCGTTTTGACGCGCCGTCCGAGCTGCCATCGCAAGCGAGGCGGCTTTATGGGCCGCGCCGGTGTTGATCTGTTTATCGAAGACGGCGCCTATACCACGCTTTCTTCTGCCGTGGTCATCCTAGTGGTGCTCACGTTGTTGTTTTCGTCGACCGCGGCGATATGGAGCATGTCGCGTGCCGGGGATACTCAGGTGGCGGCCGATAGCGGCGCGCTGGCGGGTGCCAACGTAGTGTCGTCCTATCACACGGCTGCCACGGTGGTTGATGCGAGCATCTTGAGTTTGGGCCTGGCGGGGTTTGCCACGATCGGGACGGGCCTGGTCGCCATCCTCATCCCGGGTGCCGAACTAGTTGCCGGCAATATGGTCGACACCGGGATTGAGATCATTAAAACGCGCAACAAGTTTGCCAAAAGCGCATCGGAAGGCTTGCAGAAAATCGAGACGGCTCTGCCGTATCTGATCGCCGCGCGTGCCACGCAGGCGGTGTCGGCGCAGGATACCGATAGTGTGACCTATACCGGTACGGCGCTTGCCGTGCCCAGGACATCTGAGTCGGACTTCGCTGCGCTCAAAGGGTCAGAGATTTCGACCGATACCATTAAAGGCACATCAGATGATTTAGAGCGTGCGGCCGAGGAGCTGCGGAAGGCTTCTGAGGACACGGCGAAGGCTAAAGAGCGCGCTTGGCTGGCGGATTGTGGTGGGTCGGACAAGGGCTCGGTCAGCAGCTGTTCTTGCATGCGGGAGCGTGCGAAAAGCCTAGCGGATCTCTCTGGTGCTCAAAATCCACATTACGCTTCGAGCGTTACGTGGGAGCCGCAAGTGGCGCTCGATCGCGCGAAGGCCTACTATCGCCAGCGCCTGGCAAATGAGAAGCCGCTTGGCGAGGGTCCGGAAAAACAGGCAGATTCTGCTGCACGAAAGGTGTTCTTCGCGTATGCGAGCGAAGAAGTCGAGCGGGCATATATAACTGAAAAGGACGGCAAAGTTTCCGCCCGCATCCCTTTCCTTCCGCGAAATCCAGATGAGGCGCGGACGACTGAACTCTATACCGATGCGCGTTGGCCCACGAGTGAAGTAGATAAAGTTACCTATTTGCATTATGGGACTGACTGTCCAAATTACAAAAAAGGAAAGCCGGGTGGGCTGGCATCCGTCGCAGATTTTGACGGTCACGAAACGTGTAGCGAATGCCATTTCGGTGTGTCGTCTTTAGGGTACGTTGCGATTGCAACGACTTCTGTCGAAAGGGGCTTCGAATACCACTTTGACAAGTTCAAAGACGCCCTGGAAGACTACGTTAAATGCCGCAACAAAGAACTCGAACTTGAGCGTCAGACCGAGGATGAGGCCGACCGTGCGGGCAATGCGTTTGACCAGGCCATCAAGGAGCTTTCCGGCGAGCGCCCGCGTATCGCCCCACCTGGCCGCAACGGCGTGGTCGCCTTTGCGGTTTCGGGTGCCATCTCGAGCCCCGATGAGCTCAACTCTTCGTTTAACACGGCAGTCAGGCTTGGCGATCGCGGTGCTATCTCTGCCGCGGTGCTGGCGCCCGATGAGGCGACGGCGCAAAACAACGTGCTTTCGCGATTTTTCTCGACATTGAAGGAACGCTCGGGCGGCGTTGCCGGCGTACTCGATGGCGTCATGGATGTTTGGGGACGGCTGCTCGTAGGATACGGTGATATCCAAGGTTCGGCCGACGAACTTATGGACGAGATGATTAAGGGCCTAGGAGGGGGCAGCGGCGCGTTGGGCTCCATCGCATCGTGGCTCGGCGATACCGTTTCGGCGTCCGTGGCGGCGTTGGGCCTGGAACCGTGCGACTTGCGCCTGCGAAAGCCGGTGCTGACCGATTCCGCCAATATCATTAAGAGTCCGGGGTCTGACATTGCGGGTCTCTCTCAAGCGCAAGACAAGCTGCGAAGTATTCCGTTGGGCGTGACCGATCCCAAGGCGCTTTGCGAGGCGTTGGAATATCAAGTCGAACGCACCATTAGCGGTACGGTGTTCACACTTGCGGAGATTCCTCTGCCCGGCGGCGGCTCCATCCCGCTCACCGTCGATGTCGCCACGCTGGTTGGCGCTCTGGGCGGTGGGTCGTAATGAGTATCCGCATGCGTCTGCGCGAGGAGCGCGCCCAAGCGACGGTGGAGATGGCAGTGGTTACGCCCGTTTTGCTGGTGCTGGCACTCATCGTGTACAACGTCATGATCTTTGCCAGCGCTGTCGCGCGCTTCGACCGCGTGGTGCCCGACATCGTGCTGGCGCACGCTGTGACGCCGGGCGGGGAGGGTGACGAGAGCTCCATTGACGCTTCCGCGACCGTTCAAGCTCAGATTCAGGATGCCATGGAGGGATATGACCTACAGGTCGAGGTCTCGAGCGAGCAGGGCACGGCGTCATCGGATGGTGGCCTGCTCTCTCTTTCTGGCACGTTTAGGACTTATACCTGCACCATGCACTACGAGCCGTGGCCGAGTTCGCTGAGCATCGCCGGCGTTTCCCTGGGGGCGCCGGCCGTGCTCACGCATGAACGCGCGGTGACGGTCGATCCATGGCGTCCGGGGGTGGTCATGTGACCGCGGTCTCGTCCTATATCGCCTACGCACGGGCGCTCAACAGGTTGGGCTGGACGCCGGCCGAGTTTGTGGTGGCGGAGTCGTTTACCGTGCGTCTGCGCGGCATGCTGGGACGGCGGCCGATTGCTGCCAGCGGACTGCCGCTTGTCATGGCGTTTCCGCGCTGTTCCTCGGTTCACACCTGCTTTATGGCCTATCCCATCGACATCGCCTTTATCGACCGTAACGGCAACGTCCTCGCGCGCTATGAAAACGTCCGTCCTTGGCGTATGTGTTCCTGTTCCGGCGCCTGGGCGGCACTCGAGCGCCCTTCACTCATTGTTTCGCCCCCTGTTCTCCAACGCGTGCCGGCATAAGAATTGGCGACAGTGGACTTTCGTCATACGAAATTGGGTAAGATGGAGGAGAAGATGCATGGATGTTGAGATCCATCCCAACGCCAAAAAGCACCTGACGGAAGGGGTCGATGATGGGCGAGACATATACGACCGCTAGTGGTCAGGTTGTAACGGATGAAATGATTGACGCGTGGTGTGAGTCGTACGAGCGCGGAGAGTTTCCGGATGGCGAACACACCGTTGGTGGAATCGTGCATGGACGGCCTCCACTCTCAGGTGAGGGAACGGCAACGCTATCGGTCAAGATCCCTCTGGGAATGAAGGAGGCCATTCGCCGACGGGCGGCTGCCGAGGGGATGACGCCAAGTGAGTTTGCCCGTGCGGCCCTGAGTGAAAAACTTCTTGCGGCCGGTTGATGCTTCTGACGTGCCGTTCTATAGGAGCGAGATTGTGGCCGATGTCGCGCTCAAAAACTTTTTTAAAATTCTCGGTTGACCGGAGCGCGTCCTTGGTTATACTAATCAAGCCTTGAAACAAGGCACACCTCAAATGGCTGGGTAGCTCAGTTGGTAGAGCAGAGGACTGAAAATCCTCGTGTCAGGGGTTCGATTCCCTTCCCCGCCACCTTGAATTGACTAGGACCTCTGCAAAGGGGTCCTTTTCTTTTACCGAGGGCTCCTGCGGAAACTGCATCCCGGAATTTGGCTTCAGAGCGGGATGCAGTTTCCGCTTTGAGGCCGCTTGGGAAAGCGCGACCCGGAATCCCGCGTCAGAATGGGACGCGCATTCCTTTTGCGGCCCTTGGCGGAAACTGTGCCCCAGATCCCGCGCTCAGAACGGGATGCATTTTCCGGTTGAGGCCTCGAACGGAAAACGCATCCCAGTCTCTTGCGAAAAAACGGGGCGCGCTTTTCGGCCGCCTACTTCCGGCGCACGCGCGCATCTCGGCGCGCTATCTCGGGCCCGCCCGCCCAGACATTCCTCCCGCTTTTGCGCCACTTTGCAGACCGTTCGGTCGTCTGTCCTCACGCGCGGGTATACTCAAAACGATACTTTTCCTATGCAATACGATGCAGGCTCGACCTGCACGATCCGAAGGGGGCAGTGATGGAGAGGATACTCGGCGTTAATCTCTCTGGCTGGTTTATTCCCGAGCCTTGGGTGACCCCGTCGCTATACGCGGCGACCGGTGCATCCAACGCGGCCGAGCTGCAGGAGGCCATGGGCACCGCCGCCTATAACGAGCGCATGCGCCGTCATTACGAGACGTTTGTGAGCGAGGACGATTTTCGCCGCATGGCGCAGATCGGTCTCAATGCCGTGCGTCTGCCGGTGCCCTGGTATGCCTTTGGTTCACAGGAGTCCGATGCGTCCTACATCTCGGTTGTCGACTACATCGACCGTGCAATTGAGTGGGCTGCCAAGTACGGCATCCGCGTGCTGCTCGATCTGGCAACTGTGCCCGGTGGCCAGGGCGATTCCAACGATTCGCCCACCACGCCGGAGGCTGTTGCCGAGTGGCATTCGTCCACCAACGGCCGTCATGTCGCACTCGACGTGCTCGAGCGCTTGGCCGATCGCTACGGCGAGGCTGAAAGCCTGCTGGGCATTGAGCTGCTGGATACACCACAGATGAGCGTCCGCAAGAGTCTCTTTACCATGACGGATGGCATTCCGGCCCACTACCTGCGCAATTTCTATCGCGATGCCTACGAGCTCGTCCGTTCGTATATGCCCGAGGATAAGATCGTCGTCTTCTCGTCTTCGGGGCATCCCAGCGAGTGGAAGCATTTTATGCGCGGCGCCAAGTACAAGAATGTCTACATGGACCTTCACCTGTACCATTACCGCGACGAGTATGCGCTCGACATCACGAGTCCCCGCGGGCTGACGACGGCGATTTCGCGTAACAAGCGCGAGCTTAAAGAAGCGATCTCGACTGGGTTCCCCGTGCTGGTGGGCGAATGGTCGGGTGCGGCGATCTTTGCCAACTCGTCGGTTACGCCCGAGGGCCGCAATGCCTACGAGCGCGTGTTTATCGCCAACCAGCTGGCTTCGTTTGCGCCGGCTGCCGGTTGGTTCTTCCAAACGTGGAAGACCGAGAAGCGCATCGCAGCATGGGACGCCCGCGCGGCGCTCGGCACGCTCGAGCGCGGCATGATTGAATAGGTTGATATGACGCAAAACAGTGCCCATGCGGGCAAGCTCTATGTGGTCGGCACGCCCATCGGCAACCTAGGCGACCTGTCCCCGCGCGTTGGCGAGGCGTTTGCCGTCGCCGATGCCATCTGCTGCGAAGACACGCGTGTGACGTCAAAGCTGCTGATGCATCTGGGCATTTCCAAGCCGCTTGTCCGTTGCGACGAGAATGTGATCGCCGGCCGCGCCGCCGGCCTGGTCGACCGTCTGCTGGCGGGGGAGACC
>CAJMRJ010000079.1:0-7117 GCA_905215865.1 uncultured bacterium | reverse complement strand
AGGCTATTCGTCTGCTTGCTGCGGGTGCCTGGGGTAGGATGCGGCGTGCATTTTTGGGAGTATTCAGCAGCCGAGGGTGCCTGCATACTGGATTTTGGGAGAAAGGCAGGCACCATGGGCCGTATCCTGTAAAAAAACGAGCGGCTCTAGAGGCGTTGGGGCTCAGAATCGGGGCTTTCAGCGCAGTTTTGCACCCCCGCCCCCGCGCCCGCGGACCCCGGGATGCTGAATACTCCGGAATTTGCACGGCGCCCCCTGGGGCACCTGTGGGCAAAAAGCAATCGCCCCACCGAAATATGCATTTGGCGGGGCAGTTTATGCAAAAATACTGCTGTGGGCGCGTCGGCAGCTCGCTATAACTTGAATCCCAGGACAGGCTACTCGGCGCTCTTGAGGGCGCCGACCATGTCGATCCTATTGAGGGTGCGATTGGTAGTGAGGTTGACGATAAACGTAAAGACAAAGGAAAGCACTACGGCGAGCACATAACTCAGCGGCTGGACCTCAACGTCAAAGTAGAGCGACGGCATCTGCAGAATGTACGTAAAGCTCTCGGCCAGCAGGCTACCCAGCGGCACGCCCAGCGCGGCGCCAATTGCCGTGAGGATTAACGTCTCCTTGTTGACGTAGTGGTGCACCTCGCCACGGCGGAAGCCCAGCACCTTAATGGTCGCCAGCTCGCGCTCGCGCTCGGAGATATTCGTGTTGGACAGTGTAAACACAACCACAAACGACAGGCACGCCGCCATAAAGGTCACGAGCGCCACGACCGAATTGATAATCGTAAAGTTCGCATCAGCGTTCGCCTGATGCTCGGCCGTACTCGAAATCGTAAGCCAGCCGTCACTCTTAATCTTCTTGCTAAACGCAATCTGGTCGGCCGACGAGCCCTTCAGCAACGCAAGGACACCGTTAAGGCGCGCGCTTCGACCGAACGCGCGCTCATAGGTGCCCTGCGTCATATAGAGTGTGTTGCCAAGATAGTTGAGCGAAATGTCGCTGACTTTGACCTTGGCAGCATTGAGCGACGAATCCTGAACGTGCGCCGCATCACCCGGCTGAATCCCCAGCGCCAGCTGTGAACTCTTGCTCAGATACACATCTCCGTCACGCAAAGACAGCGACTCTTTGGACTCGTCCTCAAGGCGCACGTAGTCGTCCAGATCGTTCACGCGGTCATCGGGCACCACGATTAACAGCACTGTCTCGCTTTTGCCGCCAAATGTAAAGGTGACGTTATCGGTCGTAATCGGCAGCGTCGAAGTCACGGTCACACCGGAATCCTTGACCGCGCTTCGCTCGTCGAGCGCCGCGCACGTCTGCGTAAAGTCGTCGGGATTGGCGACCGCCAGCAAGTCGTAGCGCGTGATATGCCCGTACTGTTTGGGCGAAAGCGCTATCGACGTATCGCGGATGCCCAGAGCGCAGATCACGAGCGCCGTGCAGCCGGCGATACCAAAGATGGTCATAAGGGCACGCTTTTTGTAGCGGAACAGGTTACGCGCCGCCACCTTGTTCAAAAAGCCCATACGGTGCCAGATAAAGCCGATGCGCTCAAGCAAAATGCGCGAGCCGGCACGCGGGGCCTTGGGACGCATGAGCGAGGCTGGGGTCTCGGCCATCTCGTGGCGGCAGGCGATAATCGTGGCGCCCACCACACCCACGGCAAACAGCGCCACCGAGACGATTGAGGACACGATGTCGTACGAAAGCAGCATCTGGGGCAGTGAGTACATGTCGTCGAACACCGTGAACAGGAACAGTGGTAGGCCCACAAATCCGACAATGTTGCCAAGCACGCCGCCGATCAGACAAGCCCACAGTGAATAGTTCACGTATTTGGACAGGATACGCCCGCGTGAATAGCCGAGCGCCTTGTACAGACCAATGAGCGTGCGCTCCTCCTCGACCATGCGCGTGGCGGTGGTAAGGCTAATGAGCACGGCGACGACAAAGAAGATGAATGGGAAAACCGTGGCGATGGCTTCGATCGAAGAGCTGTCGCTCTCCACGCTCGAGTAGCTTGTGATGCTATCGCGGTCCTGGATGTACCAAGTGCATTCGCCCAGATCGGAAAGCTCGGTACGGGCATCGGCAAATTGCTGGTCGGCGGCTGCGCGGCGCTGGTTCAAATCGGCCTGTGCCTGAACGCGCTCCTCGCTGCCCTCGGCCATGCGATTGATGTTGTCCTGCTCTATCCCAAAGAGCATATTCGTCTGGCGCTCAGCCGCATCCAAGCTTGCCGGCGTGTCGACCGTCAGTTCCTGAACGCGCGCCTTCTCGCGCTCGTCGCGGATCTCCTCGATATTACTCTTGACCTCGTTGATCTTTGTCGTGTAGGCATCGGAATAGGAGTTGAGGCTCTTGGCTCCCTCAACAATCACGTGGACGGCGGAGTAGGAGGAAGATGTCGCGGCATCCTCGCTCACATAGAACTTATAGTCCGCAGCCGAAGCAGCGCGAAAGTCGTTGACGGTCGAGTCGGAGCTCACATCAGTGGGATCGAGGACCTCGGCCGTAATGGTGTAATCGCTCGTGGCAAACTGGTCCTTAGCGCTTTGGTTCGACGAGCTCGCGTCATTGGCGGCAAAGCTCACGGTATCGCCGAGCTTTTTGCCCGAAGCCTTCAGGAACTTCGATGTCACCGCAACCTCATCGGCGCTCTCGGGCAAATCGCCGTTCACGAGCACCGGCTGATCGATGTTTTCCTTGGAGAGACTTTGCACGACCACGCGCTCGCGTGTTGTGCCCACGGCGGTGTAGGCGGTCTCGGTGTAGATGCCCTCGGCCGTCTCGACGCCGTCGACCTCTTGGATAGCCGCAAGATCGTCGCGTGTAAGGCCATAGGTCGACTGCACATTAATGTCATAGACACTCTGCTGGTCAAAGTAGGCGTCAACCGAATCGCGCAGATCCTCGCAGCCCGCCTTAAGGCCGCACATCACGCTCACGCCAAGCGCGGTGATGACCACGATTGACAAGAAGCGCTTAAGACTGCCTCGGATTGTGCGGTAGATGCCACGGCGAAAAACCGTCGGGACCATATCGTTTGAGCTTTGGGCAGTGCGGTAGGTCGCGAACTCCCCGTCGCGGCCTGCGTGCTCCGTATCGTGGTTTTGGCTGTTTTGGCGATGTTGGTCCATGGGCGCTACCACTCGATCGTCTCGATAGGCACGGGATTTTGCTGGACCGTCTCGCTTTCCACGCGGCCGCTCTTAAAGCGGATCAGACGATCGGCCATGGGCGCGAGCGCGGAGTTATGCGTGATGATGATGACCGTAATGCCCTGCTTGCGGCAGGTATCCTGCAACAGCTGCAAAATCTGCTTACCGGTTTTGTAGTCGAGTGCACCCGTGGGCTCGTCGCACAAAAGCAGTTTGGGGTTCTTGGCCAGTGCGCGTGCAATGGACACGCGCTGCTGCTCGCCGCCCGAAAGCTGCGCCGGAAAGTTGGCAAGGCGCTCACCCAGGCCAACCTGGCGAAGCGTCTGTTCGGCATCGAGCGAATCGGGGCAAATCTGCGCCGCAAGCTCGACATTTTCGAGCGCCGTCAGGTTGGGGACCAGATTGTAGAACTGGAAGACAAAGCCGACGTCGGCACGGCGGTATTCCACGAGCTGCGCCTCGTTGGCGGAGCTCACGTCGCGCCCGTCCACCGTCACGGTGCCGGAGGTTACCGTATCCATGCCGCCCAGGATGTTGAGCGCCGTGGTCTTGCCGGCACCCGAGGCGCCCAGGATAATGGCGAGCTCACCGCGCTCAACGGTAAAGCTCGCGCCGTCGAGCGCGTGAATGCGGGCATCGCCCTCGCCGTACGCCTTGATGACGTCTTTGAATTCGATATAAGCCATCGATTAATTCCCATCTGGTCGGATAACTCCTTAGTATTACCCATTTCGCACCGACCAAAAAGGGACAGGTTTATTTTGGTAGGTTTTAGAGGCGGACAGTGAAGGTAATCTGGTTGCTGTGGCCGCAGACAGAAGCGCTCCCGCCATGGGCCTCGGCGATGGCACGCACAACGGATAGGCCCACGCCCGAGCCGCCCGTCTTGGAGCTGCGCGATACGTCTGCACGATAGAAGCGGTCGAACAATCGGTCCAGGTCGCCTTCGGGCAGCTCGTCCACGGCGTTCGATACGACAAGCTCGGCGGCACCTTTACCCTGACCGCGCGAAACGGCACGCAGGCTCAGCTCAATCACGCTGTCCTCGCTTGCGTAGCGTGTGGCATTGTCCAGCAGCAGCTCAACAACCTGCGCCACTGCCGCGGCATCGGCATGGGCTCGCACGCCGCTCGCGATCGACGTCGCCAGCCGCTTTCCGCGCGAAACCGCCAACGACCCAAACGGCGCCGCCGCCTTGTCCACTGCCTCTGAAAGATCGATCGATGTCATGGTAAAGCCGGCCAAACCCTCGTCCATACGCGCCAGGAACACCAGACGCTCCGTCAGCGCCGTCAGCCGCGCGACCTGCTCGTGAATGCTCTGCGTCCACTCGCTCTCGCCGCTCTCAATTTCCTGTACCTCGTTAGCGGCGTCGATCACGGCCAACGGCGTCTTGATCTCGTGGCTTGCATCGGTAATAAAGCGCTTTTGCTTGCTGTAGCTCTCGACCATCGGTCGAATCACCGCGCCCGAGGCACCCGCCACAATTGCCAGCACCGCCAGCCAGCCAATGCAACTGATCGCCACGCTCGCGCTCAAAAACGAATGAAAGCTTGCAAGCTCACGCGAGCAGTCCACGAACACATAGGTGGTCTCATCGCCTTGAACCGTAACCGTATAGCGGTAGTTACCAGAAAAGCCCGAGGTCCAACCCTTGGAATATAGTCCTGCAGCGATGCGTGCAGCACGCTTGGCGCCCACCGCGGCAATGCGGGCCGTGTTGACATCGGTCACCTGCCCACCGGCGATCGACACCGTAAAGTAGCGCGTGTCGAAGGGAGACTCCGCCGTCATACCTTCGAAGTGCCTGATGCGAATGCCCGCCTGGCTATCGCCGGCATCCTTGCCATTAGCGGGATCGTCTTTAGGCTCGTCCCCCCAATCGATACCGTCCTTGCCCGCCAGGATATAGTCCAGGCGAGCGTCGGCCATCTTGCAGACATGCGAATAATTGACGATGTTGATGCCGGCGATGATGAGCGTGAGCACCACGGTCACGGCGCCCATGGCAACGAGGATAAACTTGCGACGCAGGCGGCAGCCCATTGCGTCAACAGAATTTGCCCGCCCCGTACTACTCGAGGCGGCGTGAAACCGCTCCGTCATGCGCTTGCACCACGTGCGCACGCTCACGCCTGCTCGCCCTCCTCGACAACCTCAAGCGAATATCCCTGATTGCGCGACGCGCGGATGGCCACATTGGCACCCAGCGCCGTCAGCTTTTTGCGCAGGTACGAGATGTAGACCCACACCACGTTGGCGCCTTCGGGCGCGTCCTCACCCCAAACCCCGAGCATCAGACGCTCGGTGGGCATGCACGTGCCGGCGTTACGCATAAAGAGCTCCATAAGCTGAAACTCACGATTGGCCAGGTGCTCCTCGCCCAAAGGGCCAACGAGCGTGCACGATGCCGTGTCGAGACGCACGTTGCCCACGCTGAGCGTCGTGGCGTCAATTGCCGTCGCGGCACGCGTCATGGCACGAATGCGTGCGAGCAGTTCCTTGGCGGCAAACGGCTTGGTCAGGTAATCGTTGGCACCGGCATCCAGGCCCTCGACCTTATCGGACACCTCGCTTTTTGCCGTGAGCATGATGATGGGCAGGCGTTTACCGGCTTCACGCGTGCGCTTGAGCACCTCGATGCCATCCATGCCGGGCATCATGATGTCCAGGATTGCGGCGTCATAGTCGTTGGCGAGTAGATATTCGAGCGCCGTCAGGCCGTCGAGCGCGGTGTCAACCTCGTAGTCGCTATGTTGAAGAATCGCGGTAAGAGCGCGGGAGAGGCCGGGTTCGTCTTCGGCAAGCATCAGCTTCATGGTTGTTCCTTTGGCGCACGGCTATACAGGTTTCGATACCGCCGATGATAGCGCACCGCCAGCCGTCTTGGCGCAGCCTTAGCTGCTCAACCTGCGCGTTTTCAAATACGCAGGATATGGCTTAACCAAACTTAAGGCTCAGATGCCGAGCGCTTAGACGCATGCCGGTCGCGAAAAGACGGCGACTCGTTCTTTCACGGCGTCTTGGCTATGCAAAGTGCTCGAACGTTATTCCTCGTACGCGCCCTCAAGCCGAAGCAGCCACTCCTTGCGATCAAGCCCGCCGGCATATCCGTTAAGCGAGCCGTCGGCGGCAACCACACGATGGCACGGCACAATGATCGAAATGGGATTACGCGCGACCGCGGCCCCCACGGCACGGGGAGACACAACGGGCGCTTCGTTTCCCGGTACACGATGTCGAGCCGCAACACGCTGGGCGATCTCGCCATACGTGGCGACCTCGCCACGCGGAATTGAAAGCAGCTCAAACCAAACCTCGCGCTGAAACGCCGTGCCAATCATATGCAACGGCGGCGTAAACCGAGGCTCCTGCCCCGCAAAATAAGCATTCAACCAAGCCCAGGAACGCTCAAGCACCGAAGACGCCGCACCATTTGCCGGACTCACCGACGACATGCCGCCAGTACCGGAAACTGCATCAGCGCCTTCAACATGTTCGGGATCTTCTTTGAGAAGCGTGGAGCCAAAGTGCTCCTGCCCCTCAAACCAAAGCCCCGTCAGACCGCGGCCATCAGCGGCAAGCAAGATTTCGCCCAAGGGCGAAGCAAACGTCGTCGTGACCACCAGCGGCTCCTTTCAAAACTCCGCACCATGATACCGCGAATTGTGCAGACAACTCCCGCAGATGCGTCCGGACAGACTCGATTGTCCAAGAGAGGGCGTTTTCCCTCTCAATATCGGCCGATACCGAGTCGCAACGCCCAAAACGATGTCCGGCAAAAACGAAGGTGAATGGTTTTCCGAGAAGTGAACGAGTAAAACTAGGGCCCCGAAGCATCCACATTTTTTGATTGCAAAACAGCAGGATTCATGCGATAAAACCGCAGGAACTGGCGGCCAAAATATGCCGATGCTTCAAGGGTCCAAAATAGGTCGTTCACTTCCCGGGAA
>CAJMRJ010000078.1:0-7255 GCA_905215865.1 uncultured bacterium | reverse complement strand
GGCAGCCCCGCACCCGCCCCGGCACCGACCAAGTGGTTCTGTCCCAACTGCGGCAGCGAAAACGGCGGCAAGTTCTGCAGCAACTGCGGAACGCCCAGGCCCTAGCCCCTCTACCTGGTAATTGGCGGGGAGGTCCGCCACCCCCGCATTTGCTTCTATGGGTTTCGTTCGATAAAGGAGGACACCATGAAGACAACGTTCAAAAAGTCCGTACTCGCATTTCTGACATGCGTCCTGGCGCTCGCCTTTGCCCTGACGGGCTGCAGCGGCGGCGGCAAGGACCCCAAGGCCAACTTCGTCGGCAGCTGGCAGTACTCGGGTGGAACCTTGGACGGCGAAGAGCTCACCGATGAGTACATGGATATGCTCAAGGAGTGGGGCCTCAACTGTATCCTGATTCTCGACGAAGACGGTACGGGCGTCCTCGACATGTTCCTTGAGGTCGCCGATCTGAAATGGGAGGCCAAGGACGCCACCACCGTAACGATTACCGCCGAAGATGAGTCGCACGACCTGAAGCTCAAGGACGACAAGCTCGTCCTCGAGGTGGAAGGCGACAAGCTTATCTTTACGAAGTCCGACAAGGATCTGTCCGGTACGGTGAAGAAGGATCGCGAGGCGGCCGAGAAGGAAGAGGAGATCGATGAGGCCGTCGAAGACGACGATGTCCAGAGCGTCGAAATCTCCCCCGCCGTCACCGTCGCCGATGACGATCTGTGCACCATCACCATCACCGAGAAGTTCAAGGACGACTGGGGCGACATCGGCTTTGTCGTTAACATCACCAACAAGAGCGACAAGGACCTGACCTTCTACGCTCCTTCCGGCAAGACCAACGTCAACGGCACCATGAAGGACCCCTGGTTCTCGGCTCACCTGATGCCCGGCACCAACGCCACCGAGGAATTCACGTTCTCGAACGGCGAGCTTGACAGCCTTGACGACCTGGTCAACACGACCATCGGCATCGACGCCTACCTGACCGATTCCTACGAGGACGTCGCCTCTTACACCGCAAACATCGCGTAGCGGCACGTAACATCAGCCGCGGATTGGCGGACACATCCGCGCACACCAGACGGGGCCGCAGGAGTTGATCCTGCGGCCCCGTCGTTTTTATGCCGATACGCAACGAGCGTTAGCGCTCCATGTTGGGAACGATGCTGCCCTCGGTCACCGCATGCACGGCCAGGCGCATGATGTTGTCGTAGCCGGTCTTGCTCAGGATCTCCGAGATGCGACGCTTGATGGTGCCCTCGCTCATAAACAGCTCGGCCGCGATCTCGCGGCGGCTTTTGCCCTCGCAGGCAAGGCGCAAAATCGATAGCTCGACATCGTCGAGAGCTGCCGTGCCCGAAAAAATGCTCTCAGGCGGCTTGGGAAACGTGCAATAGCCCGCCAGCGTGGAGCGCATCACGGCGAACAGCTCGTCGATACCGACATTCTTGTACACAAAGCTATCGACGCCCGCCTCGCGGGCCTGATCGACAAAGGTGATCTCGGGCATGCCGGTCATGATAATGATGCGACACTCGGGCAGCTGCTCCTTGATGCGCGCCGCCGCCACGATGCCGTTGGAATCATGCTCGGTGCATACGTCCATCAGTATCATGTCCGGACGCTCCTTGAGCGCGACACCCAAGGCCTCGGAGGCATCGGCGATGGCGGAAACAACGGTCATATCGGGCTGATCGCCAACGGAGCGCGCCAGGCTCTCGCGCAGAATGGCCTGGTCTTCGACGATCAACACGCGGATCATGAGCTTCTCCTTTGGGACGTGGCGTTGGCGTTAAGCGGAATGGATACCGTAAGCGTAAAGGGTGGGGCGGCATGGACCTCAAGGCTGCCGCCCAAATCTTGTGCGACACGCCTCATACCAGGGATACCCGTTCCCTCGCGATACGATACGGGGGCCGGGGACCCGTCGTTAGAAATCGTCATGCGCGCGACGGCGCCAGCATCCGTCCCCTCCTGCCACAGACGCACGTGGACCCGATGCGCCTGCGCATGCTTGGTGGCATTAGTCGAGGCCTCGCGGATAATCTGCAAAAATGCGGCGGCGACACGCGTGTCCTCTGGCAGCGCACCCTCAACATCGATCTGCACACTCACCAGGCCAAAAGCATGGACGATATCACCCAGCTGCTCTGCAGGCTCGCTGGCACCGCCACTGCGCAAATCGGCGGCGATTGAGCGCAGCAACGGGTCAATCTGCTCGAGCGACTCATCGTCCAGACGCCCCTCCTCCAAATAGCGATGAAGAATGGACAGGCGTTGCCCGATCACATCGTGAACGCGGGCGCGCATACGTAGGTAGGCCGCATTGTCGGCAACTTTTTTGACTTCTTCGATCTGGGCTTGGAGCTCTTGGCCCGCAAGCTCAAGCAGGTGGTTGGCTTGCGCCAAGCGGTCATGAGCATGCGCGTACTCTGTCACATCAAGACCGATAATGCGCTCGAACGAACGGCCCGAAACCATAACACGATCACGCACAAATAGGCGAATCTCGGCGGGAGAGACCTCGACCACCGCACGCGCCTCACCAAAGCGGTCCAGATTAATCCGCACACGGTTCCTGCTGCTTTCGGGCATTTGCATGCTAAGTTTGCGCAGGTCGTTCCATGTGCCGCTCATGTCGCGTAGATCGGTTGGCATATGAAGCTCCACCAGGTTTTTACGCATGCAGCGGTTCATGAGCAGCGGACGGCCCCTCGGGTCTAGATACAGGATGCCCACGGGAATCACGTTGATGGTTTCAATCGTCGAGAATGCGGTGATATCCTCCTGGCGGTTACGGACGTCCATCAAGAGCGCCGCGATGGAACGGAACAGGAAGAACGCTCCCTCTGCGATAAGGACAACGGTCCACGCCGAGCCCATGGCAAAAACCACCGGCGGTGTAACGGCGACAACAAGCAGCAGCTCGACCAGCATGACGGGGCGACGATAGTGCACCATAAGCACCACGCCATAGGCAAAGATCGCGGCATTGAGCCACAACGCTCCGCCCATCGCCCTGGCGCAAACGTCAAGCGGCGCCACCAGATACGAGTCAGACGACGCGAATAAGATGAGCGCCGAAATCATCAGGTGAAGCACAAGGCTCGCCTCGTAGGCGCAAATCACCTTACGGTTATAGGACGAGCGGCGCGATGCGATGAGCGGGACGTGGATCGTCTGCAGACACGCAGCCAGGGCAAAGACAACATCGAGCGCAACGATTTGGGGAAGAATGAGCGAAATCTGCATCGTCACTCACCCGCCCTCGGCATCAAGACGATCATGCGCAGCTGGCCGGGCTCGCCTTCAAGGCGATATGCCACGTTGCGCCCTTGCAAAGCGCTTTCGAGCTCTTGCGCAGCGGGTGTCTGCGAAAGATCCTCCTCGTCGTTGGAGAAAAGCGTGGCACGCAGCTCCACACTGCACGAGTCGTGGTCGCTCAAGTGATACATAAGTGCCGGTCGAGTAGTGGTGTAGGCAAAAAACGCAAAGTCATATACGCAGTCGTACAGCGCGCTTACCGCACTGGCGTGCATCGGGCGCCGTATGGCAATAATCGAGGCGCAATCGACATCAATCGTGCGTAGGTCGCTTGCGAGCTCGTTGGCAATGAGCTGAATGCGGTCGCGGTCAAAACCGCTCTCCCCGTGCTGTGCCAACGTGAGCGACCCCTTGCGTTTGCAATAGGCGACGAGCATCTTGGCGCGCCGCAGCATGCGGTAACGCTCGTGCGAAGATGCCTCGTCGGTCAACGGTGGCAGCGAGCTCAGCGAGTCGTACATCTCTTCGAGCGCGTGGGCAAGCGCCTGGTCCACGTCTTGGACCAGCAGGGTCTCGGCCTCTTGATCTGCCAAATGCGTCTTAAGATCGTAGTCGGCGACAAGCAGCTCGTTTTGGCGTTGCAACTCCATGCGACGATGCGCTAGTTCGCGATTGAGCTCGTTGAGCTCCGACACGTCTTGGGCAAGCAGCGCCGATCCGCCCAGCAGCGGAAAGGTGCGATACATTACATCGGGATCGGACGCCACGGCAAAGGCATGGGCGCGCCCGTGCTCCTGGACTCGCAACTCCTCGCGCACGCCCTCTGGGATCGGCTTTGACACCGGCGTGGCATAGACTTCCTGCAGGTCACGCGTTAGAACTTTCAGGTCAAGCGGCAAGGTGCCGAAAATACCGGCGATGTCGTGATATGACGGAATGACACCGCAATCGAGGCAGATTTCCATCGCCACCACGCACAGGACGCAATAGACGAGCGAAAAGTTGAGCCTCCATGCCCAGGGCACGCGCAGCGCATATGAGATTGCAAAGAATGCACCGCCCAGTAGCACGAGCGCCGCCGTACCCGAAAAACGTTGGATGTGGAAGGACGAGGATCGGCCCACCAGGATAAAAAAGGCCACGAAGTTAAAGGCCGTCCACACTAAGACGGCACCGTAGCCCCAACCGTATGTGTAATCGTTGCTCCAGGTTCCACTCGATCGATCGAAGTGGAAGACCTGCTGGTGAACATCGTTAGTGAGCACAAAGCCAATAAGCAGGCCAGCCATGACCCACAAAACGGTGCGGTACCGACGCCCCATACGATGCTGTTCCAAACCCGCAAGGCGCAGGCCGCAGAGCTGGTAGAGCAGCGGAATGAGCGTCATGGGCACGTAGTACAGGTACCACAGCACGGTGGCATAAAACGGCGTGAACGACTTATATTTGAGGATGACATCGATCATCCACAGGGCGCAAATGGCGGCGATGGCAACAAGGCGGCGGCGCAAGACGTAGTCCAAGCAACGCAGGTACGCCAACACACCCCAGATCGAAAATGCAATTGCAGCGACAAGCAGCGGGAGAGAGCTCGAATGGACGAGCGCATCCACGACCTCTTCGGACACCTCACTATAGACGTGCGTGGTGTTGGAAAGCTTGAAATCTGAGGCGAACAACGCCGGCAAGACTGCCAAAAGTATAAGGAACAGCGCAGTAGTGACACCGGCGATAGCGAAGACGCGGCGGCGGTATACACGATGCGTTATGCCAACAAGGAATCGAGGCATGGCGAAGAGCCTGCCGCCCCCGGGATCCGCAACCGGCGCGGTCCGGGCGGCCGCGTGGCCGATATGTCGCTCGCGGGTACCCATAGTACTTTTAGTGTACCGACAGATGGGTCAAAAAAGCGGGCCGCATGTCCCAAAATCCGCAGACGGCAAGGCGCCCGGCGAGCAGTTAATGCTTGCCGGGCGCGTTTGCATCGGGATGCCCATCAAGGAAGTGGCGTTGCGCGTGTCCCTTCTGGGCCATGCGGCTCAAAATCGCGGCGTGATGTGGACGACTGGGGCCGAATTAGCAGCATTTCGAGCTTGGTTTCGATATTGAGACTGGTTCTTTATTAAAATAGAATTCCAGACAATTGAGCGGCCGGGGGTTAACCATGAGGGGCATGGGAGACACAACCGCATATTTGCGTCGGGGCATTCGGGAGATTATATGCCTGGCGCTGTTCTTCTTCACGTTTTTGGCGTGCGAGTATCTCTTTGATGTGCGCATAGCCGAGTTCGTGCCATCGAGTGAGGTCGTCATCTACGAGAGCATCGTTGTCGGCGCGAGCGTGATCGGCTTTTTCGTGCGCCCATTTCTGTATTATCGCTGTCCCCAGTCGATCGATGCGACAGGCGATATTACAGGCGTGCTATTGGTGTCGGCATTGTTGCTGATGATTATGGCAGTGCAGTTTCAGGTCGTGATTGCCGGCGGTTTGGTGGCGTGCTGCGCCCTGGGCTACTGCGGGTCGACCGCCCATGCCAATCTGGCGCGGCGTTTTGCGCAGACACCCTGTTTGGCGCGCCGTGGCGGTTTCTTATGCTGCGGGCATTTTGGTACAGGTGCTCAACCATATGGTGATGCCTGCGGGCATTCCCCAGCAGTTTGTCCTCACCGCCTGTGCGATTGCGCTGGTTGGACTGCTTCACGGTACCCGTCGAGCTAAATTGCGCGATGAGTCTGCACCCGAGTTCGAGGCCGAGATTGCCGAGCTGTCGGTCGATGCGTCGGAGCGTGGCACCAGGTGGCGCGATGACCCCGAGGCAAAGGCAACCTTCCAGGGTGCCGTGGCGCGGCTGACGGTGGCGACCGCCTGCCTCACCGGCGTGTTCGCGGCTCTCAATGCCGGCCTTACGACTTCGCATGCCGCCGGCGCCATCGACCTGGGCGACTGGCCGCGCTTGCTGCTGGTTGTGAGCGCCCTTGCCGCCGGCGTCCTGTATGACCTGCGTGGGCGTTCGTATATGAATATCATCATGACGTGCGCCGCCATGCTGTCCACGCTCTCGTTCTTTGTGCTTATCACCGATGGCAACGGTGGCAATACGCTTGCCGCCACGATTATCTTTTACCTTGGCACGGGCTTTTTCGTGGTGTTCTTCACCGCGAAGTTCGCCGCGATTTCGATGTATGCCCGCTGGGCGTATCTGTGGCCGTGCATGGGCCGTGTTATCAACAACGTTTGCTCGATACTCGTGACGGCTCCGGCGGTGGCGATCATCTCGATTCAAAATGTGCTGACGGCGGTGGGTGTCGTGCTCGTGCTGTTCGTCGGCATCGCGATTTCGCTGTTGGGACAGTTTGGGCAAGACGGCGAGCGCGAGGCGACACATGGCGGGCTGGCTTTTGCTACCGACGATCTTGGCGTGAGCCGTGCACCCGATCAGGCCGACACGGTGCCCCTGGAGCCGCCGGAGCTTTCGTTTGACGATCGGCTCGACGGCTTCGTTGCCGCCTTTGGGCTCACCAAGCGCGAGCGCGATGTTCTGGAGGCGCTAGTCGTTTCGGACGATAGCGTTCAGGACGTTGCGGCGGCGCTCTTCCTTTCGCGCTCCACACTCTACCGCCACATTGCATCGATCAACAAAAAGGTCGGTACCAATTCGCGCGTGGCGCTCATTAGCCTCTTCTGGTCCTGGACACCCCAAGACTAGCTAACCACCACAAAGGGGACAGGCACCTTTGTGGTGGTTTTGCCCTTGGGCTGTCTACTGTGGCGGCTCACCGTGCTACAGCAGCTCGCCGTGGCGGGCGATGTAGCGGCGCTTTGCCAGTTGAGTGAGCGCGATGTAGGCGGCAACGATGCCGATGAGCAGTGCGAAAAAGATTGCGGGTAGCGTCATGAGGCCCAGCGCGTCGGCGATGGGGCTTGCCGGCAGCCAGGTGACAAGTGCCAGGCCCAGCACGGTGAGAGCGCACAGCGCGGGCGCGGCGTGGTCAC
>CAJMRJ010000077.1:0-7309 GCA_905215865.1 uncultured bacterium | reverse complement strand
GTCGCCGGCACCTATGCCCCCGCCGATGCCGAGCTCATGATCGAGGGCTTTGGCGCTGCGGCCACACGCCCGGTCACGCTGCGCGCCAACACGCTCAAGGCGACTGCCGAAGACATCGCCGCCGCACTCGACGAGGCCGGCCTCGCGCACCAAACCGTTACCTGGTATCCGGACGCCTTCATCCTACCCGAGGCCCAGGTTTCCGACCTGTGGGACCTCGACATCTACCGCGACGGCAAGATCTACTTGCAGAGCTTGTCGTCCATGATGCCGCCGTTGGTCCTGGGCGCTCAGACCGGCGAGGACATCCTGGACATGTGCGCGGCCCCCGGTGGCAAGACGACGCAGATCGCCGCCCTCACCCAGAGCCAGGCACACCTCACGGCCTGCGAGATGAACATTCCCCGCGCCGAGAAGCTCGAAGCCAACCTCCACCGCCAAGGCGCAAAAAACGTGCCCGTCATGCGCATCGACGCACGCGAGCTCGACGAGTTCTTCCGCTTTGACCGCATCCTGCTCGACGCTCCCTGCACCGGCACGGGCACCGTCATCAGCGGCAACGAGAAGAGTCTGCGCGCACTCACCGAGCAGTTGCTCGGCAAGTGCGCCCGCTCGCAGCGAGCACTTCTGGACCGCGCCATGGGAGCCCTCAAACCGGGCGGCACGCTCGTCTATTCGACTTGTTCGATCTTGCCGCAGGAAAACGAGGACGCTCTGCAAGAGGCCCTCGACAAGCACATGGACTGCGAGCTTATCCCCCTCGATGGCACGCCGAGCGAAAGCGAAGCGCGTCGTGCTCAGGAAGCTGGCGAAGAGCCACGCGTCGAGAGCAACACCCTCACCGAGGCCATCGCTGCCGGGCATGTCTCGGCCGTCGCCAACGGTATGCCCGGTACGCTGACCATTCCGCCCAGCCGCGACTTTGAGGGCTTCTACATCGCCCTGATCCGAAAACGCAGCTAGCGCACGGATTCAAAACTCAACAAACTATCTCCGTGCGCGCTTGTCCTGCTGGTCACGGTGCTGCTTAAGTGCCTCGCGTTCCTTGCGCTCGGCCCTTTTGCCCTTAATGGCCGTGACCACCAAGTAGATGACTGCGGCGGCAACGATTGCGCCCACACACAGGCCAATCGAGCCCAACATTGCTGTGAATTCCATACCGCGTCACCTCTCTTTTAAACGGGACATTCAAGATAGCACCTCAATACCCGCCACCACAGCTCCTTCACGTTCGCCGGTCCTTCGGTCTAACGGATGGCGCGGCGGGGAAAAATCAACTCGTCAAACGATTTAGCAAGCACAACGCTGTCGGCACCCTGCCAGCCACCATCGCATAGAATCGAGCCTCCATGGATACTCTCAACGATTTGAACGAGCGCGTCGACGCCTTTGTCGGCACCAGCTCCTTCGATACGCCTGCCGCGACGAACGACCAAGACCCCATCGATGTTCCCGCCGAGGTTCACGAGGACATCGTCGCCTCGGTCGACTTCTCCGAGGTAGAGCTTGCAGACGAATTTACCGAGCCCCAGGTGGCCGTGACCCCCAACGGACTGCTCCCCATGGAGCCGCTGCCCATCGACGGGCGGCTGCGCAAGGCGGCCCTCCGCATGCCCGACGAGATCGAGGAGGCCAGCGGCTTTACGCTCTTCGGTCGTCGCATCAAGTCGCTTATCTACACCACCGACGTCGCGGTCATCCGCAACTCCAACGCCGATGCCGTCTTTGCCGTTTACCCCTTCACGCCACAGCCTGCCATTACGCAGGCGCTGTTGACTGTCGCCGAGTGCCCAGTCTTTGTAGGCGTGGGCGGCGGAACTACGACCGGTAAGCGCTCCGTACAGATGGCAGCCGTCTCCGAGATGCAGGGCGCGGCGGGCTGCGGGGTCAACTCCCCCGCCACTGCCGAGATGGTCGAGCACATCACCAACATCGCCGACATCCCCGTCATCGCCACGGTCGTACGTTGCGACGATGATGCGCATGCCAAAGTGCGCGCCGGAGCCAAGATTCTCAACATCGCCGCCGGCAAAAACACGCCCCAGGTCCTACGTGAACTGCGCGAGCACTATCCCAACCTGCCGCTCATCGCACCGGGCGGCAAAACACCCGAGAGCATCCGCGAGACCATCGCCGCCGGCGCCAACGCCATCATTTGGACGCCGCCTTCGGCCCAGCAGCTACAGACCGACATGATGCAGCGCTACCGCAAGATGAAGGAAGACGCCACGCCCGTCATCTCGCACGACGATGTGCCCATTATCGGCCAGGTTGCCGCCGCCGAGGTCAGTCAGGTCGAGAACATGAATCCCGACGTGCCGATTCCCGACGAGGTTATCGAACGTGTCGCTTCGATCCACGATCATATCGAGGAGCGTCGCGCCAACCGTGGACTCAAGCCCTCGCTGCACGGCTTCTTCTTCCGCGGAAAGAAACGCTAACCGCAAGAGCAAGGCCCGCCCCACAAACGTGAGGCGGGCCGTTTTCGTTTGAGCAATCGTGCGCGACGTGATGGGCCAAGTTAATCCACGCGTTTGTCACCCATAAAGAAGAGCGCAACCGTACCAGGTCCGGTGTGCGAACCAATCAGAGCACCGATATTGTTGATCTCAATCTTGCCTTTGAGCTGCGGAACTTGTTCCTCGATCAGCGCCGCAACGGCCTCGGCATCCTCGCGGCACGCCGAATGGGACAAGATACACTTACCCGAATAATCCGCACCGTCCTGCACGTGCGCCATCATGGTCTTAGCCATCTCGGAAATCGCGCGCTTCTTGGTGCGGATCTTCTCACGTGGCGACAGCTTGCCTTCGCAATCGACCGTCATAAGTGGGCAAATCTTAAGCGCCGTGCCGATGATCGCGCTCGCAGCCGAAATGCGACCGCCGCGCAGGTAGCTCGACAGATCGGTCGAGAAGAACCAGTGGTGAAGGTTGAGTTTATGCTCCTCAATCCAAGCGGCCGTCTCGTCGAGCGAAGCGCCGCTATCGCGCACGTCGGCGGCATATTCCAGCAATAGGCCAAAGCCCGAAGACGCCGCCAACGAATCGATAACGCGCACCTTGCCGCCCTGAGGATAGCGATCCGCGAGCATCTGTGCCGCAACGCAGGCCGATCCATACGTGCCCGAAATACCCGACGACAACGCCAGGTGCAGCACGTCTTTACCCTCGGCAACAAACGGCTCCCAAAACTCCTCGAACTCACCCACGCTCACCTGAGACGTCTTGGGCATGGCACCCGCGGCAATCTGGGCAAAAAACTCGTCCGGCGTAATCGACTGATACAGATCGTCCGTATAGACAACATCGTCGATCTCGTAATGAAAACACACGACAGGGATATTGCGCGACGCAAAGAACTCACGGGTTCGGTCGGCGGCGGATTCACAGGTCAGGACAAAATCACTCATATGAGGCTCCTTAAGTATTGCTGCGCAAATTATCGCACAGCAAGCCTAAATACGATACAAACGTCCACTATTTACCAATTCGAACCAAAAATAGCGAACATCTTTACCACCATCGTCTCCACCGACCCCACGCATAAATATCTGAGAAAACACCCTCTGTCGTCTCCACCCAACCGACACATCAACCTCAACTAAATCGATTTACCAAACCGTTCAGCCGACAATTCAGCCGCCGGCGCAAAATCGAAACAAAGCCGGCGCATACTGATAAACGTTTGACGCTGTTTATCAGTTTTACCAACCATATCGGAAGGTGTTTCATGGTCGCATTCGATCGCAACCCGCAAGACTTTAAGTATCTGCGTCTGCTGTCGAGACAATTTCCCACCGAGCAATCCGCGTTTACCGAGATTATCAATCTCTCGGCCATTCTCAACCTGCCCAAAGGCACCGAGCATTTTATGAGCGACGTGCACGGCGAGTACGAAGCCTTTATGCACATCCTCAACAACTGCTCGGGTGTCGTGCGCGAACATGTCGACGAGATCTTTGGCGACTCGCTCTCCTTTGACGAAAAAGGCGAGTTGTGCACGCTCATCTACTACCCGCGCGAGAAGATCGAGCTGGTCCGCAGCCGGCGCGAGGACTCCCCCACCTGGTACAAGACAATGCTCGACCAGCTCATCATGGTTGCCCGCTCGCTTTCGAGCCGCTATACGCGCTCCAAGGTGCGTAAGGCCATCCCGCGCGATTACGCCTACATCATCGACGAGCTGCTGCACACGCATCCGGACGAGAACAACTATCGTGTGCGTTATCACGAGCGCATCGTGGAGTCCATCCTAGAGACCGCCAGCGCCGACGACTTTATCGAGTCGCTCGCCTCGCTCATCAAGCGCCTGGCCGTCGACCACCTGCACCTGGTGGGCGATATCTTCGACCGTGGCGGCGGCGCTGCCAAGATTATGGACCGTCTGCTCACCTACCATTCGCTCGACATTCAGTGGGGCAACCACGACCTGCTGTGGATGGGCGCTGCGGCCGGTGAGCCCGCCTGCATCGCCACCGTGCTGCGCAACAACCTACGCTACGACAATTACGAGATCCTCGAGAACGACTACGGCATCTCGCTGCGCGAGCTCGTCGCCTTTGCCGATGCCACCTACACCGCCGGTGAGTCCATCACCCCGCTAATCAAGGCCATCAACGTGCTGCTCTTTAAACTCGAGGGCCAGATCATCCAGCGCCACCCCGAGTTCGACATGACCGACCGTCTGCTGCTCGACAAAATCGACCACGACACCGGCACGGTCACGCTCGCCGACGGCAGCGTGTGGCCGCTCACGACCAACGACTTCCCCACCGTCGACCCGACGGACCCCTACACGCTCACGCCCCGGGAGCAACATATCATCGACAAGCTCGTGTCCGAGTTTGTCACCGCCGATCACCTGCATCGCCATATCGATTTCCTCTACACCCACGGCTCGATGTACAAGGTCACCAACGGCAACCTGCTGTTCCATGGCTGCGTGCCGCTCAACGAGGATGGTACCTTTAGCAGCATGAACTGCCTGGGCACCTGGCACGCAGGCCGCGATTATCTCGATTTTTGCGACCGTATCGCCCGCCGCGCCTGGCGCGTGGGCGACCGCGACGCCCTCGACTGGATGTGGTACCTGTGGATCGGCTTTAACTCACCCGCGAGCGGTCGCCTGGTGCGCACCTTTGAGCGCGCCTATATCGCCGATAAGAGCACCTGGGTCGAGCCGATGGACCCGTACTTCACGCTTACCAAGTCGCCCTCTGTCTGCGACGACATCATGCGCGAGTTCGGCGTTGCCCCCATGGCATGTTCGCCGACCGGCCACATCATCAACGGCCACACACCCGTTAAAACCACCAAGGGCGAGCAGCCCATCCGCGCCGAGGGCAAGCTGCTGGTCATCGATGGCGGCTTCTGCCGCGCCTACCATCCCAAGACGGGCATCGCCGGCTACACGCTTATCTCGAGCTCACGCGGCTGCCGCCTCAAGTCACACCGGGCCTTTACCACGGTTGCCGAGGCACTTACCCGCAACGTGGACATCGAGAGCGAGACCAACCGCTTTGACGAGGCCGACCGCCGCCGCATGGTAAGCGACACCGATACGGGTGCCAAGATCCGCAGCCAGATTCAGGACCTACGCCAACTGCTCGATGCATATAGAAACGGTGCTATCGAGGAGCGCGCCTAGCCCCGCCTGCGGGGATTGGCTAAACTTGCTGAGTTCGTCATCCCCACGGCGCTCCGGCGCCACCCTAAGGCAGGTACCATGCAAAAGCTCCTTGCGCAGATCATGAAGTTTGGCGTCGTCGGCGTCATTGCCACCGTCATCGACTTTGGCATCATGAATCTGCTCCACTACGGCCTGGGCCTTAACATCCTGATCGCCAATACCAGCGGCTTTATCGTCTCGCTCATCTTTAACTACGTCGCGAGCATGAAGTACGTGTTTGCGCACAAGGAGGGCATGATCCGCCGCCGCGAGTTCATTATCTTTGTCGTGCTGTCCGTGATCGGCTTGGCTCTCAACGACGGCATCGTGCTGGCGCTCAACGCCGGCCTGGGGCTCGAGGCCAATATCGCCAAGATTTGCGCCACCGCGCTTGTTATGGTCTACAACTTTGTGACCCGAAAGATCTTCCTGGAGGGCGAGGAGACCAAGTAGTTCGGCCTCCTCGTTGCACTACGGGGCCCACGGACGACGTGCGTCGAGCGCTGCGTTGTTCGTGGGCCTTGCTCGTTTACGGAAGGATTTACAACGTTTGCGGATTGTCCCTTGCAAATTTGGCGAGTTCGTATAGTTCTTGGCAAAGCCCTTACGTTTCCCATGCAAAAGCTCTAAAGTATCCTCTGCTCGATTCGTCAACGCATTGGATGTGATTACGTGCGCAAGGCACTGGCACAACCTCATACCAAGCAGTTCCTCAAGTTCGCTGTCGTGGGACTTATCTCCTTTGGCATCGACTGGGGCATGCTCATTGCGCTCGTCGAGCTGTTCCATCTCGACTTTTTGATGAGCACCACGATCTCGTTTATCACGTCCGTCGTGGTCAACTACTGGCTCAGCATGAAGTACGTGTTCGACCATCGCGAGGGCATGAGCCGCAAGCGCGAGTTCACGATCTTCACCATCCTGTCGGTGATTGGTTTGGGCCTCAACGACCTGTACATGTTTGTGGGCGTCACGTTTTTGAGCATCGGCTACCAGGCCATGAAGGCCATCGCCACGTTCCTGGTCACCTGGTACAACTACTTTAGCCGCCGCTTCTTCCTCGAAGGCGCACAGTAGCAGTCAGCCCGACATACCCTTGCATTCGCAACCGGCTGGAATTCCCATTCCAGCCGGTTTTTTATTTGCAGAGCCTGCCGAGGAAGGCGTACGAGGGGGGCTACAGTGTCGGAATGGGACGCAGTTTCCCCAGGGGCGCCGTTCCGGAAACTGCATCCCAGATTGCAGCCTCAGAACGGGACGCAGTTTCCGCAACGCCGCCCTAGCGGAAAGCGTGTCCCAGAATCGATGCTCAAAACGGTCCGCAGCTTCCCAATGGGCGCTGCTTCGGAAAGTCCATCCCGGAATGAGCCCTCAGAGCGGAACACGCTTTCCGAAACCCGCCCCATCGGGAAACTGGGGACCTCGGACAAAATCTCGGACCCAATTTGGATCCAGGAGGGAGTCCGATGTATACGAAAGAGGAGCGCGAGGGGATTCTCTGGGAGTTCCACCGGAGCGGCCTGTCCGCCCCCGCCGCCTGCAGGAGCCTGCCGCTTTTCCCGAACAAGGACAACCTGTATGCTTGGCTCAAGCTGGAGGAGGCGGACGAGCTGACCGCCCGCGAGATGCCCGACCGGGC
>CAJMRJ010000076.1:0-7318 GCA_905215865.1 uncultured bacterium | reverse complement strand
CATACGAGCATCGAGCTTCTTTTGGCTCGCGAGCTCCGAGCGCACCTCGGACAGCTTGTCGCGCGCCTCGCCCTCGTGGGTACGCAGGTCCTTGAGGGCAGCGCGTGCCGTCTCGGTGGCCTCGCGCGCATCACTCTGGGCCTGACGAGCCGCCTCAAGGGCGCTCTCAAGCTCCTCAGCACGGTTGCGGCGGCTCTCGAGCGATGCCGTGACCTCCTCGAGCTGCTCGTCGATCTGCTCCAGGCGCGAGGCATACATGTTGTCCTCGACCTCGGCATTGGAAAGCGAATCCTTAACCTTGGCGAGCTCGAGCGCAGCATTATCGGCAACGCGCTGCACATCGCGCTGCTCGCGCGTGAGCTGCGAAATCTGCGTATCGAGCGCCACGCGGCGTTCGTGAAGCTCGGCGGCGGCAGGACCAGCGGCGTCAACGTCCTCCTGGGCCTGCATATGCGCGCCGGTCACTTCCTCGAGCTGGGCACGTGCGTCCTCGAGCTCCTCGACCACGCGACGGCGCTGATGCTCGGAGCCCGAGATCTGGCCGCGCATGTCGGACAGGCGCGACACCATGTTATGGCCCTTTTCCTCGAGCAGGCGCATGTCGGAGTTAATGCGACCGACCACATCTTGCATATGGCGGCGCTGCTCGCCCAAGTCTCCTACAAACAGGCCCTTTTCCTCGAGCATGACCTGGAGCTTCTCGAGCTCGCGCTCTTTCTCACCCAGGCGGTACTGCGCGAGCTCAAGCTCGGCGGCGCCCTCCTTAGAGCGGCTCTCCAGGTCGTTCCACTGCGACTGCAGCGAACGCAGCTCGTCGACGGCCAGCATCTGCGTAAGCTCGTTCGCGCGCGAGGACAGCTCTTTATACTTGCGCGCGCGATCGACCTGACGCTCCAGCGGCCGCAGCTGACGGGCAATCTCCTTATTGATGTCGCGGGCACGGGTCAGGTGCTCGTCCATCGACTTGATCTTCTTGAGCGCACGCTCCTTGCGACGCTTGTGCTTGGAGATGCCGGCGGCCTCCTCAATAAGGGCACGGCGCTCCTCGGGGCAGCTCTGCAAAATGGCATCGAGCTTGCCCTGGCTGATGATGGAATGCGTATCCTTGCCCAGTCCCGAATCGTGCAGGATGTCCTGGATGTCCATCAGGCGGCACGGGCTCGAGTTGATGAGGTACTCACTCTCGCCCGAGCGATACATGCGGCGGGTGATAGCCACCTCGTCAAAGTCGACGGGCAGCATATGGTCCGAGTTATCGAGCACCAGCGTGACCTCGGCCACACCCACCGGCTTGCGCGCCGACGAGCCCGAGAAGATGACGTCTTCCATGGCCTGACCGCGCAGCTGCTTGGCGCTCTGCTCGCCCAGGACCCACAGAATCGAGTCGGAGATGTTCGATTTTCCCGAGCCGTTGGGACCGACGATGACGGTCAGGCCCGGCTCAAACGTCATATGGGCGCGGTCGGCAAACGACTTGAACCCTTTGAGCGTGAGGGACTTGAGATACACGGCTCCTCGCTTAAACAGGCTTCTTGTTCAGAATCACGCCGTTGGTGGTGTAACCCATGCGGTCGAGCGCCTCGAGCGCGGCAGCTCCCTCGGCCTCCTTCTTGGAGGAACCGGTGCCGCGGCCCTGGCGGATACCGTCGATGAGCACCACAGCGGTAAAGGTCGGTGCGTGTGCCGGGCCCTCAGAGCCAACGAGCTTGTACGCCGGAGGCTCGTGGCCGTCGGCCTGCACGCACTCCTGCAAAAACGACTTGGGGTTCGCAGGATGCTCGGCACGTTCGGAGGCAAGGGGCGGCTTAAGCGGACGGTGGATAAAGTCCGCCGCAACGTCCCAGCCGGCATCCAGATACAGCGCGCCCACGAGCGACTCGTAAACGTTCTCGAGCGCCGAATGCAGGCCGCGCGCGCCCGTGCCGGTCTCGGAGGCACCAAAGATGATGATGTCGTCGATGCCCAGCTCATGGGAGACCTCGGACAGCGTGGCACCCGAGACGAGCGACACCTTCAGGCGCGTAAGCTTGCCCTCGTCAAACTCCGGATAGGACTCGAAGAGCGAGCGGGCAACCACGGCGCCCAAAATGGAATCGCCCAAAAACTCAAGGCGCTCATAGCTCGCCGAGACGGGCTGACCTTCCACGGCAGAGGGGTGCGTGAGCGCCGCGCGCAGCAGCACCTTGTTATTGAACTCGTGGCCCAGGATTTCCTGGGCGCGCGCGAGTCGTTGAGATAAAGCCAAGACTTAGGCCTCCTTGGCGTTTTCAATAGCGTCGACAGCGTCGGCGACAGAGTTGAGCGACAGCAGGGTCTCGTCATCGATCTCGAGGTCGAACTCGTCCTCGATGGCCGTCACCAGCTGCAGACGCTCGAGCGAATCGGCATCGAGATCGTCAAAGGTAGTCTCGTCGCTAATGTCGGCGACATCGACGCCCAGAACGTCAGCGGCGACTTCGGCGATCTTATCGAAGATTTCGGAGCGGTCCATAGCGCTTCCTCTCGTATTGCGTGAACATCAACGCGCTGGCGCCACAAGCGCAACGCCAGACACAGTTTTGATTCTACCCCACGACGAAGGCCGCGAGGCACATAACAGCGCCCTAACTCGCTCCTACAAAACGATGCCGTCCATAGAGTTGGCGACGTTCTCGACAAGCCCGGCGCGCACGGCCTCCGCCGCGGCGAGCGTACCGTTTTTGACGGCCTCGACCGAGGTAGCACCGTGGCCAATCAGGACCACGCCACGCAGGCCCAGCAGAATCGCGCCACCCTTAGCATCGCCCGAGAGCTTTGCCTTGATCTCACGCATCTGCTTTTTGATGAGCAGCGCGGCGATCTTGGTGCCGAGCGAAGCCATAAAGGCACCCTTGAGCTCTTGCAGCAAAAACTTAGCGGCGCCCTCGGTTGCCTTGAGCGCGATGTTGCCCGACATGCCATCGGCAACGACGACATCAAAGTTACCCGAGGTCAGGTCGGTGCCCTCGCAGTTGCCCACAAAGCCGGGAACGGCGGCCTTCATGGCAGGGAAGCACGACTTGGTAAAGTTGGAGCCCTTCTCGTCCTCGGTGCCGTTGCCGAGCAGACCGACGCGGGGATGCTCAATGCCCAAGACAACGCGCGCATAGGCGCTACCCATCTGGGCAAAACGCACCATGTCGTCGACCTCGACATCGGGATTCGCGCCCATGTCGCACAGGACCGTCAGGCCGCCGGCGCGGTTGGGCAGTGCATTGGTGAGGCACGGACGCACCGGCTGCTTCTTGCCCTCGGCCTGATACCTAAACGGTGTCACGTAGGCGGTAGCGGCAGCGGTCATGGCACCGGTGGAGCCGGCAGAGAAGAACGCATCCGCGTTGCCCTTCTTAATGGCGCGGCAGGCAAGCACGATCGAGGACTTGCGCTTGGTCATCACGGCTCGAATGGGATCGTCATCCATGGCGATAACATCGGGCGCCTCCAAGGCCTCAACGCGAGCGTGAGCCGCGGCAAAAGGGTTCACGATCTCTGCGGGACCGACGGCCAAGACCTCGATATCGGGATCCGCAGCAAGCGCCGCCTCGATACCGTCGAGGACGACCTGAGGCTTCTCGTCTCCGCCCACAACGTCTACACAAACGCGAACGTTACTCATATACATACTCCTTATACAAAAATGGCCGACTCATTGAGCCGGCCATTGTGGTTCCAGTTGGAACGGCATCGCATCCAGAGTATACAGTTACTCGGTAACGATAACCTCGCGGTCCTTGTAGAAACCGCAGCTGGGGCACACGTGGTGCGGGAGCTTGACAGCGCCGCAACGGGGGCACGTGGACTGAGCCGCAGCCGAGATCTTCATGTTGGCGGAACGACGGGTGTGAGTGCGGATACGACCCTGCTTTTGTTTAGGTACGGGCATAGTGACCTTCCTTATGAACTATCCAGTGTGGCGATTACGCGCAAGTAGCGATACTACCACAGTTTTACTCGTCAAGCTTGAGATTCTTCAATGCTGCAAATGGATTTTCCGTGGCAGCGGCCCATTCGGCCTCTGCTTGAGCGGCGCAATCGCATTGCTCGACGTTGAGATTGATGCCGCAGGTGGGGCATAGGCCGCGGCAATCGGGCTTGCACAGGACAACGAACGGCGTGTCCATGACGACCGCGTCGTTGATGGGCTCCCCCAGATCGACGATGCGATCCTCGCCCAGTAACTCGTAGCCGTCTTCGTAGGCCTCGGGGTCCTCGGGCTCGTTAAAGAGATAGAATTCCTCAATCTCACCGGCAATATCAAACGAAGCGGGCTCAAGACAACGGTCGCACTCACCGGTTGCGTGCGCGCGGACCATACCCGTAAGCAGAACACCGGTGCCGGCATTGGTAAAGACCACGTCGTAGTCAATGCCATCCTGCAGCTGGTACTCCTTCTCGCCCACCGTATAGGTGGCGACATCGACCTTGCCAGTCAGCGGATACGAGTCTCCGGGAAACTCAAGCTGCTCGGAAAGATCGACGGTAACGCTCGGGAACTCAGCCATTACCACTGACCATTCTGCTGGGCGGCACCCTCGTTGAGCTGCTGACGGCAACGGGTGACGGTGCCGGTCAGGCTCTTGAGGTTCTCCTCGAGGTGCGTAAAGACCTGCTCGGCGTAATCCTCGGCGGCATAGCGCGTCTCGCGCTCATACTGCTGGGCACGGTCGCGAATGTCATCGGCTTGCTGCTGCGCTAAGCGGACAATCTCCTGCTCACCGGCAATGGTGAGGGCCTGCTGCTGAGCATCGGCGATGATGGAATCGGCCTGAGCGGCGGCGGAAGCCATAAGCTCCTCGCGCTCCTTGAGGATACGGCGGGACTTCTGCCATTCCTCGGGATAGCTCATGCGGATCTCGTCGAGGATGTTAAAGAAGACGTCGGCGTCGATAACCTTCATCTGGGCGTTCTTGCCGAACGGCGTCTTAGCCTCTTCGATGAGCCCCTCGAGCTCGTCGACAAGACTCACGATCCTGTCGCCAGGAAAATTCTCGCCCGGCATCCGGTCTCCTTTCATAGGTAACATATCATCGTGTTAGTTTACCACATGCCACCAGGCATTAAAAAACGTCACGAAAAGCGATGTTTGAGCGCCTTGACCACATTGGCCGGAACAAAATTAGAGACGTCGCTACCGAGCGAGGCAATCTGGCGAACCACCGAGCTCGAGATATAGCCGTACTGCGGCGCACTCATGACAAAGATGGACTCCAGCTCGTTATCCAGGCGGTAGTTGAGGTCGGCCTGCTGCAGCTCGTACTCAAAGTCGGTCATGGCACGCAGGCCCTTGACCACGGCTCCTGCTCCCTGTTCGCGGGCAAAATCGACCAAGAGGCCGGTGAAGGGCAGCACCTCGACGCCGTCAATATCGCCGAGCGCCTCACGGGCCAGCGCCACGCGCTCGTCGAGCATAAACGTGGTGCCGACGCCGTTTTTGCCCTGCGACTCGGCGACGGCCACGATCACGCTGGGAAAAATGCGGCGGGCGCGGCGGATGACGTCGATATGACCAAACGTGATGGGATCGAAGGTGCCCGGGACGATTACGCGGTTAATGGTGTCACTCATGGGCGTCCTCCAAAGGCGCATCCTCGTCATTGTCGCTGTCGTCGGCGTTGTCGGCCTCGTTCGTGGCCGACCAGCGCAGCAAGTCAACCGAAGTTATGCCGTAGCGCTTCTCGCGCACGGTCTCAAAACCGGTCGGGTGAGCGCCCGTATCGGCCGCGGCATGCTCAAAGAGCGCGTAGGCGCCCGGCGCCAGCAAGCCTTGCTGAGCTAGGTTTTGCAGCAACTCCTCGACCGGCTCGGCACCAATAGCATAGGGTGGGTCGAGCAGGACCAGGTCAAAGGGACCGCCAGGCACGCGGCCGCGCGAGGCGCTTGCCAGCACGTCACCCGTCACCACGCGCCAACGCGCACGGTCACGGCAGAGCGACTCGATATTCTTGGTAATCAGACGAGCAGCGTTGCGATCGATCTCGAACGTGGTGAGCGAGCGGGCACCACGCGAGAGCATCTCGATGCCCAAGGCGCCGGAGCCGCCAAAGGCATCCAGCACACGGACCTCGTCCAGATCGAAGTCGAATGCCGACATGACCATAGATGCGCACGCCTCGCGCACGCGATCGGTCGTGGGGCGGGTGACATCGCGACCACGGGGCTCCTCGATCTTACGACCGCGCCATTCGCCGCCGATGATTCTCATCCTCCGCTGACCTCCTTAAAGATGTGTCGATACCGCATGGCGACCGCATCGCGCAAGGGACGCGTCGCCACGGAGTCAAGGTTGCAAGCATACCGCAAGAGCTCGACCGCGTCCAAATGGGCCCACTCGATCAATTCCTCGTCGGCATCGAGGTCAACAAAGCGCAAGGTCACGCCGCCATGCTGGCGGTAACCCAGGATTTCACCCTCGTGGCGCAGACGCAGGTCCATCTGGGCGAGCGTAAAGCCGTCCGAGGTCTTCTCGAGCGACTGGAGGCGGTCTTGTGCCGCCGACGCGCCGCCGTTGCCCTTGGAGTGCGTCATGACCAGGCACGTTCCCGACACGCTGCCGCGGCCTACGCGCCCGCGAAGCTGATGCAGGGCCGCCAAGCCAAAGCGTTCACCGTTCTCGATGACCATGACGGTGGCGTTGGGCACGTCGACGCCCACCTCGACCACCGTGGTCGATACGAGCACGTCGATCTCGCCGCGCTTGAAGGCATCGATGACCCGGTCCTTCTCCCCCGCCGGCATACGGCCATGAAGACGCTCGATGGTAAGCCCCGGTAGCGCCAGACGAAGGCGATCGAGCTCGGTCGCCGTGTCATGCAACGGCACGGGCACGGTCACGCGGCCTTCGTCGTCGCGAGCGATGCCAGGGACGTCTTCGAGCTCATCGGCCGAATCGCTCGGCTCCACGAGCGGACAAATCACGTAGGCTTGCTGCCCCTTTTCGTGCGCCTCGCGAATGGCGCCATAGGCCAGGTCGCGACTCGACTCGGTGAGGACGCGCGTCGTCACGCCGGCACCCGGAACGGGACGATGGCGGATGATGCTCGTATCCAGGTCGCCGTACACCGAAAGCGCCAGCGTGCGCGGGATCGGCGTGGCAGTCATGACCAACAAGTCGGCACCCGGGCCTTTTGCGCGTAGAGCGTTACGCTGGCCCACGCCAAAGCGGTGCTGCTCGTCGATCACCACAAGCGACAAATGCTTGAACGTGACGTTCTCCGAAAGCACCGCATGGGTACCAAAGAGCACGTCGAGCTCGCCAGACTGGAGGCAAGCATGAATCTGCTCACGCTCGGCCGCCGGCGTG
>CAJMRJ010000075.1:0-7335 GCA_905215865.1 uncultured bacterium | reverse complement strand
ATAACGTGCTGGTGTGTGCCGATGCGCGCGTGGATGATTCGAGCGCTACGGCCTTGCTGCGCCGGTTGGTGCCGGGAATCGACGTGCATGCTCGCGTGGCCGAGCTTTCGGGCGGGCAGCGCCGTCGCGTCGAGATTGCTCGAGCCCTGCTGTGCCCGGGCGGCGCGGTGATTCTTGACGAGCCCTTTACCGGCCTGGATGCCGCCGCGCGCGATGCGACGACCAAGGTCGTGCTCGACCTGCTCGACGGCCGCACGCTCTTGCTTGCCACGCACGACGCCGCCGACGCTCAGGTCCTCGATATCTCGGACATCATCACGCTCTAAAAACTAACTCAGCAACAAAATGATTCGTTTTCCTCCGTCCTCATGAGGTCTGGTGTGGTATTCTATCTGCGGGGTAATACTTAGGAATATCAAGTAATACCAACGCCGCAGAAACAAACTCCAGATGCGGGTCAATCGGGTTGCCTTCACAGCCCGTCGCCCAGCCGCGTGGCCCGCATCTATCCGCACCACCGTCGTTTCAAAAAGGAAGCGCCATGGCAGAACACATGACCCCCGTAGTCGCGAAGGTCTTGCCCGAGGAGAAGGCAGCCTTCGCGGCGGCAACCCAGCTCGTGGGCACCACGCCGTCCAACGCTATCCGCATGTTTATCGCCGCATTCAATCGCTGCGGCACCTTCCCGTTCGACATCTCGCCCAACGGGGCTTTTGGCAAAGACTGTCCCCAGCAACTAGTCGTTAAAGAACGTCCCCAATGACTAGTCGTCGGGAGGAGGTTGGCATGCTCAATGCGATGATTTGGGCGCTTGCCTGTTTTGGCGTCGTCGCTGCCGATATTGCCCTGAGCATCGTTTTGTTCTCCGCCCTTGGCGTCGCATCGGTGTTCATGGGTTTTTCGATCGATGACCTCGACATTCAATTGCTTCAGGCCGTCGCGCAGACGGCATCGTTTTTGATGGCGCTACTGTGGTGGCGTTATCTGTGGCCGCGTTCGTTTATGGCACGCCGGCAAAGCGAGCATCCGCTCGGCGGGGGAGCGCGTGGGGCGTGGAAACGCATTGCCTGCGTTATCGTGATTGGCCTGGCCCTGCAGGTGGTCGTTGGCTACGTGACCGACGCCGTGCTGTCGCTGTTGCCCGAGGCGGCGGCCGATTACAGCGAACTTGTCGAGGAAACGGGTATGGGCGACACCAGCTATCTCGCCGTCCTGACTACGGTGCTCGGCGCCCCATTTTGTGAAGAGCTGCTGGTGCGCGGCATTATTTTTGAGTTTTCGCTCCGAGCGTTTAATCCGCAGTGCCGCCCACTTTGGAAGCGCCGGCGTCGTGCGAGCGCGCAGGACGGAGCCATGGTGCCCTGGGCGGCCCCAAGCACGTGGGGTATCGCCGCGGCGATTGTGTTACAGGCGGCAATCTTCGGTTTTATGCACATGAACTGGGTGCAGGGTTGCTACGCGGGTGCCGCCGGCCTCATCTTTGGTTGGGTGCTCGTGACGACCGGAAAGCTCCGCTACACGATCCTGCTGCACTTTGCCTTTAATGCCGGGTCGTATCTCATGGGGCTGCTCTGGTTTGTGAACACGCCGTTCGGCGTGGCAATTACGGTTGCTATCGCCGGCGTCATCCTCGTTGAGGCAATGCGCTCGCTGCACCACGCGTGTGGGACGGACGCAGCGAGCGCATTGCTGCCCTAGTGGCGGCGCCCCCCGCCGTTGGCGCCCTGACGCCCCTGGGCCGCGCGATTGCGACCGGCAGTGTTCTGTGCGCGCGACATGCCGCCGTGGCCCTTGCTGCCCTTGGGCCCCTTGCCAGCGCCGCCGCCATGCGGTTTGCCGCCCTTCTTGTCGGTCCCATGTCCGCCGTTGGCAGATGTCTCGCCCGGGCGCGGGGGCACAGGACGAATCAGGCAATGCTTGGTGTAGCCGATCAGATCGCGGCGGCCGGCCTTTTCCAGCGCCTCGCGCACGAGCTTGTAGTTCTCGGGCTTGCGATATTGGATGAGTGCGCGCTGCATGGCCTTTTCGTGCGGGTCGCGCGCCACGTAGATCGGCTGCATGGTGCGCGGGTCCACGCCGGTGTAGTACATGCAGGTCGACATGGTGGACGGCGTGGGGTAGAAGTCCTGCACCTGCTCGGGCATGTAGCCCATGTCGCGCACGGCTTCGGCAAGGTTCACGGCTTCCTTCATCGTTGAACCGGGGTGGCTCGAGATCAGATACGGCACTACGTACTGCTTGAGTCCGTATTCGCGGTTCAAGCGTTCAAATTTGCGGCAGAACGCATCGTAGACGGCTCGGCTCGGCTTACCCATCACAGACAGCACCGCATCGCTCACGTGCTCGGGCGCTACGCGCAGCTGACCCGAAACGTGGTGCTCCAGCAGCTCGCGCAAAAACTCGTCCGAGGCATCGGCCATGGTGTAGTCAAAGCGGATGCCGCTGCGGACGAAGACCTTCTTGACGCCCGGCAGTTGGCGCAGGTCGCGCAGCAACTGCGTGTAGCCGCTCTCGTCGACCACCATGTTCTTGCACACGCTCGGCCACAGACAGCGTTTGTTCTTGCACACGCCGTGCTTGAGCTGCTTGTCGCAGGCCGGGCGGCTAAAGTTTGCCGTCGGTCCGCCCACGTCGTTGATGTAGCCCTTAAACTCGGGATCGCGCGTGAGCAGCTCGGCCTCGCGCATGATCGAATCGTGGCTGCGCATCTGTAGCACGCGACCCTGGTGGAAGGTGAGGGCGCAAAACGAGCACTCACCAAAGCACCCGCGGTTGGAGCTAATGGAAAACTTGATCTCGGCAAAGGCCGGCACGCCGCCCGCTGCGTCGTAATCGGGATGCCAATCGCGTGCGTAGGGGAGCTCGGCTACCTCGTCCATCTCATCGGTGGTGAGCGTCGCCGATGGCGGGTTCTGCACCACATAGACGCTGTTGGGGTAGGGCTCTACCAGGCGGTGTCCGGTGATGGGGTCCATATTCTGCTGCTGCACATTGAAGCTGCGTGCGTAGTTGAGCTTGTCGGCGGTAAGGTCGTCCCAGCTGGGCAGCAGGTCGTAGTCGTAGACCTCGTCGAGCGAGCCTGTGCGGTAGACGGTGCCGTTGATATAGGTGATCTGATCGACGGGCAGCCCCGCGTCGAGCGCGTCGGCAATCTCGACAATCGCGTGCTCGCCCATGCCGTAGATGAGGATGTCGGCGCCCGAGTCGAGCAGTACCGAGCGCTTGAGCTTGTCCGACCAGTAGTCGTAGTGCGCCAGCCTGCGCAGGCTCGCCTCGATGCCGCCGATGATGATGGGGGCGTCCTTAAACGTCTGGCGGATGAGGTTGCCGTAGACCGTGACGGCACGATTGGGGCGGTGACCTTCCTCGCCGCCGGGCGTGTAGGCATCGGTGTGGCGGCGGTGCTTGGTCACCGAATAGTGGTTGACCATGGAGTCCATGTTGCCGGCACTGACGAGAAAGCCCAGGCGCGGCTCGCCGAGCACGGTGATGCTGGCGGGGTCGGTCCAGTCGGGCTGGCAGATGATGCCAACCTTGTAGCCGTGCGCGTCGAGTACGCGGCTGACGATGGCCATGCCAAAGCTGGGATGGTCCACGTAGGCGTCGCCGCAGATGTAGACAAAGTCGCACTGGTCCCAGCCGCGCGCATCCATGTCGGCGCGGCTGACGGGGAGGAACTTGTCGCGGCCCGGTCGCCAGGGGCGTGTGGGCGCTGCTGGGGTATGCGTGGTGTGCCCACCCTGCGCCTTACCGCCGCGCTTTTGCTGCTGGCTCTGTTTGCCCTGCTGACTGCGCTGGTTGTTCTGAGCGTGCTGAGGCTTTTTTGCCACGATCCCTCCCGATGTTTGTATGCTGCACGTAATTGTAACCAGTCTTTTTGGGACGGGGCTAAAAAGACTGGTGGAGTACACGAGCCGGCGGATCGGCGTGTCGATGCGGGTGGCGTTTGTTTCCAGACTGTGTATCCCTGTGTCGAAGGGGTCGTCTCGCGCGCACGCCATGTTGTCAATGGGTTACAGTATGAACGGCGGCTATGTTTCCGCCAACGCACGAGAGAGTCGTCAACAAGGAGGATGCACGACGATGCAGCGTGCTAAACAGATATCGGAGTCTATTGAGCTGGGCATCATCTTGGCGCTCGCCGGTGGCTTTATGGACGTGTATTCGTACATTGGGCGCGACCATGTTTTCGCCAACGCGCAGACAGGCAACATCCTGCTCGTGGGCGTGAGCGTCTCGGAGGGCAACTGGGCACTTGCGGGGCGCTACTTCTTCCCTGTGGTGTCGTTTGCCGTGGGTATTATGCTTGCCGATCTGGTACACGAGCGGTTTGGCAGCGTGATCCACTGGCGTCAGGTGACGGTGTTCTTTGAAGCCGTCATCTTGCTGGGCGTGAGCTTTATCCCCGGTGGCGGTTACAACCTGCTCGCCAACTGCCTCACCTCGTTTGCCTGCGGCATGCAGGTCGAGAGCTTCCGCAAGATCCACGGTCACGGCATCGCTACGACCATGTGTATCGGCAACTTGCGCAACGCGCTGCAAAATGTGGACGATTACATCATCACCCACAGGCGCGGCTTTTTGGAAAACGGCCTGCTGTACTTTGGCGTGATCTTTACCTTTGTGTTTGGCGCCGTGTTGGGCAACTGGTGTATTGAGCGCATGGGCCTGCACGCCATCGTCGTGGCGAGCTTGCTGCTGTTTGTCGCGTTTGCCATCATGTTCATCGACCGCGAGCGCGACTTGCGCTTACGCTGGAAGGTTGCGGCCGAGGCTTGGAAAGAGGGCTGCCGAAAGTAACCGAATGCGGCAAAGGGGCTGTCCCTTTGCCGCACTGATCAATATTGGGGAGGGGACGGCCATCTCGGCCGCCCCTTTTTTGGAGTCTTAAGCGCTAAGGTGCATGTTTGTAATGACAAGATTTGACGTCAGCAAAGCGTGTTACTTGAGGCTATAGAATAAAAATGTCATCTTTCCAGCTATGATTATTAGTTAAGGGGATGGACATATGTCAGAGCTTTTTATTCAAAATAAGACGACAGTAATCAAGTTGATAATCAAGGCGGAGAACTGTCCTCTTTATTGCTTTGTAGAGCCTTTCTGAGCAGCTATTCTATTATTAGTCTGGATGAGTCTTACAACAATTTAGATAGTGTTTCGATATCCTTTTTGAAAGTAGCGTTTACGCAGGAGATGAAAAAGCATGCCGCCATTATTGCGGATCATGGACATGGTTTTGAACAATTTGCAGACTATGTAATACAGTTCCAGGAGCCAGGAAAAAACTATCTAGCTCCTGAATGTTGTTACGAACTGCTTTTTGCGATTTATTCGAGATGCTCTTCAATCCGAGCCCTAAGAAGGGCAATGGCTGTAGGTATTCCAATTGCGGCGGCTAATTCGGCTTTATCCAAAACCTGTATGCTAAAGCACGATTGTTTATCACATTGAAGGACGATAACTGAAGATAGTTTCACTTCCCGTTGGCTGAATATATCGTAATCTCCAAATAGGAAGTTACCTTTTATTGTGTAATTCGGTATGTTCGTTATGCACTTCATCTCAAGTCTGTTTAGGCCATAATCAAACACCGCAACTTCCTCGTGTTCGATGATGAGCGCAACCCTGGGCATGTTGCTAAAACCACCGTCGACGACAGTGAAGAGTTTTTCATTTGCATCGTCATAAACGGTATATTTAAGACTCAATAGCTGTCCTAGTGGACCCGTGAACCCATGTTTTTTGATGTTGAGGCTGTCTCCCGCTGGGTTGATGAGAGCCAGAGTATGCGGATAAGGGTTACCTTCAATTGAGATTCGATATTCGTTTGTAGCCGTCTTGCTCGATTTAGGACCACTAGCCACCATGCGTCATCGCCTCGATCGAATTGGAACCGTCTTCTGCTTCGTGCGGAGAATTACGCTGTACGTTGCAGTAGATGCAGCTGCAATAACCGCATGGGCAATTTCTAACAAAATGAATGACGTTATTTGCTGCATGCATGTTATTCACTACAAAATATCTTTTTATAAACGTATTGTCAAACATATATTGCTAAAACAGAAGCAATTTATAGACTGAGTCGGTCGCATTCTTTGGGCGATTGCTCCTATAATCTAGCCTTCGCTGCTGTCGGGAGGGAAGAACTAGGGCTCCGTTATTCTGTTGAAACGCTTTAACACTTTTGACGTTCTCACGCGTTTTTTGTTTCAAAAGCGTTAGGATGGGACTCATAGCGTGGGGCGTAATGGATGCCCCGCACACGATGGGAGGCTATCAATGGCTAATCGTTTCGTTCTCAATACCATCTCTTATCATGGTTCCGGCGCCATCAAGGAGATCCCCGGCGAGCTTCAGCGTCGCGGCTACAAGAAGATCTTCGTCTGCTCCGACCCCGATCTGGTCAAGTTTGGCGTTACCGCTAAGGTGACCGACGAGCTCGACGCCGCCGGCATCGCTTGGAGCCTCTACTCCGAGATCAAGCCCAACCCCACCATCCAGAACGTCAAGGACGGCGTCGAGGCCTTCAAGGCCGCCGAGGCTGACGCTATCGTGACCATCGGTGGCGGCTCCTCCATGGACACCGCTAAGGCCATCGGCATTATTATCAACAACCCCGAGTTCGCCGATGTCCGCAGCCTCGAGGGCGTTGCTCCGACTAAGAACCACGCCGTGTTCACCATCGCCGTGCCGACGACCGCCGGTACCGCCGCTGAGGTGACCATCAACTACGTCATCACCGACCCCGAGAAGGTCCGCAAGTTCGTGTGCGTCGACACCAACGACGCCCCCGAGGTCGCCGTCGTCGACCCCGACATGATGGCTTCCATGCCCGCCGGCCTGACCGCTTCCACTGGCATGGACGCTCTGACCCACGCCATCGAGGGCTACACCACCAAGGGCGCTTGGGAGCTCTCCGACATGTTCCACTTTGAGGCTATTAAGCTGATCAGCGAGAACCTGCGCGACTCCGTCGCCGAGGCCAAGTCCGGTCAGCCCGGCTCCGGCCGCGAGGGCATGGCTCTTGGCCAGTATGTCGCCGGCATGGGCTTCTCCAACGTTGGCCTGGGCATCGACCACGCCATGGCTCACACCCTGTCCGCTCACTACGACACCCCGCACGGCGTCGCCTGCGCCATGCTGCTGCCGATCGCCATGGAGTTCAACAAGCCGGTTTGCGCCGAGCGCCTGGCCAAGGTTGCCGTTGCCATGGGCGTTGACACCACGGGCATGAGCACCGACGAGGCCGCCGACGCCGCCATCGCCGCCGTCAAGCAGCTCTCCGCCGACGTGAACATCCCGCACGTCTGCGAGGCCATGAAGGCTGACGAGATC
>CAJMRJ010000074.1:0-7340 GCA_905215865.1 uncultured bacterium | reverse complement strand
CGCCATGCGCGCCGCCCACTACGGCGAGAATGCCGCCGTCATCGGTCGCGTGCTGCCGCTTGCCGAGGGTGCCCGTCCCGCCGTGCACGTGCGCACCGGCTGGGGCTCGACCCGCATCCTCGACATGCTCGTGGGAGAGCAGCTGCCGAGAATTTGCTAGGGCAGAATCGCACGGTCGGCGCGATGTGGCCCGATATCCCTGGAGATGTTCAGATTCCAAGCACGCCCAACGCACAAGCCCAGTATTATGAGGTGCGTTTTAAACCCAATGACGGGAGCTTTCATGGCAGCAGCTTTTTCCCATGTGATCTTTGACCTGGACGGAACCATCCTCAACACGCTCGAGGACCTGGCGGCCGCCGGCAACCATACCTGCGAGGCGCACGGCTGGCCCACGTTTGCCGTCGACGAGTACCGCTACAAGGTGGGAAACGGCATGCTCAAGCTGGTTGAGCGCTTTATGCCCGCCGAGTACGCGAGCGACGGCCGCATGTTCGAGCAGACGCTTGCCGAGTTTAGGGCTTACTACGGCGATCACAAGGAGGACCACACTGCCCCCTATGCCGGCACGATCGAGATGCTCGACCGCCTGCGCGCCGCGGGTGTGCAGCTTGCCGTGCTCACCAACAAGGACCACATCTCGGCGGCTCCGCTTATCGAGAAGTATTTTGGTTCCGAGCGCTTTGCGCTGGTACAGGGCCGTGTCGATGCGTTTCCGCCCAAGCCCGAAGCACCCGTCACGCTGCATGTGATGGAGGAGCTGGGCGCCGATCCGGCAACCACACTCTATGTGGGCGATTCCAATGTCGATATCCTGACCGGCCACAACGCCGGCCTTAAGAGCGCGGGCGTCAGCTGGGGCTTCCGCGGCCGCGCAGAGCTGGAGGCCGCCGGCGCCGACTACGTGGTGGACACCCAGGATGAGCTTGCAGCGCTGGTGCTGGGCGAGTAGCGAAGCCGCCGCTCAGCACGAACGCAGCGATTCTGCCGCGCGGAAAGCGCATCCCGTTTTGGAGCTCCGAAATGGGATGCGCTTTCCGTTTGAGGCGCGTCAGGGAAACGGCATCCCGTTTCAGAGCAATATTCCGGGTCGCACTTTCCGCAACCCACCCCATCCGGAAACCGCAACCCATTATTCGCCCAAAAACCGGGTCGCATTTTCCCGAGCATTCGATGTGACGCTGGCGCAAGGAGTGTCCCTAACTGCCGCCTTCCCAACTGCCACTTTCAGGAAAAGTAGTCGTTGGGGACGTTCTTAAACGACTAGTCAAATAAGAACGTCCCCAATGACTACCATGGCAACGCCGCAGGTAGAGGACGGACAGCGAGCGGGCACCAGAGCGAACAAATTGGCATGAAAAGAGGACGGCATAGACCTTCTGGTCATGCCGTCCTCTTTGAATGACAAGTTGTCGCTCTGGTGCCCGCGCAGCGTCGAGCAGTTACGGCGTTTGGTAAAACGCCGTAACTCCCCTAGCTCATCATGGCATTCATCATCTCGTTGGTTGCGGAATCGTCGGCAGACCACTCGCCGTCGTCATTACAGGAGTACTTGAAGGTGACCTTGGTGTCCTTGGTCTTAGCAGCCTTGGTCACATCGACCATAACCTGACCGGCCATCTTGTACAGCTCGTCATCGGAAGGCATCGAATCGAGCGCAGCGACCTTCTCCTGGTACTGGGTGGCAAAATCCTCAACGATCTGGTTCATGGACTTGCAGGTAATGGTGACCTCGGCAGTCGCGGTGCCCTTGTCCTCGTCGACCGTCACGTCGCCGATCTTGTAGTCAAAGCCCTCGAGATAGCTCTTGGCGTACTCCTTGGGATCGATGCCCAGCTGCTCGAACTCGTCGCCCGAAGCCTCTTCCAGGCCGGCGAGGAAGTCGTCGCCACCGTTCTTGACCTCGTCAAACTGCGTCGTAAGATCCTCGGTGATGAGCTCCTCAACCGAAGGACCTCCGCAGCCGGAAAGCACAACCACGCACGCGACCAGAACAGCCATCAGGGGCACAAGCAGCAGCTTCTTTTTCATGAGATTCCTCCCAACAAGCGGCGCCGCGCTTCCCGACGCGGCGCACGTCGTAACAATAAGGCCATACTAGCCGCTAACGAACACCCCCGGCAAAGCAAAGGCGCAGTCGGCTCGATTTAACGTCCGAACGGTTTACCGGTCCGCCCAGCGCGCAATAAAACGCTCCGCCGCATTGTAATAAAAAAGGGTAGTCGAACGATTCGACCACCCCAAAACACCCTTATGTTGCCGCGGCTTACTTGCGAACGACCTTAACGATGGCGTCACCAGCAGCAACGGCAGACTCAGCCTCGACGGCGAGCTCGACGTCGGCGAACTCGGCGGTGTTGGACACAGCCACGACGACGCAGTCCTTGTAGCCGGCAGCGGCGATCTTGGCGCGGTCGATCTTGAGCATGGGCTGGCCAGCCTTAACGACATCGTCAGCCTTGACGAAGCCCTCGAAGCCGTCGCCGTTCATGTTGACGGTATCGACGCCAACGTGCACCAAAACCTCGATGCCGCTATCGGACTGCAGGCCCACGGCGTGACCCATGGTGACGGTCACCTTGCCGTCGCAGGGAGCGTAGACCAGATCGTCCTCGGGCCACACGGCGCAGCCCTTGCCCAGCACCTCGCCGCTAAAGACGGGATCGGGCACGTCGGCCATCTTGATGACCTTGCCCTTGACGGGCGAGCACAGCACGTCGGCGCCGGCAGAAGCAGAGATGGAGGCAGGAGCAGCGGCAGCCGCGGGCTCAGCCTTCTTCTTAAACATGTCAAACAGACCCATACGTTTTCTCCTCTTGATTAAGCGCAACGTTATGCGCATGCCTATGGTGATTATAGTGCCAAATGGCCAAATTGCTAAGGTAAGAGCTCGAATCGAGAGCCCTTCCCGGTAGTACTCGTGGGATGAGTATCTCCTTTGCATCGCGGGTCGATAAGCTGAGTATCGCCTGCGCAGGTTATGGAGCGCATGGAGGGGCTCTACCAGACCACGCTGGCCGAAACGCAGGAGCTGCTCGACCCCACGCAGCTTGACCACGCCGCCAAGCTCATCGCGAACGCCCGACAGGTCGACATCTACACAGGCTCGCACAACCTCTATCCAGCGGGAATGTTCCGCGATCGTCTGCTCTCCGCCGGTAAAAGCGCGACGTGCCACGACGGTGTCGAGGCCCAAGTGCGCACGGCACTCGCCTCGGGCCCCGACCATGTGGCAATCGTCATCTCCTACAGCGGCCTTGTCCCCAACCTCAAGGACATCTTGCCGATCCTCAGCAGTCGGCATGTCCCGGTCATCGTCATCGGCACGCCTTATTGCGCTCGCATTCACCCCGGCTTTGCCGCCTACCTTACGGTGAGTGACCACGAGAGCATGACGCATCGCATCACGCAGTTTGCGAGCCACATCGCCGTGCAATACGTGCTCGATTCGCTCTACAGCAGCTACTTCGCCAAAGATTACGCCCGCTGCTCCGAGTTCCTAGAGCGCTCGTTCCCCTACACCCGCCTTCCGGGGCTTAAGTAGCGACGAGCGTGGATTTTCGGACGCTTATCTAACGAGAGCAAGTAGTCAATGGACGTTCTTAAACGACTAGTCAAACAAGAACGTCCCCAACGACTAGTCGTTTAAGAACGTCCCCAATGACTACCCATCCGGAGTAAGACAACGTCGCAGGTAGAGGACGGACAGCGAGCGACGTCCAGGGCGAACAAGTTGGCATGAAAAAGGCGAGGCATTGACCTTCTGGTCATGCCTCGCCTTTTGAATGGCAAATTGTCGCCCTGGGCGGCGCGCAGCGTCGGCCGGTTACGGCGTTTGGTAAAACGCCGTAACTACTCTCGGGCTCCGTACTGCTCGTAGTAAGCGTCGATGGCGGTCTTGAGCTCGTCATCGATGACAACCTTGCCGTCGATCTCGTGGTTGTAGAGAGTCTCGACGACCTCGGCCATAGAAACGATGCTCGCGACGGGGAAACCGTACTTTGCCTCGATCTCCTTCTGCGCGGTGGTCACGCCGCCCTTGCCGACCTCCATGCGGTTGAGGGACACGATCAGGCCCTTGATTTCGACGTCGGCAGCAGCCTTAACCTTGGGATAGGTCTCGTCGATGGACTTGCCGCTGGTGGTGACGTCCTCGACCATGACCACGCGGTCGCCGTCCTTGGGCTCATAACCCAACAGGTTGCCCTTATCGGCACCGTGGTCCTTGGCCTCCTTGCGGTCGCAGCAGTACTTGACCTCCTTGCCGTACAGCTCGTGGTAGGCAATTGCGGTCACGACGGCCAGCGGAATACCCTTGTAGGCCGGCCCAAACAGCACGTCAAAGTCGTCACCAAAGTTATCGTGGATGGCCTGGGCGTAATACTCGCCCAGCTTCTTGAGCTGGTAGCCCGTCACGTAAGCGCCGGCGTTCATAAAGAACGGGGACTGACGGCCGCTCTTGAGCGTAAAGCTGCCGAACTTAAGGACGTCGGACTCGACCATGAACTTGATGAACTCTTGCTTGTAAGCCTCCATGCGGGCTCCTCTCGTAATCGCGTACGTGCCTTCCAGTTTAGCGCAGGCGAAGCGTAGATGCGGGCGCGCTTTGGGGCCACGGCATTCTGTAAAGGCTTTGTCAGGGGCAACGGTTTTCCGAACAATGGGGGTTGACATGTCAAACCCCCTCATCAAGAATACGGGCGGATTGAAACGGGTACGAGATACCCAAAGCGCGCCGCGCCCGTCCATAAGGAGGTGTGCCATGGAAGGCAGTCATAGTCGAAAAACCTGCATGTCGCCCTCGGCACGCCGCGAGGACTCCGTATTCGCATAAGCGCCACCAACCGATTGTCAAAACCACCACAAAGGTGCCTGTCCCCTTTGTGGTGGTTCGTGAGCATGACGTGAGCGACATCTAGGTTTTTTGCAACTCAATACGACACGTACGCCAACTCCCTTCAACAAGGAGGACCCTATGCTGATGCTCAAAACCGCCACGGTACTCGAAGCTATCTCCAAGCGCCGCCGCACGGCGCGCCCTGCCGCTCATACCGGCCTGTCCAAGAACACCATATTCGCCACCACCCATAGTGCCGATGACGCTCTCGTACTGCTTGACGCCACGGCAAACGGCCTCACCGCCGAGCAGGCAGCCGAGCGCCTGGACGCCTCCGGCCCCAACACCATCGAGGCAACGACCAAAACGCTCGCCCGCCGCATCGCCGACGCCTTCATCGATCCCTTCGCCGGTATCCTCGCCGCGCTCGCGCTGGTCTCGCTCTACATCGACGTGCTCGCCGTGCCCGAGCCGCAGCGCGACCCCTCCACGGTCATCGTCATCGGCATCATGCTGCTGGTATCGGGCGGCATGAAGTTTATCCAGGAAGCCCGCAGCGGCAATGCGGCAGAGGCTCTCAAGGACCTGGTGTCCAACACTTGCACCGCCCTGCGTGACGGTGAGCGCCTCGAGATCCCCTTCGACGAGCTCGTTCCCGGCGATGTAATCCGCCTCTCTGCCGGCGATATGGTGCCGGCCGACGCCCGCATCATCACCGCGCGCGACCTGTTTGTGATCGAGTCCGCGCTCACCGGCGAGAGCGAGGCCGTTGAGAAGACCGCTGCCGCTCTCTGCCTGCAAGAACATCGTCTTTACCGGCACCTCCGTGCAAAACGGCACCGCCATGGCGCTTGTCGTTGCCACCGGCTCGGACACCTACCTGGGCAGCATCGCCAAAATGCTCAACGGGCGTGGCGAGAAGAGCGCGTTTGACCGCGGCGTCTCGAGCGTCTCCATGTTGCTCGTACGCCTCATGCTCGTTATGGCACCGGCCGTCTTTGCCATCAACGCCGCCACCAAGGGCAACGCCATCGACGCGCTGCTGTTCGCCACGAGCGTGGCCGTGGGCATCACGCCGCAGATGCTTCCCGTCATCGTGACCACGGGCCTGTCGCAGGGGGCCAAGGACCTCGCCCGTCGCCAGGTTATCGTCAAGGAGCTGCCGGCGATTCAAAACCTCGGCGCGATGGACGTCTTGTGCTGTGACAAGACCGGCACCCTCACCGAAGACCGCATCGTGCTCGAGCGCTACCTCAACACCGACGGCAACGAGGACGCGCGCGTGCTGCGCCATGCGTTTTTGAACAGCTTCTTCCAGACCGGCCTCAAAAACCTTATCGATCTGGCCGTAATCGACCGTGCCGATGCAACGCCCTCGACCGTCGTGCCCGATTCCATGCTGGGCCAGAGCCTTCGCGACCGCTATACCAAGGTCGACGAGGTGCCCTTCGATTTCTCGCGCCGTCGCCTGAGCGTAGTTGTAGCCGACGCCCAAGGCAAAACCCAGATGGTCACCAAGGGCGCTGCCGAAGAGATGCTCGAAATCTGCTCCTTTGTCGAAGTCGATGGCATCGCCCAGCCGCTCACCGACGATAAGCTCGCCCAGATTCGCAAGCAGGTCGCCAGACTCAACGCCGAGGGCCTGCGCGTGATTGCCGTGGCGCAGAAGACCGATCCGCGCTGCGTGGGCGAGTTTGGCATCGCCGACGAGTGCGACATGGTGCTGATGGGCTTTTTGGCCTTCCTCGATCCGCCCAAAGCAAGTGCCGCGGGCGCCGTCGCCACGCTCGAGGCCAAGGGCGTGGCGGTCAAGGTCCTGACCGGCGACAACGACCGCGTCGCCGCCACCGTCTGCGAGCAGATTGGCATCGACGCGAGCAACGTCTTGCTGGGCTCCGAGATCGATGCACTCGACGACACCGAGCTTGCCGAGCGCGCCGAGAAAACCCACCTCTTCGCCAAGCTCTCGCCGCTGCAGAAGGCGCGCCTGGTGCGCGTCATGCGCGAGCTGCTCGGCCACACCGTGGGCTTTATGGGCGACGGCATCAACGACGCCGCCGCCATGCGTGCGAGCGATTGCGGTATCTCGGTCGATTCGGCCGTCGATATTGCCAAGGAATCCGCCGATATCATCTTGCTTCAGAAGGACCTGGGCGTGCTCGAGCGCGGCATCATCGAAGGCCGCCGCACTTACGGCAACCTGCTCAAGTACCTCAAGACCACGGTGAGCTCCAACTTTGGCAATGTGCTGTCCGTGACCGTCGCGAGCCTGTTCTTGCCGTTTTTGCCCATGAGCGCCCTGCAGCTGGTACTGCTGTCGCTGGTCTACGAGATCGTGTGCATCGCGCTGCCGTGGGACACCGTCGATGACGCCTGGACTGCCCGCCCGCGTGCCTGGGACGCCGCGTCCATCAAGGGCTTTATGCTCGAGCTGGGCCCCGTGAGCTCGCTGTTTGACATCGTGACCTTCGCCACGCTCTACTTTGTGGTGTGCCCCGCCGCC
>CAJMRJ010000073.1:0-7480 GCA_905215865.1 uncultured bacterium | reverse complement strand
TGCGGTGAAATAGGGACTGTTTTGCGGTTTGAACAGCAAAAACAGTCCCTATTTCACCGCAACTGCGTTAGGGATTTTTCTACAGGGGGAGGGTAGTCATAAAAGCCCCGTCCCAAATTGACTGCTCGGGGAGTCGCATTCGAGCTCGGTTGTCCTCTTAGCCACTCGATATCCTTCGGAGCAATAACGGTGATAAAACTTGCTTAAGTGTTAATCAAGCTACACACAATCTTGCTCTCTAATTAATCAAGAATCAGTATAATTTTGATTAGCTAGAGAGCAAGATTGGAGGATCATGGCATTCAACGACTTGATCGCCCAGAAAATAAAGGACTTTGAACAGCAGGGGGTTCCGCAGGTCTTTGAGCGAGACCTTGATCTAGGAAACCCACAGGAGCCAAAGCGCGACAACATCGTAAATGTGATTGTGGGGGCCCGCCGTTGTGGAAAGACGTATCGCCTGTATCAGGAGATGCAGCGGCTTCAGGGCCGGGGCGTCGAGCTTGACCGGATGCTTTACTTTAATTTTGAGGACGAGCGCTTGCGCCCGTATGAGTCATCGCTGCTGGCGGACGTGCTCGACACGTTCTATGCGCTGTATCCTGCTGCTCGAACCGAGGGCGCTTACATTTTCTTTGACGAGATCCAGGAAATTCCCGAATGGGGTGCGTTTCTGCGGCGTGTAGTCGATACGGAGAAAGCGACCGTCTATGTGACGGGATCTTCTTCTAAGATGCTGTCCTCAGAGCTTAAGAGCGAGTTCAGGGGTCGTTCTCTTATACGGGAGCTTTTTCCGTTGAGTTTTTCGGAATACGTTCGGTATAAGACGGGGAGCGTTTTCGAGCCAGATGCGACCTTTTCCCCAAGCGATGCAGCGCTGCTTCGACATCATCTGATCGGATATCTTGAACGAGGGGGATTCATCGCGACGCTTAAGCAGACGCCCGCAGACGCGATTCAGCTGCTACAGGAATATGCTTCGCGAACGGTCGCTATGGACGTCATTGAGCGTTACGACGTCAAGAACCCTCGCTTGGCATCGCTGTTCTTGACGCGGTGTATGGCGTCTTCGGGACGAGAGCTGTCAGTGAACAAAGTGTACAACGAGTTCAAGAGCAGACAGATACCCGTCAGTCGTAATTCGCTCAGCGATTTACTTGAGTATTATGAGGATGCCTACCTGTTATTTTCTGTGCCGGAGTTCACGCGTTCATTGGCAAATAACATGCGGTCTGCGTCTAAGGTCTACGCTGTCGACCCTGCGATGTTTGGAGCATTCTCTCCCGCATCAGCATTGGATCAGGGCCAGAGGCTCGAGACCGCAGTGTTCAATGCGCTAAGAAGAAGGACTCCCGCGGTGAGGACCGGCTCGGTCTGCCGCCTGCTGATCAAAGAGAAGAGCAAAAGCCATGAGGTGGACTTTGTGGCTGGGGACGCACTTCTCATGCGGGCTTATAGCCTGATTCAGGTGAGTGTGGATATGGCAAGTGAGAAAACGCGCGAGCGCGAAATTGCCGCGCTTGATGCCTCGATGGCCCAGTTCGATCTTGGCGAGTCGACAATCGTTACCATGGATGAGCAGGCCGATATTCCATGCGAGCACGGTGCGGTACACGTTGTGCCCGCATGGAAGTGGCTCCTTGCCTAATCATCTACGGATCTGTGGGGCCAGGACCTCCTGGCCCCTTCATCACGGTTGGGGAGCACCATGATGCGCCCGGCTAGTCCTGGGCTTTGATGCTCGGCATCAGAATCTGGGCGAGGTAGTCGCATTCGAGCTTGGTGGCAGCGTCGGCCTTGCCGTCTTTACCGATCAGGTCGTTTTTGATCTGGCTGTATGTGTAGCGGTTGCCGGTCGTGAGCTCGACAAGCTCAATCGCCGTATCCATGGGGTAGGCCGACACAGGGTCCTGCGTGCGTCCATTAACGGTTTGCGGAATCACGTACGGATAGACAGGACCGCTCGCATAGACGGTGTAGCCGTTACCTAGGCTGACCGTGCCCAAAACCGTATCGCCGTCGTCGGGCGTAAAGGTCTCGCCGTCGCGCACCGCGACGAGCGTCACGAGCGGTGTGTTGGTGTCGCCGTCCAGATAAATGCACAGCGTACTGCCGTTTTGCCAGGTGGCGACCTTGCCATACCACTCAACCGGAATATCGAGCTGATACAGGTCCGTCGCCTTGTGTCGAGCGTCGGCATCGCGGGCGGACTGTGCCTCGCTTGCGCTTACGGCGTTGACGGCGGCATCGCGGCGCGTAATTGCCGCCTGCTGGAGTATCTTTGCCGCGGCGGCAGAGCTCGCGCCGCCTTCCTCGGCATACTTGGCGGCGGCATCGATCTGGTCGTCAGTCACCGTGTCGGCCGAAGGCACCTTGAGCTTAAAGGTGGCCTGGGCACTCAAATCCTGTCCATCGCTCTTAATGGTGACCTGCGCCTTGGTGGTCGGCACGGTGTAAATGGTACCGTCGGCTGCGATGGGGGACCCAGCGATGGAGAGCGTGTAATCGCCGGGCAGCAACTTAATGCCGCGACCATGCTCGTCAACGTAGAGCGTTTCGCTCACGGAAGAACCGTCGGAATCCTGCCCGCTCACCTGTACGGGAATCTTGGAGCCAGTTGAGCAGTCGAGGCCCACGGCATGCACGCCAATCTGCACCGACATCATCGTGTGCGCGCTGGCGGCGACAGCGGCGGCCTGCTCTTGCTGATATCCGTTCCAGGCAGCATAGCCTGCGCCGCCGGCGACGAGCGCGACGGCCACAACGCCGGCAACCATCAGGTTGCGGCGCTTGGGCGGCATCTTACGATGACGAACCTCGGCTTCGCGTGCCGAAGGAACGGACGGTAGGGGAATATCGCCCATGGCGATGGTCTCGTCCACGGCAGGCGCAGAGCCCAGACCGGGGAGCTCGCGGGTCAGCGAATCTTCGGCCGGCAAGCTGTCGAGCAAGATGGTTTCCTCGCTCGTGTCGGATTCGGGCTGGTCGTCGGCCTTGCACCCGGATTCCTCGTGCCCCGCCTCGTCTTCGGTGGGCGCGGCGCCATCGTCTTCCGCATCCTTATCATCGGGCTGTACCTCGATTTCCGGCTCATCCCGCACATCAACGCTCGAATCGTCAAACGCAATCTCGGCCAGTGCGATCTGGTCTAGGCTCTCCAGGGCCTCGGCACACGCTTCTGCATCTTGGGCCGCATCCTCTTGGCCCATCGTCTCATCTTTCATATATCCCCCAAGCTCAATATCGGGACAACACTGTACCCAAAAACGGGACCCCATAGAGCCGCCGCATGATTTGAAATCCGATTTTATATATGCGCATGTTTTTGAATGAAGTACAACAACAAAAAGCCCCGGAAAGCGGGCGAATCGCTTTCCGGGGCTGCGCATGACGCGCGATTGCGGCGTCGGCTAAGTTTGCCTACATCCAAATGTGGACGGAATAAACACGTTACTCGGCGTGCGCGTAATCAACCTTGGCGCGGCGGGCAGTGGCCTTCTCCCAATCGCTGGTGCCCTCAAAGACATCCTGCTTGTAGGGATTGCGGCCGAGCTTCTTGGCACGGTAGGCGACGTAGATGATCGCGGCGATGTTGGCGATTAGCGCGGCGACCGAGACCGCGGTGGCGGCGCCGGGATCGAGCGTGGAGTGCGTCACAAAGATGGACTCCTCCTGGAAGTACGGGAACACCTGGGCAAACATGCACCAAATGGCCAGCGTAAAGGCGCGGTTCTGAATCCAGCCGCCCTTGTTCCAGATAAAGGCGGCGACGGTGGGCGCCAGCAGCAGCGCAAAGCCGCAGAACCAGGAGTGGGTGGGCAGGCAGTTGTAGGTGTAGCAGAAGTTCCAGATATCGTAGGCGATGATGTAGACCCAGGTCATGTCGGGCCACAGCATGTCGGTCTTGTCCTCGGAGGCGTAGACGCTCCACCAACCGGTCATGCAGAAGATGTTGATGATGCCCGCGATACCGTTGAACACGTTGTTCCAGCCGGCCAGCTGCGTGGCGCCCTCGGAGGTGACCCAGGTGGACTGGCCCAGGACAAAGAAGTGATAGGCGCTCTCGAAGTCGGACACGACGGCGATCAAGATGTTGATGGCGACGATCACAAACGGCCACGCGCGGAACCAATGCGCCTTGCCGATCTTTCCCCACTGGTACTTAATGGCGATGAAGCCCCAGCAACCGGCCAGCGCCGCGTATACCTTGGCGTAGTGGAACCAGCTGTTCTGGTACACATGGGTGGGGTTGGTGAGTGCCCACTCGGCACCCTGCGAAACGCCGATGGCGATGGCGACGCAGTAGATGGTCATGGCCAGCGGAGCCACGCCAAAGATGATTGCCGCGCCCAGCTTGGTGCGGCGGCCGACCTCGTTGAGCACGATGAGGCCAATAAAGACCATGGCCCAGCCGGCCCAGTGGATAAGGGTATCGCTACCCCAAACATCGAACAGCATGCTGCTCTCCTTTCACACGCCCGCGGCCCCTCTTCTGATCGCGGGCAGTTTGGCCAAATGTCGTCAGTTCTGGGGCATGCGCTCCGGATACTTGGCGGTATAGCCCTCGATGTGGAGTGTCGAGGCGATGATTTCCTTGACCGTCTCGTCGGGCACATCGGGGTGCGTGCGGATATACATCAAAAGACCCATGATGAGGGTGTAGAACGTCTCGTAGACATGGTCGATGCGTAGCTCGTGATGGGCGACAAAGTCCACCACGGTGGTGTCGCAGATATACTGCGCCACGCGCTGAACCACGTTGTGCAGAAAGCCGCCGTAGAGTGCGCCGCTGTTGGAGGTCAGAGTGTGCGGCAGTTCGTGGCCGCTGGCGACCAGACGCTTAAAGAGCGGCGCGACAGTGTCGAGCGCGCCCTCGATATCGCCGACGGTGCGGTTGGCATTCCACTGCTCGAGCTCGGAGATAAAGCCGTCGATCGCCTCGTCCATAACAGCGGTGACGGCGGCGTCCATGTCGGCAAAGTAGTGGTAGAACAATGAACGCGTGCAGCCGGCTCGTTTGGTCACGGCCGATACCGATAGGTGAGACACGCCCAACTCGGAGCTTACGGTGCGCACGGCATCGAGGATCTCGCGACGGCGTTCGTCGCCCGTCAAGCGCTTTGCCGTGCTGTCGGGCGCGGGGACGGCGTCGGCCACAGAGGTGTTCGCTGCGTTACTGCTCATGTGCTTGCCGCCTTTCATCCGTTTGAGCCTGACCGTTCGCCTAACAGTCTTGAATATTGTTGACGGTTCGTCAATACTGTTTTTGACACAATGTCAACAATAACGGGTGAACGGCGTGGGGGCATGTCGAGCCCGTAAAAAGAGGGGCGCTGCGTGCCTGCCAGGCTGCGGCAAGAGAAGGGACGACTATGATTCTCAACGGACCGGGGATTAGCTACACCGAGCCCGATATCGGTGCGGAGTTTGTGCCGCCGCTGCCGGAGCATCCGCGCGAGGCCATCGTCAAACTGTGCGAGCACTGCACCAACCGTCTGTTGCACCGCGACGAGCTGCTGGGCTACGAGTACTGGTCGTTTGCCGAGGCCGCAACCGACGAGCAGGCCGAAGTGCTCTGCAAGATGAAGATGCGCCGTCCCTATACGCTGCCCGAGATGGTCAAGCTCACCGGCATGCCCGAGGCCGATATCGAGAAGATGCTCGACGACATGAGCTACACGGGCCTGCTTGAGTACAACTGGGAAAATCCCGAGCGCGCCAAGCAATGGGTGCTGCCCATGCTGGTGCCGGGTTCCGCCGAGTTCCTCAACATGCGCGTGAGCCAGCTCGAGGAGCATCCGGTCTATGCTAAGTTCTTTGAGCAGGCGTCTAAGGGACCGCTGTCCAAGGCCACGCCGATGGTGCCGCCCGGTGGTGCCGGCATCGGCATGCATGTCATTCCGGTCGAGAAGGCCATTGACGCCGCGAGCACCTCGGTGCCGATCGAGCATATCGAGCACTGGCTCGACAAATACGAGGGTAAGTATGCCGCCAGCACCTGCAGCTGCCGCGCGAGCCGTCGCGTGATGGGGGAGGGCTGCGCCGACGACCCCGCCGATTGGTGCATCGCCGTGGGCGATATGGCCGACTACGTGGTCGAGACCGACCGCGGCCATTACGTGACGCGCGACGAGGTCTACGACATCCTGCGCCAGGCCGAGGACAACGGCTTTGTGCACCAGATCACCAACATCGACGGCGAGAACAAGATCTTCGCTATCTGCAACTGCAACGTCAACGTGTGCTACGCCCTGCGCACCTCGCAGCTGTTCAACACGCCCAACCTGTCGCGCTCGGCCTATGTCGCCAAGGTCGAGAAGGATAAGTGCGTGGCCTGTGGTCGCTGCGTTGAGGTGTGTCCGGCCGGTGCCGCCAAGCTCGGCCAGAAGCTCTGCAGCAAAAAGGCGGGCGGACAGGTGCCCGAGTATCCGCGCCAGGAGCTGCCCGATGCCACCAAGTGGGACCACACCAAGTGGTCGCCCAACTACCGCAACGATAACCGTATCGAGACGCACGAGTCCGGCACCGCGCCTTGCAAGACGGCTTGCCCCGCTCACGTTGCCGTTCAGGGCTATCTGAAGCTCGCGGCGCAGGGTCGCTATGACGAGGCGCTGGCGCTCATCAAGCGCGAGATCACGGCGCACAAGCGCATCATCTTCAACGGCAACGGCTATGACGAGTCCTGGGTCGTCGAGGCAGAGAAGCGCGGCCTGCTCAACCTCAAGAGCGCGGCAGACGCATTCCCGCACTATGTCGACCAGAAGAACCTCGACCTGTTCGCAAAGCACAACGTTTACACGGCGGCTGAGATCAACTCCCGTATGGAGACCCAGCTCGAGGAGTACAACAAGATCCTGCACATCGAGGCTATGACCATGAGCGATATGGTACGCGAGGAGATCACTCCGGCGTGCATCGCATTTGAAAACGAGCTGGCAGGCACCGTCAATGCCAAGAAGGCAGCAGGCGTATCCGGCGGCATGGAGGCCGGCCTGCTGAGCAAGGTTTCCGAGCTGACCGAGGAGCTGTACACCAAGAGCGCAGCGCTCGACGAGGCTGTTGCAGCCGTTCCGACCGACGACAACGAAAAGGCAGCACATTACTACCACGATGTTGTCATCTCCGCGATGGATGAAGTCCGTGCACCGGCCGACAAGCTGGAGGGTCTGGTAGGCAAGAAGTTCTGGCCGTTCCCGACCTACTCTGACATCCTGTTCTACGTATAAGAGCAGCAGTTACATTCGTTAGAAAATATTTTTCTATACACAATGGCGTGTATTTCCCCTTGTTCCTTCGGGAGCAGGGGAGATACACGCCATATTTTTTTAGGGGGTTGTATTAAATGGACATCTTGGATCTCGCTACGTCGGTAGACGTAGGCTGGACGCTCGTCGCAGCGGCGCTGGTATTCTTCATGCAGGCCGGCTTTGCGATGGTTGAGACCGGCTTCACCCGTGCGAAGAACGCCGGCAACATCATC
>CAJMRJ010000072.1:0-7530 GCA_905215865.1 uncultured bacterium | reverse complement strand
GTCCCCGCCCGCGTCATCAAGATGCGCGACGAGAAGACCGACAGCAAGACCGGCCTGGAAGAGGGCCTGCGCCAGCTTTAATAGTTACGGCGTTTTACCAAACGCCGTAACGACCCGACGCTGCAAACGCCCCTAAGCGGCAATCTGACGTTCAATCGTCGGGCATGACCAGAAGGTCAATGCCCTCCTCTTTCGCGTCACCTTGCTCGCCTAGGGGCGTTTTCGCTGACGTGTGCTCAACCTGCGGGGTAATGTCAGCAACCAAGCCGAAAACAAAAAAGGCCGAAGTCCCGAAGGGCTTCGGCCTTTGCTTTCTCGCTGTAGGCGCAACGCAACTTATCGATTCTCGATGCTACCGATATTTTTGAGCTCGATGGAGATGAGGCCGTTAGGCTCATTGACGAACTCGATGTACTCGGAGTTGGAACCCATCTCGGCCGGGAAGCTGATCTCGATACCCGTGTCGGTACGGATCTTATGATTGCGCACCGCCGCGCGTTCGACCTGCTTGCGCTCCACGGGCACACGCTCAGGCACCTTCTCCTCGGTCAGTGCCGCGCGCACGCTCTCCTTGATGACCGGCTCGTCCTCAAAGACCTCGTCGACGATATCCCAAGGCGGCAGCTCCTCGTCATCCTCGACCTTCTCGGCAACAGCAGCCTTAACCTTGGCGAGCGCTACGGCCGTATTGGCACCGTGCTCCTCGGCGACTTCCTCGACCACACGCGTCACGGTGTCGATGACCTCCTTGCCCGATACGCCCGTGTCGCACTGCAGCAGGCCATCGGGGATAAGCATACGGTCCTCGCCGGCGATCTTGCGTTTCTTGTCCACATAGCCGATCTCCATGGTGCTTGCACGCACGATTGCATAGCTCGGCACCTTTTGCGAGGGATTCGGCAGAATGGCGTAGTGGCGCGCAATGTCGTTGCGCACCTCGCCCTCTTCGCGACCTACCTCGTGCATAAAAGCCTGCTTGGAGCCCAGCAGCATCACGGCAAACCAGCGGGCATCCTCATCGTCATCAAAGTCCGCCACAAGCACGTCAGTGGACTCGGCTTTCTCGGCCTTGGTAAGTTCGGAAGAGATGAACTCCGCAATCTGCTGAGACAGGTCCACGAACTCACGCTCACCAAAGAAATAGCCCTTGAGCTCGCCGCCGAATGCGGAGTTCTCGGCAAACGTGGCGCGTTTATTGTCGGCCGAGGTGCGTGCGCGGCGCAGATGCGTGGTCACGAAGTTGCGCACGGTACGGCTCTCGATATCGAGCTCTCGCTGGCTCATGACGTTGACGGCAGAGTCAAAGTCCAGGATATGCAGAATCGCGTGATTGATTTTCATATACGGCATTCCGTTCTAGATCGATTTCGGCACGAACCAGTATAGCGGTCGAGCCCGCCCCAGGCGCATCGAAGATTGGCGCATCGGGGACAGGTTGCTTTGTATCAATGGCTAGCGCAGGAGCTCGGACTGCCAAGCCTCGAGCTGTTCTGCCAAACTCTTGCCGGCAGCGGGCACGTCGATCTGGGGTCGTTTGGGCAACAGTGCGCATTTAAGGATTGCCACGATGGTCTGCGAGATAAAGCGTCGCGTATCTTTGTCAAAGCCTTGCGCAGCCTGGAGCATCACGGGCAGGCTCTCGCGCAGATTCCCAGCGATATCCGCAAACCGCTCAGCACCCGTTGCCTCAAACACGGAGAACAACGCATCTACAAAACGCTCGCGCTCGCTAGGTGACACTGCAAGCAGCATCTCGCGAATGGAGCCATCAACGTATCGAGCACCGGCGGACAGGCGCTCACAGTATACGAAGTCGCAACCATCAACCACCCAGCTAAAGGGATTGTGCTGCAGCAGGCTGAACTCGGTGCTCTCAACGATGGCATAGTCCTCTTGTGTCTCGAACATCATGCCGAAGATCGACGACCGAGGTAGCGTCTTGTCGATTCGACCGGAAAGATCGGCAAAGGCGTTGCCGTTCAGAAACTCCTCGACGAACCCTGGACCATCATGGGAATACGCCCGTTCGATTCGCTCACGGGCGACATCGGAGCACATCGCCGCACCGTACACCGCAAGGTTTCCACCCTTGGAATGACCTCCGCACAAAAGCGGCCCGTCGATCGCATCCGCCGCCTCGTCCACATAACGCGCCGCGGATTCCTGGGCCGGCACAGGACGCCGGAACGCCATGTTAAAGTCCTCTTTCCAGCCCACAATCGTGCTGTCGGTCCCCCGGAAGGAAAGATAGCTAAACCCTGCCGGAAACCGGAACGCCATGGCTGCAAACTGCTCCGTCGCCACCATATCGCTCACAGCACGATAGCCGCAAACGTGCACGCCACGGTAGCGAGGACTTGCTGCCACGGCCTCCAACAAGGCCCTGCTCCCCTCCGGGTCCCACAAGTCGTCAATCATGTCCCGGTAGCACTCGGCACGCAGCAGCTCGCGTACGTCTAGGCCCTGCCAGTTCGTCAGCTCCGACATATCACCCGGCAAACGCAAATAGGACAACCACGCAAAGACGAGGCTATCCACCGCGCAGAACGGCCGCTCCTCAAACGGATCAAACGCCGTCTGGGCATAGGTCAAAAAATTAGGCGAATCCGGCATGGCCCTCCCATCAACTATGGTGCATTGGGGTCAGGCTACTTTGCACCAAAAAGGCGCCCGGACCGTGTGGGCCCGGACGCCTTCATTGTAGCTTTTCGCTCTAGCGAGCTTGATTTAGCAGGAAAAATCGACGCTGTCGATGATGTCCTTGAGGGCCTTGGCGGAGACGGTGAGCTCATGCTGCTCGTCGTCGTTCAGCGGCACGGGGACGCGGCAGACAACGCCGTCGCGGCCAACGACGGTCGGCATGGAGATGGCAAGATCGGACAGGCCATACTCGCCCACCATGAGCGAGGAGACAGGCAAAACGGTCTGCTCATCGCGCATAACGGCGGTGCAGATGCGCTTGACGGCCATGGCGACGCCATAGTAGGTGGCGTGCTTCTTCTCGATGATGGTGTAGGCGGAGTTCTTGACGTCCTCGGCGATGCGCTTCTCGGCAGCCTCATGCTCCAGATGGCCGTGAAGCTCACAGAAGGTGTTCAGCGGAACGCCGGCAACCTGAGCGCTGGACCAAGCGACAAACTCGGAGTCACCGTGCTCACCCATGACGTAGGCCTGAACGTCGCGCGGATCGACCTCGACGTGAGCGCCGAGCATCTGCTGCAGACGGCCGGTGTCGAGCACGGTGCCGGAGCCGATGACGTGACCCTCGGGCAGGCCGGACATCTTGATGGCGGCGTAGGTCAGAACGTCGACCGGGTTGGAAACGATGAGCAGAATGCCGTCGAAGCCGGACTTCTTAATCTCGGGGATAATGGACTTAAAGATGTTGACGTTCTTGTTGACCAGGTCCAGGCGGGTCTCACCGGGCTTCTGGGCAGCGCCAGCGGTGACGACGATCATAGCGGCGTCGGCGACATCGGAATAATCGCCGGCGTAGATCTTCATCGGCTCGGCAAACGTCATGCCATGCGCGATATCCAGGGCCTCACCCTCGGCACGGTTCTTGTCCACGTCGATGAGGACCATCTCGGAGAACAGACCACTCTGCATCAGTGCGAACGCCGAAGACGAACCGACGAAACCGCAGCCGACAATAGCGACCTTCTTCTCGTTAACCATTAGAAACTCCCATCTCTCTCCACAAACAAGCCGCCCGGGAACGACCCGAGCGGCTTGTCGTAATCCCAATACATCCAATCGGGACTTTGATTATGCTCCTATTCGCAGCCAAAAATCGACCGTTTACCGAAATTGTTTGCAGAATTCGTAAAATAACTGCACGAAATCGGTTTCGAGCTATTGACGAGTCGAAATAGGTTTCTAATACAGGCCCGCCTCGCGAATGGCCTCGACAGCCAAAGCGATCTGGTCGGGCGGTAAGACCAGTGCCATACGCACGTGCCCCTCGCCCGAAGGGCCAAAGCTCGCGCCCGGCGTCACCACAACGCCGGCCTTCTCCATAAGCTCCTCGCAAAACGCCATAGAATCGGTGCGACCACCGGGAAGCTTGGCCCACACAAACATAGAGCCATGCGCATTGGGACGTTCCCAGCCCAGGCCCTCAAGACCGTCGCACAGGGCATCGCGGCGCTCCTGGTACTTCAGACGCTGCGCCTCGACCTCATCGCGCGGACCGTTCAGGCAGGCGATGGCAGCCTTCTGGATCGGGAAGAACATACCGAAGTCGATCTGGCCGCGCAGCTTGGCAAAGGCAGAGACCACGTCCTCGCGGCCGACCAAAAAGCCGATGCGGGCACCGGTGACGTTAAACGACTTGGAAAGCGAGAAGAACTCCACGCCCACCTCAAGCGCACCGGGATACTGCAAGAAGCTGCCGCCGGGCTCGCCGTCGAACACGATGTCGGAGTACGCGTTGTCATGAACGATGAGCAGGTCGTGCTCGCGGGCGAAAGTGATGATCTCCTCGTAGACCTCGGGCGTGCCCACCGAGCCGACCGGGTTGGCGGGCAGCGACACGATCATATACTTGGCACGATCGGCCACCTCGGGATCGATACCCGCCACATAGGGCAGGTAATTATGCTCGGCAACCAACGGATAGTATTCGAGCTTGGCATCGGCGATCTTGGCACCCGCCTCGAAGACCGGGTAGCACGGATCGGGAACCAAAATAGTATCGCCCGGATCGAGCAGGGCCAGGCCCAAATGGCCCACACCCTCCTGCGTGCCGTTGCACGACTGCACCATGGACGGCGTAATGCCGGAGACACCAAAGCGACGCTCGTAGTAATCGCACACGGACTGCTTGAGTTCGGGCAGGTCGCGCAGGGCATACTTCCACATCTCGGGATCTTGGGCTGCCTGCGTGAGCGCCTCGACCACGTGGTCGTACGGCTTAAAGTCGGGCGTGCCCACGCTCATGTTGTAAATGGTCTTGCCCTGAGCCTTCAGCGCGAGAAGCTTGTTGTTGAGCGAGGCGAAGACCTCCGCGCCAAAGCGGTCGAGACGCTGCGATGCCTGCATGGTGCCACCTTTCGATATAAAAAAGCGGCGCTCCGACAAGAGCGCCGCGCGATACGGGCCATCAGATTGTAAAAGTGTAACGCTTGCAACCCCCGTATTGGTTCAATTTAGCCAACCTTAGTCAACTGGATTGAGCGCGTCGATCTGCGCAAGCCACAGACGCGAGCTGGCGTCACTCGGCATGCGCCAATCGCCGCGCGGGCTGAGCGTCACCGAGCCCACCTTGGGACCATCGGGCAGGCAGCTGCGCTTAAACTGCTGGGCAAAGAAGCGACGGTAGAACGTACGTAGCCACGTGTGGACGGTCTTGGCGTCGTAGACGCCCTCGAAGCTCTTGAGCGCCATGCGGTAGATCTTGCCCGGCTCAAAGCCAAAACGCAGCAGGTAGTAGAGGAAGTAGTCGTGCAGCTCGTACGGGCCCACCAAATCCTCGGTCTTCTGCGCAATCTCGCCGTCGCCCGTGGGCGGCAGAAGCTCGGGGGACACCGGCGTATCGAGGATATCGAGCAAGACCTCGGCAATGCGCCCGCCAAAGACATCGGCGGCATAGCGTACCAGATGGCGCACAAGCGTCTTGGGCACGCTCGCGTTGACGGCGTACATGCTCATGTGGTCGCCGTTATAGGTAGCCCAGCCGAGCGCCAGCTCACTGAGGTCGCCCGTGCCAATGACAAAACCGCCAGCCTGGTTGGCCAGATCCATCAGAATCTGCGTACGCTCGCGCGCCTGGCTGTTCTCGTAGGTCACGTCCTGCACGGCCGGATCATGCTCAATGTCCTTGAAGTGCTGCTCCACAGCCGCGTGGATCGAAACCTCGCGGAAGCTCACACCCAGGTCGCGAGCGAGCGACTCGGCATTCGACTTGGTGCGATGCGTCGTGCCGAAGCCGGGCATGGACACGGCTGTGATACCAGTGCGCGGCAGCCCCAGCGCATCGAAGGCACGCACGGTCACAAGCAGCGCCAGCGTGGAATCGAGACCGCCCGAAAGGCCGATAACGGCCGCCTTGGTGCCCGTATGGGCAAGGCGGGTCTTGAGGCCCGCGGTCTGCAGGTCGAGGATGGTCTCGCAGCGCTCAGCCAGGTCACCATGGTCGGCAGGCACGAAGGGCGCGCGGGGGAAGACACGGTCTATGCCGAGCGCATCGCGCAGGACAGGCTCTTCGGCGAGCGAGCCCTCAAACGAGAACTCGACGGTCACGGCCTCCGGCGCATCGTCCGCGCGCGTCCATGTCGTCGAGCGACGGCGCTCAGCAACCAGGCGGTCAAGGTCAACGTCGGCGATGGCCATATCGCAGGTAAGCAGTTTGGTCGCGGCGAGCTTGGAGCCGTTTTCGTAGACGAGGTTCTCGCCCGCAAAGACCATGTCGGTCGTGGACTCGCCCTCGCTCGCGTCCGCGTAGGCATAGGCGCAATACAGGCGCGCGCTCTGGTTGGAAATGAGGCTGCGGCGGTAATCCGCCTTACCGATAATCTCGTCCGAAGCCGACGGATTGAGGATCACCGTCGCACCGGCAAGCGCCATCTCGGTCGAAGGCGGCGCCGGTACCCACAGGTCCTCGCAAACCTCAACGCCCAGCACCATATCCTCGGCACCCTCATCACAGCAGCGGTAGACAAGCCCCGAACCCAGCGGAACCGGACCCTGACCGGCAAATTCAACCCACACGGGATCCGCAGGCGACGGAGCAAACCAGCGACGCTCATAGAACTCGCCATAGTTGGGCAGATACTTCTTAGCCGTAAGACCCAAAAGCTCACCCGCACAGCACACGGCGGCGCAGTTGTAGATGTTTTCAGCCACCGCAACGGGTAAGCCAACGGTAAAGACGATCGGCAGCTCACGGGTTTCATCGAGGATGTGCACCAGCGCTGCTTCGCAGGCATGCAGCAGCGTGCGGTTATGGAACAGATCGGCCGCGGTATAGCCGGTCAGGTTAAGCTCGGGCAGTACCAGCGCGCGAACGCCACGCTCGGTAGCCTCGCGAACAGCCGCCAGCGCCACCTCGGCATTGCCCTCGACATCGGCCACACGCATCTTGGGCGAGGCCGCCGCCACACGCAAAAAGCCATCAGACTGAGAAAGGTGAAGATTCATAAGAATGCTCCCGTGCGTAAACGCCATTCACAACAATTAGCAAGCCCTATTGTAGTTCAACCGCCGGGTGTAACCGCATCCCACCAACTTGGTGAGCTATTGATGAGTTGATGGTATCTGTTAAATGTCACGTACGATTCACATCTGGTGGGTACCCTGATGGCTACACGAAACGAAGCAGATTTACACCGGGAGGACCCCGTATGACAACCAAGTACACCGACGCGCCACGCACGCGCGTCATGACGCCGGCATCGCTCAACAACGGCGTGCACGAGAACCATTCCATCGGACAGACCATGGCCATCGCGCCCAAAAAGGGCCTGTTTGACGACATTTCCATTCCCCAGATCATCGCCGGCGCCGCAGCTGCCGCCACGAGCGTAGCGC
>CAJMRJ010000071.1:0-7743 GCA_905215865.1 uncultured bacterium | reverse complement strand
TCCGTACATGTACGGATGAATGTGGGAGGTGTTCGGATAAGGTTGATAATCAAGGTTTTGTTGCACATTCGAGGAGCTAGGGTTTCTGCGCTTGCACAGGCGGGGGGTCTCCCCTATAATTTCCTTCGCTTTGGGACACGCAAGGTTTAGACCTTAGCTGCTCAACACCTTCGGGACGTGGCGCAGTTTGGTAGCGCGCCTGCTTTGGGAGCAGGATGTCGCAGGTTCAAATCCTGTCGTCCCGACCATATCTTGCGGGCGTAGTTCAATGGTAGAACCCCAGCCTTCCAAGCTGATGACGCGGGTTCGATTCCCGTCGCCCGCTCCACAAGATAGATGAATGGCTCTGATTCCTTTTGGGACCAGAGCCATTTTCATATACATGCCGGGACCCCACATCCCCACCTAAGTTGCGGTGAAATAGTTCCTGGATTAGCCGCAATAGCTGTTATCCAGGAACTATTTCACCGCAACTTATTGAAGCCGAGCGGGTTGGGTCGATGATGGGTTCTGTTGCCGAGAAGATGAGGGCAGCCGGTCAGGAGTCTGCGTAGGGTTTTGTGGTTGGTATACCGTAGCCGCGCATCATGGAGCCGAACGCTTTGACATCGTAGGTGTCTGAGAGCTTGAAATGGATGACGTTGTGGCCCATGGCACGCAGGTTCGCATCGCGCATGAGGGCAGCTCGATAGGTTTTTGCCGCAGTATGTTCCGGATCATTTTGGGCATCGTCCTCAAACTTGCCTAGTCCATGCAGCTCAGCCAGCATCCAAGAGCCGTTTGGCATCTGCCAGCCGTAATCTGCCAAATAATAGCCGGCGTTTCCCGGTCGAGTGATTTCAACCTGAAGTTCGGGAGCGGCAACTCCCGCCATAATCATTGCCGCCCGTGCTTCGGATTCTCCACCGTTATCCGATCTGCCATCCATGTGTTCAAAAACGTCAAATGCGCGCGCGATGCCGTGCAGTCCGCGGCAGTTCGCTTGTGCATATGCAAGCAATTCTTCACGCTCGACACCGTATTCACGAGCCAACCCGTCGACATAGCCTAGTGCATATCGAAAAGCGCTCGTTCGGGTGATGTCGACCACCGTGCGATATGGATCCGTTAACGTAAACGGGCCGAGCTGCCATACGTTGCCCGGCCGCCAACGTCGGTATTCAACGAATTCGTACATATCGCGTCTGGTGGAACGCGGCAGCAACACTTGCACCTTGTCGAGAAGCGAATATGCAGAACCGATGCCATAGAGCAGTGCCGCCGTCGCTCCACAAAACACGGCATCCGGTTCAACGACCGCAATAGCGGATGCCAATTGAAAGATGCGATCTTCGACGCCGAGGTCATTCCAATATGCGGGATCAGCGTAGACATGGTTGTAGAGTCGAATAATCATCTCTTTTTGCATGAGCGCGTAGGCACAGCGTTCGTCCCATTTTTTGGTAGCTACAAACAGGTGCCCGCCATCATGGGCCTCGAATAACCGGAAGAACAGCTCTACTTGCGGTTTGGAACAGCGTTTATCATGACTCATTTTCGACCCCATGGTCTCGAGGGGGAGTGAATGACACTGCGCTATCCCATATTTGGTCCGCCAGACCTTGCCATGAACTGACCAAAAGCTTGACGGGGCAGGTCAGAGTCATGAGTCAGAGCTAAACATATCGGCAAACGGTTGATTAGTGCCCCTCGGCGGCACTTAAAACCACCCTTACAGAAAGTTGCGGTGAAATAGTTCCTGAAAAGCTCGAATAAGCCTAAATCCAGGAACTATTTCACCGCAACTTAGGAGGGGATGGGGCTGAGGGGCGGGCGATGCCGTTGTCTGTCGGTTAGCTGCGGGGGCGGTGGCGGAGCTTGTCGATGGCGGCGTCGGTACTGTGGCCGCGGGCGTCGGCAGCGGTTTGGCGCTGGCGGCGGTAATCGATCATGCCTTGGATGATGGGCTTGCCAAAGCTCACGACATCATCGTTGTAGATGGCGGTACGGGCGGCAAGCAGACAGTCGGTAAAGTCCATATGAGTCTTGCCAAAGAGTTTGATGGCAAGGGCGACAACGGTGGGCTCGTCGACCATGACGTCATCGAGCAGCCTTCTCATGGCCGTAGCAATCTCAACGCGGGGAACCTTATAGACGTCGCGCAGCGTGACCACGACACGCGTGATGATTTCGGGGTAGACGCGAGCGGTGCGCGTGGCGATGACCTTGGCGGCGCGCGGGGACAGAACTTCGTCGTCGTCAAGCAGGTAGCGCAGGATGACGGTCTCGTCGATGATGGTGCTACTCATGGATATCTACTTCCTCGGGGCCCAAAATCGAATCGTCGCTTTCTGTAGCAAGGTATTCAATCCAGGCATTGCGCTCCTCGGAGCGGCGATTGGGGTCACCATATGCTTTGAGCGATCCATAGGCGGCGGTGCCGTCCTTTGAGCGCACGGAAACTGGCTGAAAGGGAAGCTTGCGCATCAAAATGCTTTGCGCGACAAATAGGCGGACGGCTTCGGCGAGCGATGTGCCCATGGCGTCGTAGAGATGCTCGGCATGCTGCTTGTCTTCCTCGCGAATGCGCACCTGCAGGATGGCTCTTTTTTGAGTCGATGACATCACTGGCCCCCCTTAATGAGCGTGCAATATGAATGGTCAAATACAGCATCGGATATTAATAGCTAATCTTATAACCACTACTTTATTGCACTCAAGTTAATGAGCGCGAAATTTATCACAAACGTATTACGTCCTTTATAAACGAGCGTGAAATCTCCCTTGGATGTACGCATGTATTACACTCACCTTTATAGCTTCTAGAGAATAATTCCAACCTGCCAAAACCCCTGCAATACACCCGTATTGCAGGGCCTATGCTCAAGTTTGCCACCTGCAACTGCGTATATTTAACCTGTATACCGTTGGAGAAATTCTACCGAGTGCCTGTTTCGCCGCATGCGCTCGATACGCCGATGCCGGACCACGGGCGGTCCGGGGCAACGTCGACAGGGTCTCTCCGGCATGGGATTCAGGAGGGAGTGAACAACATGGGCAATAAACGAGTCGTAGCCGATTCTTCGCGCTGCATTGGGTGCCAAACCTGTATGGCGGCGTGCATCGAGGCGCACGACATTCCCGGCAACATCGCCGCACCTCGCTTGCGTGTGACGCGCACCTACGAGATCTCCGCACCGGTGGCTTGCCATCACTGCGAGGACGCTCCATGCGCCAAGGCCTGCCCCACGGGCGCCTTGTTCTTTGATCCAAAGAACCATCGCATCGGCGTCAACGAGGACAACTGCATCGGCTGCAAGAGCTGCGTCATGGCATGCCCCTTTGGCGCCGTGAGCGTGGCGACCACGCAGGTCCCCGTCTTGATGGGCGACGTGCGCGTGGGTTCGCAGACTAAGAGCTTCGTGCTCAAGTGCGACCTGTGCGTGGACCGTCCCGACGGTCCGGCGTGTGCCGAGGCGTGCCCGACCAAGGGCCTCACCTTGGTAGACGAGGAACGCCTGGCAGAACTGACTGCCGAGCGTGCCCGCGCCACCATCGAAAACGAGGCGTAAGTGTTGGGGCGACAGGCCCAATGATTGTCAAATAAGTACCGAGCATTCGGTAGCAGATAAAGGAAGGAGGGTGTCATGGAGAAGCATAAAGTGATCTGCCCGTACTGCGGCGCCGGTTGCCAGTTTAACCTCTTGGTCCAAAACGGCCAGGTCGTGGGCACCGAACCGCTCAACGGCATCACCAATCAGGGCGAGCTGTGCCTTAAGGGCATGAGCGGCTACGACTTCATCAACGACACCAAGATCTTGACTCCTCGCGTACTGCACCCGATGATCCGCCGCACTAAGGGCGCGGATCTTGAGCGCGTAAGCTGGGACGAGGCACTGGATTTCACCGCATCTAAGATGCAGGCCATAATTGACGAATATGGTCCTAACGCTGTCATGACCACCGGCTCTTCGCGAGGCGGCGGCAATGAGGCGAACTACGTCATGCAGAAGTTTACGCGTGCGTGCATCGGCACCCACAGCGTGGACAACTGCGCCCGTACTTGACACGGCCCTACTGTCCTCGGTCTGATGGACACGGTTGGTTCAGGTTGCATGTCATGCTCCATCCCCGGTATGGAGGATGCGGGCTGCATTTTCCTCTTCGGCTATAACCCTGCCGATTCGCACCCCATCGTCGCAAGGCGTATCGTGCGAGCCAAAGAAAAGGGTTGCAAGATCATCGTCGCCGATCCGCGCCATATCGAAACCGCGCGTATCGCCGATCTCTACCTTCCGATCAAGAATGGTTGCAATGTCGCGTTCCTCAACGCCTTTGCCAACTGCTTGGTCAACGATGGCCTCTACGACAAGGAATTCGTCGCCGAGCACACGAACGGCTTTGACGAGTGGTGGGAGACCATCAAGAACTACACTCCCGAATCCGTACAGGACATCACGGGTGTCGAGCCCGCGCTGATCCACCAAGCTGCCGAGATGTACGCCACGGCGAAGCCCTCCGCCATCATTGGCTGGGGCATGGGCGTATGCCAGCAGAAGCAGAACCTGAAGACGGTGCACACCATCGCCTCCATCGCCTGCGTTGCCGGCCAGATCGGCAAACCCAATTCCGGCCTCGCGCCCGTGCGTGGCCAGAATAACGTCCAGGGCTCCTGCGATATGGGCATGCTGCCCAACCTGTACCCTGGCTACCAAAAAGTCACCGACCCGGCAGTGCGTGCCAAGTTTGCCAAGGCTTGGGGCGTGCCCGAGGAAAAGCTCCCGCTCGAGGAGGGCTACAAGCTCACCGACCTGGGCCACCTGGTCGACGAGGGCAAGGTGCACTGCTTCTACAACTACGGCGAGGACCCGGTGCAGACCGAGCCCGATTCGGCCGGTATGCGCAAGACGCTCTCCGAGCTGGATCTGTTCATTTGCCAGGACATCTTTATGACGCAGACGACCATGCTCGCCGACGTCATCCTGCCCGCCACCTCTTGGGGCGAGCACGAGGGTGTCTTTACCGCATCCGACCGTAGCTTCCAGCACTTTGACGCGGCTGTTCCGCCCAAGGGCGAGTGCCGCCACGACTGGGAGATCTTCGCGGACCTGTCTACGCGTATGGGTTACCCCATGCACTACGACAACACCGAGCAGATCTGGAACGAGTGCATTAGCCTGTGCCCCAACTTTGTGGGCGCGACCTACGAGAAGATGGCTCCCGAGGGCGGTTACGCCCAGTGGCCCGTCAAGAGCACCGATGTGAACGACCACGGTACGCCCGACATGTTCGCTGGTGGCAAGTTCACCACCAAGGACGGCCGCGCCAACCTGATGGCGCACGACTGGGAGGCACCCTCCGAGCTTCCCGACGATGAGTACCCGCTCATCCTGTGCACCGTCCGCGAGGTCGGCCACTACAGCTGCCGCTCGATGACCGGCAACTGCAAGACGCTGGCGCTGCTCGCCGACGAGCCCGGCTTTGTCCGCATGAATCCCGCGGACGCCCAGGCACGCGGCATCAAGAATGGCGACATCGTCTCGATCCACAGCCGCCGCGGCCAGGTATACAGCCGCGCCGACGTGAGCGACCGCATCAACAAGGGCACGGTCTATATGACCTACCAGTGGTGGATCGGCAAGTGCAACGAGCTGACCATGCACAAGGTCGACCCGGTCTCGCATACGCCCGAGGACAAGTTCTCCGCCTGCCAGGTCGACGCTATCGCCGACCAGGTCTGGGCCGAGGGCGAGGTCGAGCGTCAGTACACCGAGCTCAAGCAGGCTCTGGTGGACGCCGCCGCTCCCCAGGACGTTGAGCCTGGCGCCGCCAAGTTCGACGACGAGACGCACGTGAATCAAATCGTGTAGTCCCGTTCTCGTTGGCTTTTTGGGCCGGGCGTCCCGTACGTTCGGGAGCCCGGCCCGTTATTTTGAAAGGAAGTGGGGATGAACCGCTTCATCGACATCAACCCGGAGAGGTGCATCGGCTGCGGAACATGCCAGTCCGCCTGTGCCGACGCCCACCGGATGCAGGGTCTTCAGGATACGCCGCGCCTGGCGCTCGTGAAGACCGGCGGGATTTCGGCCGCCCTTGCCTGCCACCATTGCGAGGGTGCCCCCTGCGCCGAGGTCTGCCCGGTGAATGCCATCGAGCACGATGGCGATCGCATCCACGTCAAGGAGCAGGAGTGCATCGGGTGCAGGCTGTGCGCCATCGCGTGCCCCTTCGGAGCCATCCATCCCGATGGCACGTCTATCGCCGGTGTCGCAGGCATGTGCGACCCGACGCCTTCGTATCCTAAGTCCCTGAGCAGCCTGCTTACGTGGGCTCCCGGCCAGTACACCTGCGCTGTTAAGTGCGACCTGTGCGCCTTCGATCCGGACGGTCCGCATTGTGTGGCGGCGTGCCCCACCAAGGCGCTGACCGTCATGGGCGGCGCGGCCGATCGCGAGCTCGACGAGGCCAAGCGCCTGCGCTCGATCGAAAACGGTCCGGTCGTCGACGTTACCGCTGTGGCCCAGGGTCTGTCCGAGAAAGCAGAAGGGAGCGTAAACAATGGATAGCATGACGCTGTTTATCGCATCGCTTGCCGTCTCGTGCATCGGTGCGCTCGCCTCGGTTCTGCTGATTAAGGCCGACAACGCCGCCAAGACCGCCGGCTGCCTGATCGGCGCCGTCGCGGCCGTGCTGTCGTTCATCGCGGGCCTCGAGGCCGTGCTTGGCGACGTTTCGTCCCTCAACACGGTCTTCTTCTTCCCGTTCGCCCGTCTCGAGCTCTTGCTCAACGGCCTTGCGGGCCTGATCGTGGTCCTCATCTCGATTCTCGCCTTTGCGGGCTTCATCTACGGTCTGTCCTACTTCGACGAGTACCCGGGCAAGGTCGGGCGCGCCGGCTTCTTTATGAACACCTTCGTCGCCTCGATGATGCTCGTCATCACCGCCGACAACGTGTTCTGGTTCCTGGTCGCCTTTGAGCTCATGTCCCTTACGAGCTACTTCCTTGTCGTTATCGAGGAGAACAAGAACTCCATTAGGGGCGGTTGGCTCTACTTCGTCATCGCGCACGTGGGCTTCGTTCTCATCATGGCGAGCTTCCTGCTCATGACCAACGGCGTGGGCGGTTCCTTCAGCTTCAGTGATTTCCGTACGCATGACTTTGGACCCGCCGTCTCCTCCGCGTGCTTCGTCCTCGCGTTCTTCGGATTTGGCGCGAAGGCCGGTATCATTCCGCTGCACTCCTGGCTGCCCCAGGCGCACCCCGAGGCGCCGTCCAACGTGTCCGCCCTCATGTCCGGCGGCATGATCAAGATCGGCATCCTGGGAATCCTCAAGGTCGGTCTCGACCTGCTCGCGGGTTCGGGCGTCCAGCTCTGGTGGGGCCTCATGGTCCTGGTCTTCGGATCCATCTCGTCGGTCCTGGGTGTCGTCTACGCCCTCCACGAGCACGACATCAAGCGCCTGCTTGCCTATCACTCCGTCGAGAACATCGGCATCATCTTGCTCGGTGTCGGCGCGTCCATGACGGCGCACGCCCTGGGCAACGACGTCATCGCGACGATCGCGCTCATGGCCGCCCTCTACCACACGCTCAACCACGCCATGTTCAAGGGCGAGCTGTTCCTCGGCGCGGGCTCCCTGCTCTATGCCACGGGTACGCGCAACATGGAGAAGATGGGCGGTCTGTTCCGCCGCATGCCGGTCACGGCCGTCTGCTTCCTCATCGGTGCCCTTGCCATCTCGGCCATCCCGCCGCTCAACGGC
>CAJMRJ010000070.1:0-8064 GCA_905215865.1 uncultured bacterium | reverse complement strand
CAGCGCACGCCCTTGCCGTTCGACTCCATGGTGAGCTGCTGCAGGTAGGCCGGGAAACGGTGCAGGTACTGGCAGTACGGAAGCACGGCGTGGCTCTTGGAGCCGAAGAAGTTGACGTACCAGACGTTGAGCAGGCCCATCAGCGCGACGGCATTATTCTCGAGCGGCGTGTTGCAGAAGTACTCGTCGATGGCATGGAAGCCCTCGAGGAACTGCTGGAAGCGCTCGGGGCCGAGCACGACGATCAGCGACAGGCCCACGGCGGAGTCGACGGAGTAACGGCCGCCGACCCAGTTCCAGAAGCCGAAAGCGTTGGCGGGATCGATACCGAAGGCCTCAACCTTCTCGAGTGCGGTGGAAACGGCGACGAAGTGCTTTGCCACGGCCTCGGCGTTCTGCTCATCGGAGCCATCGATGGCGCCCTGAGCCTTGAGCTGCTCGAGCATCCAGGTCTTGACCTCACGAGCGTTGGTGAGGGTCTCGAGCGTGGTGAAGGTCTTGGAGACGATGATCACGAGCGTGGTCTCGGGATCCAAACCCTTGAGCTTCTCGGCCTGGTCGTTGGGGTCGATGTTGGAGATATAGCGGCAGTCGATACCGGCGTCGGCATAGGGACGCAGGGCCTCGTAGGCCATGACCGGGCCCAGATCGGAGCCGCCGATGCCGATGGACACCAGGTGCTCGATCTTTTTGCCGGTAACACCCTTCCACTCACCGGAGCGCACGCGCTCGGCGAAGGCATACATGCGGTCGAGGACCTCGTGCACGTCGGCGACGACGTCCTGGCCGTCGACGATGAGCTGGCCCTTCTCGGTTGCCGGGCGGCGCAGCGCGGTGTGCAGGACGGCGCGGTCCTCGGTGGTGTTGATGTGCTCACCGGAGAACATGGCGTCGCGGCGCTCCTCGAGCTTCACCTCGCGGGCAAGATCGCACAGCAGCTTGACGGTCTCATCGGTCACCAGGTTCTTCGACAGATCGAAGTGCAGGTCACCGGCGTCAAAGCTCAGCTTGTTCACGCGGTCGGCGTCAGCAGCGAACCAGGCCTTGAGGTCGATACCTTCGGCCTCGAGCTTCTCCTGATGAGCCTCGAGCGCCTTCCAAGCGGCAGTCGACGTAGCATCGATAGGTGCGGCAACAGTTGCCATAGAGTCCTCCTCAGCATACGGGCGCACGCCTCCATGCGCCCGGACATTCAGATGCCACTATTCTAGCGCAGGTCAAGACTACAATCAGCGAGCGTTGCCAATCGGCCCCCAAACGGCAACCGATTAAAAAGGGACAGGCTTATTTTGGCAGGTCAAACGCTTTACCAACCAAAAATAACCCGTCCTTTTATGGCAAATATTAGGCCGCGGCGCAGATGCTACCGAGCAACTCACGCAGAGGAGACCCAATGCCCTCAAGCAGTTCAGGAGCGATAATGGCAAAAACGGGAACCTCGCCGGCTCCCACGACGGCAGGCACCTTGCCCTCCGAGACAATACATCCATAAGGGACAAAACCGTCCTCGCCGGCATCGAGCGCCGCCATGCGACGCGCGAGTTCGCGCGCAAAGCCGGCAGTATCGGCATCGCCGATCGCCAGGACAAAGTCCACGCCTTCGTCGGTCGCCAGGGCCACGGCTTCGTCGATCAGCTCGTCTCCCCCGTCGCCCTCAACCGAGCCGCAGCGAAAAAGCACGCGCTCGAGCAGAGCTCGATCAAGCGAGTCGAACGCCGCCGTGACAAGTTCATCGCGCGTATGTTTGTCGCCGCCCAGCACGACCAGTACCTTGGTACCGCCATAGTGGGCAACCAATCGCCCGCACCAGCGAGCCACGTCTCCATCCGCAACAAGGCGCGTCGGCATACCAAACCCATAGTTGACCATCGTTTCCACAACCCTTCCGTGCATGTAGGTGGCACCAATCGTTAGGCTCATGCTACGAAGCGAGGTTTTCCGAGCTGTTTCGCACTCTTTAGAGCTGCGTTAAATACCCGATACAACCGCACGACCATACCTGCCAAAAGGGACAGGTTTTGACGATGTCCGGATGAGCGGGTATTATCGAACATGCATTCGATAAGAACATGTGTTTGATGGAAGGGCACGGATGGCGCACGAGCAGCACACCTACATCTGCATCGACCTCAAGACCTTTTACGCCAGCGTCGAGTGCGTCGACCGCGGGCTCGATCCGCTCACCACCAACCTGGTCGTTGCCGACGAATCGCGCGGACGCACGACCATCTGCCTCGCCATCACCCAGGCCATGAAGGACTTAGGTATTCACAATCGCTGCCGTCTGTTCGAGATTCCCGACGGCATCGACTACATCAAGGCCGTACCGCGCATGCAGCACTACATGGAGGTGTCGGCGCAAATCTACGGCATCTATCTGGAATACGTGAGTCCGCAAGACGTGCACGTCTACTCCATCGACGAATGCTTTATCGACGTGACGCCCTATCTAGACCTCTACCATACCAATGCCAAAGGCTTCGCCTGCATGTTGCGCGATGAGGTCCTCGCGCGCACCGGCATCACGGCGACGGTCGGCATCGGCCCCAACCTATTCCAGGCCAAGGTAGCGCTCGACATCACTGCCAAGCACGTACCCAGTCGCATCGGCATACTCGACGACGAGACCTTTCGCAAGGAGATCTGGCCCCATCGCCCCATCACCGACATCTGGGGCATCGGCCCCGGCGTGGCAGCACGCCTCGAAAAATACGGCGTCTACGACCTGATGGGCGTCGCCGCACTCGACGAGAACCTGCTCTACGACGAACTCGGCGTCAATGCCGAATATCTTATCGACCACGCCTTCGGGCGCGAGCCAACGACCATCGCCGATATCCAAGCTTATCGCCCGCAAGCGACCTCGACCACCACAGGGCAGGTGCTTTCGAAGGGCTATGCCTACGAGCGGGCCTACACCGTCTTGCGCGAGATGGTCGACAACACCGTGCTGGACTTGATCGACAAACACGTGGTGTGCGACAGCATCTCACTCTTTGTGGGCTATGCAAGCGAGCGCGCCGACATACGCCGCCTCGATGCCAGCGGTACCGCGCAATATGTGGACGGATGCGGACACCTGCGCTCGAGCACGTCGAGCATCGAACCCACCGCAACCACCGGCCCCGAGCTCGCGCCCCGTGCGCCCAAGCCCGTCCAGCGCGATGACGAACGGCGTCGCCTGGTGCGTGAAGCGCAGGCAATCGATGGTATCTTTGTGGGAGAGCATGGCGGCAAACCGCGCGGTGGCTATGCCGCACTCTTTGCGCACTCCAACGCCTCGCGAAAGCTGCCCGAACGCACTAATTCGTTTAAGAAGATCATGGGCTATTTCGATGAGCTCTGGGCGCAGACTGTCGATCCCAAACGACCGGTCAAGCGCATCAACCTGGGATTTGGCAACCTCATGCCCGAGGAATTTGCCACTATCGATCTGTTCAGCGATGTCGAGGCCGATGAACGCGAACGCGACTTGGCGCGCGCCGTCCTGGCCGTAAAGGGCAGGTACGGCAAGAACGCGCTCGTCAAGGGATTAAGCTTTACCGCCGGTGCCACCGCACGCGAACGCAACGATCAGGTAGGAGGACACCGTGCCTAAGCCTCAACAACAGCCGATGCGGCCACCGACACCTTTTGAACGCCTGGCGGACCCCGAGGGAAGACGTCGCTCCGCCGACCCCAAGCTCACCGCTAACGGCGCCGTCCGTGCCGGCCGTGCCGCGCAGTTTATGCCCTTTGCCGCCCTCACGGGATACTACGAGCTCGTGCGCAAACAAGAGATCACCGTCGAGCCAAAATGCGAGCTCACGGAAGAAAAAGCCCTCGAGCTTTCGAAAAAGCTCGAGGGCCTCAAACGCGGCGACCTGGTGCGCGTCACCTATTACGATATGTACGGCTATCGTAGCCGCACGGGCATCCTTGACGAGGTGCTCCCTGCCTTCAAGCTCCTCAAGCTCAGGGATATCGCCATCGACTTCGACGATATCCAAGACATTGAGCTACGCGGACGAGCCTAGCGACGAGAACGCTTGCGCAAGACGAGAGCAATGCCAAGCACTGCGGCAGCTGCAACCAGCAATCCCAAGACCAGCGTGAGGGTCGAGTCGCCAGCGCGAGGCAGCGAGCCGTCCTTCGGAGTCTTCTTAGCGGTCGTCGTGACGGTGGTCGTGGTGCTGCTCGACTGGTCGTTGCCACCCGTCTGGCTGCCGCCAGGCTGATCGCCGCCACCCGGCTGCGAAGGATCGGTGGGTTCCGTCGGATCCGGAGTACCGGGATCAACCGGATTCTCCGAATTCTCCTTGCGCTGGATCCAGACCTGGCAACCATAGAACGGGTTGGCGGTACCAAGGCACAGACCCTGGTTGGTCACCGCAAAGGTGCGCAGACCATGGTTATACGGATCGTTAAAGCCATTAGTCGTCAGCGTCGTAAAGTTCACGCCGTCCTCGGTCACATACATATCAAAGCCGCGCTCGGCATCGCGCAGGTAACACATGCACGTAAGGACACTCTTCAACTTCTTGAGGTTCTCCTCGCTCAGCAGCTTATCGAGCGCATCCTGAATATCGCTCGGCAGCTCGGTGCCATAGGCATCCTCGTACTGCTGCTTAAGGCTCTCATAGCTATCGAGCATGTCCCGATACTGGTCGGCAAAGGACTTGAAGTACGCGATCTCGCCATCGATCTTCTGGACATAAGCGGCGTCGTCCTCAAAGTCCTGGGACATCGTCGCGGCCTGATCGCAAAGACCGCCCGCGGCATCCTCCAACGCATCGCTCAGATCGCCAAAGCCCTTAGCAACCTCGGTCTTCTCGTCATCGACATCGACGGCCTTGTTTGAATCATCAACCTCGGCAGCTTCGTTCGAATCATCGACCTCGACGGCCTCGTTTGAATCATCGTCCGCAAGCGTGTTCACGGGAACGATGGGGTCGTCAGGCGATTTCTTGTCGAGCAGGTGATCGAGCAGGTCCCTAAGGCGCTGAACCTGAGAGTCCCACTCCTCGGGCGTCATATCGATAATGTCGCCATTGGAGAACTGGCCGATCGGCTCAAGCAGGCTCGCGGTATCAAAGGTACCGATATACAGCTTGCCGTCGAACTTCTGCATGCGCCAAATGTACTGGTTCTCGTTTCGGCCAAAGCCCGAAGTCAGGCCGGAAATACCGCCCTCGGGGAACATGTCGGTGCGATCGCCAACGACGAGCTCCATGTTCTCGTCCTTGTCCATGCGATAGATGTTAACCGACTGCTCAAGATTGGCATTCACAAACGAGCAGTCAACGCCGCCCATGCTGCTCTTACCGCCCTCTTCGGTGTTGGATTTGTTGAACAGGATGCGCTCGAGGGCAATCTCCTCGTCGTTGTATTCACCGATATAGAGGTAGTCGTTGTAGACGATGAGGTTGGCAGCGCCAGAACGGGTACGGGCAGGATCGATGCCAAAGCAGTACTTTGCACCGTCCGTCTTCTGATCGCCGACAATGGGAGTCCACGAATAACTGCCGTCGGCATTCTTGTCGCCACGGACCATGGCAAACGACTGCATGGAATTATCATCGGGAGCGTTCTCGGGCGTACCGGTGCAGATGGTCGCATAGAGATGGCCATTGTACGAGACCATATCCCAAATGGCGCCGCCGTAGATGCTGTCCTTATAGCGAATCGCCGGATAGCCAAACAGCGTCTCCGAGTTGGCAATCTCGGTGAAGCTGTCCTGGCCCTTCGAGGGGTCAGACGACGTCAGGATTGTCGACACAAAATTACCGTTCGCGTCTTTACCCACATTACTGATGACGAGCTGGCCATCATGGACGCACATGCCGCGGATACCGGTAGAAATGCCCTGCTTGTAGGCAGCACCGTAATCCTGCATGCTCGAAAGGCCCTGATAGACAACTTTGTACTCATCCGTCTTAGGATCGATCTCGTATACAGCAGGCAGGCCGCCTTTGCCGCCATTGGTCCTGACGCTGCCGCAGAAATAGAGCTTACCCTTATAGCTCACGGCATTGCGGAACAAAGGAGCGACGCCGTTGAGCGATTCAGAGAGTAGCAGCTTGGTCTCACCGGTCTTGGTATTGATCTTGACCAAGATGCCGCCGCTGTCCTTGTCGGCCGTGCCGTCCTCCTTCTGCTGTCCATAGAAGAAGGTACCGTTAAACATGGCCTCCAGCGTCAGGCGCATGGTTTCGACATCAAAGGAATCGCCCAGCGTGCTGTTCATGAGCGTCAGCGTGTTGCCCATCGCCGCATAGCAGGTGCCCACATAAAGCCAGTCACCATAGCTCGCAGCCGCCCAAGTGTAGCTCTGGCCGCGATCGCCTTCGTTGTTGGCCGTATTACCATCGGCGCCCGGAACGGCAACGGCACCGTTACCCTGGTAGTCGACGATGCCATCCGGCTGCGACGTTCCTACCGTAGGATGCGAGAGCTTCTCAAAGGAATACCCATTTCCCGCATTGTAGGTAACGGCACCCGATGCGTCTTCGGCGTGCGCCGGCAGCGGCGATACCAAGATAGCGGCAAGCGCTGCCACCAAGCCAAGTGTTCCCACTCGTCTCATAAGGTTATAGCCTCCCCTGTCCTAAAGCCCAGTTTTAGCATTCTTCATTTCTGTCCACGGTTAATTGCAATCTGAGCACAGCAATAATCAGTGTATAAATATACACCTGTAATTTTTGGACGGGTTCATAGATGCTCGATTGGTAGCGAATTCCGCGCAAACCGTCACCAAACTCCACTTTTGCCGCATCTAAAGGTTATTTTTGCGCAAATTTTTGGATGCCGATAGTCACAATGGGCAGGAGGCTGGTACCCACCGGAGAGGGCAACGCCTACATTTTCATAACGTAATAGCCCGCACCCCTCACCGCCGTCTCGAGTGTGTCGCGATCAACCGGGCGCTTCGAGCGTACGCGTGCCGTGTGGTCCGCATACGTTACCGTTGCCCACACGCCATCAAGCGTATTGAGGGCATTGGCTACGTTCTGAGCGCAGTCGTCACAGCTCATGCCGCCGATAAGGAGTTCCTCACGATAGGGGTAGTGGGACTCGTCGGTGTCTGCCACCACAACCCTCTTGGCTTTCTTGCCGCTCGCGCCATCGCAGCAACAACTCTTCCCATGCGTCGACGCCGCAATACGGCGCAGCCCAAAGAACATACCAATAGCAATCACGCCCAGCACGATGATATTTGCTGGGTTGAGCAAGTCGCTCATACGCTCCCCTTCCTTACGGTCCATTTCAGAGATACCCCCGTGGGGTGTCCCCATCTTAACCCAAAATCATGTCGGTTCGGTCAATTAGTTTCCCTACTCAAACTTTTTTGTTGACCATGGCTTACTTTCGTGTATATGTTTTCCTAGGCTAACAGTTTAGATCCGTAAGGAGCGCTGTGACTCGAACCATAGACATCCCAACGTTTCAGGCAGCAGTCGTGCGCAACTGCTCCCCCACGCTCGCGGGCATCAAACCGGCATCGCTCTTTACCTATCCCGGCGTCTACGCCCATCAGGATGGTTCGGGCGCGACCGCGCCAATCACAGATCGTCGAGTACGCCTGCTCAACGTTATCGCCCAGTGCAATCGCGAGCTTGACCCGCTCGGCATCCACCTGAGTGTTTTGGTCTGGCGGCCCTGCGGAGCGCTCGTGTACGCATATCGGCCCAATAGCCTCGTCACTTACCTTGCTGACCCGCGCGCCAAAACGGCACTCGCCAAGGAGGGCTACGACACCGACAATCTGCCATTATGCCTTGCGCACCTGGCATCGCGCATCACGCTCGCAAGCAATAACGCCGCGGAATGCGCATGCGGCCAAACCCGATGCGCATTGGACCATCAAGCCAACTGCAGCAAAGACTGCACCTGCGAGTTTCCGCACGAAATAGGCTACTTCCTTGGATATCCCTACGACGACGTGCACGAGTTTATCGTCCAGCGCGGCGAGAACTACAAGATCTTTGGGGCCTGGAAGGTCTACGCAAATGTCGAGCAGGCGCTTGCGACGTTTGATGCCTACCGTGCCTGCACCCAATACTTCACCTTTGTCTATCAGCAGGG
>CAJMRJ010000069.1:0-8287 GCA_905215865.1 uncultured bacterium | reverse complement strand
CGCCGTTGATGTAGCCCTGGGAAGCCCGGGCGGCGTTACGCCCTTCGCGCTCATCGCCGTGGGCCATCCCGAGCACAAACCGGAGCCCAAAGGCCCCACGCGCTACGACGAGACGCGCGTGCACTGGATTTAGCATCACTCGGCCTTGGCCTTACGCTGGGCATCGCGACGGGCGCTGTTACGCTCGGCAGTAACGTCGCTGAAGGCGCGGGTGAGGCCGCGCAGGGCATTCAACATGATCGTGCGGTCCTCCGCAGGCGCTCCCATCACGCCGTCGCGCAAAATCGCCCACTCGCGGCCGCCCTCGAAGAGTTGGGAGGCATCGGTGATGCCGGCGGCCTTCATGCGCTCGATTAGATTGGCGAGCGCCGTGAACTGCCTGCCCGCGATGGATTGGAAAAACGCCGTGAACTCGATTGTCTCAGCAGCAATGTGACGCGCCGCCAAACGGGCAGCGAGTTCACCGAACAGCTGGGGAGCCCGGGCAGACACCACGAGCACGCGCACGGGGTCCGCGGATGCCGTGACACCGCCGTCGACCGCGGCGTCCTCACACGTTTTTACCAGCTCATCGATTGCATCCACATAGGCGTGGGCGCGGGCGTGAGGGCCGGCAACCTCTACAAAGGCGGGCTGAGCGGCGGACTTGGAGGCAGTCTGGGGCGCAGCGGCACCCTCCTCCAGCGGCGCGACCTCAAACAGCACACCGCGGGCATCGAAGGCGGCAGCAAGTTCCTCGCGCATTGCTGCCTGCTCGCGGGCAAGCAGCACAACGACCTCTCCCCCGTTGTTTGCCACGGCGGACAGCAACTCGAGCAGGCCGTGTGTAAACGACATACCGCGCGGGCGCACGTCGGAAGGTTGTCGGCCAGCACCTCGGCCATAAGGTCAGCCGCCTCGCAGAGCTCGACCATGTCTCGACGGTCCAAGCCGCTCGCATAGGCACTCAACAGCTCGAACACGCGGGCCTCGGCGTCGCTTTTGGGATCGGGCTGAGCAGCGGCACCGCAGTAGCGCTCGGCACCCGTCCCCGCTACGCCCGGCAGCACATCGCGGGCCATGCGCGCGAGCATACGCACCGTGCCCTGACTGCGCGAAAGCGGCTGCAGGTCGGCATCGTCGCGACGGGCGATCATGTCCGAGAACAGCATCTGGCGCTGCATGTTGTCGACGAAGCTGCGGCCATCGCCCATAAGCTCCCACAGCGAACGAAGCCACGACGCGGGGGTTTTGTAGTCAACGCCCAGCGAGGCGCCAGCAACCGCAGCATCGTGACGGCACAGGTCGAGCTCGGCAAACGAGGGTGCCAGCAAAACGGCACGCCCGTGGCGGGCAACCAGGTCGGCGAGCAACGCCGCCTCGGCATCGCTCAAGTCCGTACCGGTATTGGTGGTATAGATTCGAACAGGCATGGTCCTCCACTCAAACCGTTCGCAATAATCAATGCATCCATCCTACCTGCCCACGCGGACAGATTTGCCCCACGCCAACAGATTTGATTCCTCCGTCCCCAAGGGATCAAAAAACCGCCCCCGAAGGGACGGTTCTGCGCAATTCGTTTGTTGCCGCCGGCCTACTCGCCATCCTCCAGTTTGATGAGAATCTTGCGATAGCCACCGTACTCGCCATTAAGCGCCTTGGACACGCGGCTCACCGTGGTGGACGAAGCGCCGGTGCGGGCCTGAACCTCAACATAGGGCTCGCCCTCGTCCAGATAACGCGCGACCTGCAGGCGCTGAGAAAGATCGCAGATCTCGCGCGGTGTGCAGATATCGGTTAAAAACGCTTGAATATCATTCTCGTCGTCCAAAAGACTAAATGCGTGGACCAGCTGCTTGACATCAGGCTTGTCAAACATGTTCTCGATATTCATCGATCACCGCCAAACCCGCCAAAAGGCATCGAAGTTGATACTGACATCGGGCATCGTTCGCCCGTAAATATGCAATAAAACTATGCATGGGCCATTTGCCCGTAGCAGTGTAGCACACCACCAAACTAAAGTGACAAGACTCTCTGTCAGCGGCACGTTTTTCAGGACGAACGCCGCTTAGAAACCGAATGCGCACGTAAGCTCCACGAATATTTGAGACAATGGGCGCCCAAACACCGCGGCGCGCCCGCGCAACCATCCAAGTCGCCGCCGCAAGCCGCTTCACGCGACGCCAGCAACCCCGGCGCAAGAAAGGATTCACGCCATGCGCTTTATGCTTAACTGGCTCTTCACCTCGATCGCCATCGCGATCGCCACGTTCCTCGTCCCCGGCATCCAGCCCTTCGGTTTTGCCGAGGCCTGGGTCTGCTTTGCCTTTGTGGGACTGTTCCTCAACATCGTCGATTCGTTCGTCAAACCGTTCCTCACGGTCATCTCGCTGCCGCTCACAATCATTACGCTCGGCATTTTCCAGCTCGTGCTCAACAGCTTTATGCTGGAGCTCGCCAGCTACCTGTCGGTCAACCTGTTGGGCGTCGGTATCTCCATCGCCGGCTTTGGCTCGGCTTTTATGGGCAGCATCCTAGTGTCCATCATGCGCAGCATCCTCGATAGTCTTGCCGAGGACTAAAACGGCCATTCCGACCGTGTCCGTCTCAACAGCCCAAAACGAAGGCCGCCCATCGCAAAAATGGGCAGCCTTCTTATTTGTCAAGTCTCAGAGGGCAAGAAAATCTACCATTTCCACCCCGTCCCCAAATGGCAGGTGGGCTAGATGACGTAGTCGTAGCCTTCGCGGGGGGCGAGGAGCTGGTCGAGCGTCACGCCGTCGAGGTAATCGTTGATGAGCTTGTCCAGGTTCTTCCACACGTCGAGCGTGGGGCACTCATCAGATCGCGAGCAACCCTTGCAGTCGCCATCCAGGCAGGCGACCGGCGCTAGACTACCCTCGGTCAGGCGCAGGATCTCGCCCACCGTGTACTGCTCGGGCGGGCGCGTGAGCACATAGCCGCCGCCCTTGCCGCGCATGCCCGAGAGCATGTTGGCGCGCACGAGTGTAGCCAAGATGTTCTCGAGATATTTCTCGGAAATCCCCTGTCGCGCCGCGATCTCTTTGAGCGGGATGCGACCGGCCGCCTGGTGCTCGGCCAGATCGACCATAACGCGCAGGGCGTACCTGCCCTTAGTAGAAACCAACATATATAGTGCTGCCTTTCGGTCTTTTAGTCCGTTGAAATTCTAGCCGAAAAAATGGGTTTGAAAATACCCGTTCCGGTCAAGATGGTTAATCGACTCGTAATAATCTTCTATTTCCTATTGCATTACTAGGCTTTAGTGTCTACTATGCTTGCCAACAGCTAAACGAACAACCTATAAGGTTTATGGGTTTAGCTGCTACACGCACCGTGAAACCACACGGCAACCAGCAACTTGAACACTTTGGAGGTTCACCATGAGCAAGGTTTACACGTCCATCGATCAGCTTATCGGCCACACCCCGCTTCTGGAGCTCACCCACTTTGAGGCCGACGAGGACCTCAAGGCTCGCGTGCTCGTCAAACTGGAATACTTCAACCCCGCCGGATCCGTTAAAGACCGCGTCGCCAAGAACATGATTGACGAGGCCGAGAAGGCAGGCGAGCTCGTGCGCGGCGGCGACTACACCATCATCGAGCCCACGAGCGGCAACACCGGCGTCGGTATCGCCTCCGTGGCGGCCGCCCGCGGCTACAAGGTGATCATCACTATGCCCGAGACCATGTCCGTCGAGCGCCGCAAGCTGATGCAGGCATACGGTGCGCAGCTCGTGCTCACCGACGGCTCCAAGGGCATGAAGGGCGCTATCGCCAAGGCCGAGGAGCTGCAGAAGGAGACTCCCAACAGCATTATCGCCGGCCAGTTTGTGAACCCCGCCAACCCCGCCATCCACAAGGCCACGACCGGCCCCGAGATCTGGGACGACACCGACGGCAAGGTCGACATCTTCGTCGCCGGCGTTGGCACCGGTGGTACCGTGACCGGCGTGGGCGAGTTCCTCAAGGAGCAGAACCCCGAGATTAAGGTAGTCGCCGTCGAGCCCGCCACCTCCCCGGTGCTCTCTAAGGGCCAGGCCGGCCCGCACAAGATCCAGGGCATCGGAGCCGGCTTTGTGCCCGACGTCCTCGACACCCAGGTCTACGACGAGATCATCCCCGTCGAGAACGACGACGCCTTTGCCACCGGCCGCGCCGTGGGCCACAAGGAGGGCGTGCTCGTGGGCATTTCGTCCGGTGCCGCCGTGTGGGCCGCACTGCAACTGGCCAAGCGTCCCAAGAACGAGGGTAAGACCATCGTGGCCCTGCTTGCCGACACCGGCGAGCGCTACCTGTCCACGGCACTGTTCCAGGACTAAGGGCCCGTCACTTGTCGATAGGCCCAAGGCACGCCGGTCTACCCTCTCTTCTGGCGGCCTGAGCCTATCTCGTTAGGGTGTCCCACGAGACGTCCGAACTTGCTACAATGTCTGCGGCGCGGAACCAGCCTCCCGCGCCGCTTTTCTTTTTTGGCCGCATGCCACCAAGGAGAACCTCCCCATGCACAACAAGCGCGTGCTCGTCGCCATGAGCGGCGGCGTCGATTCCAGCGTGACCGCGTACCTGCTCAAAAGCCAGGGCTACGAATGCGTCGGCGCCACCATGCGCCTCACCTGCCCCGCGCCCGACCCCGCCACGGGCATGAGTAAGGTCGACCGCGACATCGCCGATGCAAAGGCCGTCGCCGAGCGTCTAGGGATACCCCACCATGTGCTCGACCTGCAGCAGACGTTCGATCGCAACGTTATCGAGCGCTTTGCGAACGCCTACCAGGAGGGGCTGACGCCCAATCCGTGCATTATCTGCAACCGCCACATTAAGTTTGGCGCGCTGCTCGATGCGGCGCTGGATATGGGCTGCGACTACATCGCCACGGGACATTACGCCAAAACAAGCCAGGCGGCAGACGGCACCTGGCAGCTACATCGCGGCGAAGATCCCAAAAAGGACCAGAGCTACTTTTTGTATTCGCTTACGCAGGAGCGCCTGGCGCACACAATCTTTCCGCTGGCAGGCCTAGACAAAGAGCGCGACGTGCGCCGCATAGCCGCCGAACAGGGCTTTACCAACGCCCAGAAGGCCGAAAGCGAGGACATCTGCTTTATTCCAGACGGTGACTACGCGGGCTATATCGAGCGCCGCTGCGGACATCCCGCTGCACCGGGCGACATTGTGTGGCGCGACGGCAGCGTGGTCGGGCGCCACAACGGCGCGCTGCGCTATACCATCGGCCAGCGCAAGGGTCTGGGCGTCGCGATGGCGCATCCCGTGTATGTGACGGGCATCGACGCCGTCAACAGCACCGTGCATCTGGGCGAGGCCGAGGACCTGACGGCCACAGCGCTCACGGCCAACGAGTGGATCTGGAGCGCGCCGGACGCACGCATGGAGGCAGAGCTCGATGCCGGCGGCATTCGCGTAGGCGCCAAGTACCGCTACCGTCAGAAAGACCAGGCAGCGACCCTTACGCGTGACGCCGACGGACAAATGCTGCTGACCTTTGACGAGCCGCAGCGAGCCATCGCCCCCGGCCAAGCCGTCGTCGTCTATCGTGGCGACATCGTCCTGGGTGGCGGTACGGTGACCGGCGCACTTAAGTAGCCACGGGTTTATCGCTGCACGTGTCGAAGTACCTCAACAGCGGCACTAACCTCGATTACGCGACGCTCGAGGCCGCGGCGAATGGCCTCGAGTCGACCTTCCGCCGTCGCCCATTCGCTCTGCGAAAGAATCTCAATCGTTTCATCAACAAATCCGTTGAGTCGTGATGAATCGAACCAATCGAGCGAGTCCGCAAGCGCCAGCTGCACGGAAGGGTCGGGCCCAAACGGCTTAGCGGAAAACCCAAACTCCCCAGCTGCGAGCACGGCAGTTGGCACGTTGTACCACAGGCAGTTGCCGCTATCGAACAGCGGAGCAGGCCTTATCTCCAGGGTGTCGACATTGCGGATGATGCCGAAGTTTCGCCAATGGCGGTCGCTGTTGGCCAAAAGGGCATCGCAGACAATCATCTGCGACATAGACCTTCTCACGGCAGCCTCGTCTGCTCCATGCTTACCAAGGAAGCGGCAGTACCGGTCGTACGTCGAGCTCCCTCGCTGGCCGCCAAGGGCGTTCTTAACGTAAACAGCCGGAACATATTCCTCGCGGCCGTCTAGAAAGTCGTTGCACAGACACACAGGGCCATCGAACATCCGCTCAACCGTATAAGGAACAAATTCGCCCACCGACAGCAAGCGACGATGTAGAGCCGTTGCAACCGCCTCGTTAAAGGGACGCTGATCGTCCATCCCGCGCCCTTTAGCCAAAACGCGAATGCCGTTTCGGATCATCCACGATTTAGGAAGCTCGCCCTCGGACGTGTTATCCGGATTTTTAAGACCGATGCCTTCCAGCCAACCCGAACGCTCTTCGGGCGCCGATCGCTCAAATTCGTTCTCAAAGTAATTGATGTTTTGCCATTTGAGTTCGTCGCAATCGGCCGGCCGCAGCCAATAACAATCCGAAAGCGATAGGCCCAGGCACCGAACCGGCACCTCGATACCACTGGCAATTCCCAGTTCACGATAGCGCGAGACGAGCCCGGGGCGGACGTCAGGCACCGACCGATGGCCCCACCACACGTTGAGCTCCCGTTTATTCACCGTTGGAGAAGAGCTCGAGCACGTGCCAAACGGCATCCTCTGTGCATCGAGGACCTCGGCGATTTCGAAGGGAAACTCGCGCGTCGGATCAAATGAGACATGCGCGACCTCATGGTCGGCCGACATCAGCGTAAACTTGCGTCCCACATCGGCCGCAGGACGGCGTCCACGTTTGCGGACCTTTTGATAAGCGACCACAGAATTGTACTCGATCATCTTCCGGCCGCCCACAATATCGCACGCAAGCGTCCCCGATGCGGCAAGTTGCGATATGCGGGCTTTCGTAACGCCCAAGAGGCGGGCAGCATCACCCATAGATAAGTACTCAGATGCATTCATATGCCGCATCACCTCGTTAAGTATTCCAAACGTTAAGTTAATTAGTTACATACAGTATAATACTAAACAGAATGAAGCGAAAAAAGGCCCGAGAAATCGGGCCTTAGCGATTGGTCAGCCGAGTCGCAAGCTGCTCCCCTAGCGCTGAACGTAGGCGCGAACCAGCTCAAAGGTATTACGCACACCGTCGATGTGGCTGCGCTCGTAGTTGGGGCTCGCGTCCACGCCGGGGCCGATCAGACCATGGCGAATGTCGTAGCCGGCCGAGAGCGTGGCCTCGACGTCGGAGCCGTAGTGCGGGTACACATCGATGGCGTAATCGAGCTCCAGCTCGCGCGCGATGTTGGACAGCGTGGTCACCAGATCGTAGTTGTACGGACCGCCCGAATCCTTAGCGCAAATCGAAACCATGCGCTCGGTGCAGCCCAGGTCGTCGCCCACGCAGCCCATGTCCACGCTGATCATCTCGCGCGTGTCGGCCGGCACAAAGGCACCGCCGTGGCCGACCTCCTCGTACACCGTAAAGAGCAGCGAAACCTTGCGCGAAAGGGTCAACTCGCCGTCGGCGACAGCGCGGGCCAAACACAGCAGAATCGACGCGGACAGCTTGTCGTCAAGGAAGCGACTCTTGATGTAGCCGCTCTCCGTCACCGTGGTGCGCGGGTCCATAGCGATGATGTCGCCGGTCTGAATACCCAGCTCGAGCACATCGTCCTTGCTGTCAACGTTCTCGTCGAGCAGGATTTCCATGTTCTTCTCGATGGTCTTGACCGGCTCATCGGCCACATGCGCCGAAGGCTCGGTATTAAGGACCACACCCGTGTAGACATTACCGTCACGCGTGTAGACGGTGCAGTTCTCGCCATCGGCCGTAGACCACTGGTGCCCACCAAGCGTCGTGGGACGCAGGCGGCCATTGTCCTTAATGGAACGCACCATGGCGCCCAGGGTATCGACATGGCTCGCCAACACGAGCGGCTCACCCTCACCACCAAGCTCAACGAGCACGTTGCCTTTATTGGAGCGCTCGGGCCCAAAGCCCATATCGCGCAACGTCTCCATCAGATAATCAGTCGCCGCACGGGTATAGCCCGTAGGCGAAGCAATCGAGGTAAGCGCCTTCAACTGGTCAGTAATATAGGAGAGCGTAGAATCCATCTTGGACACCAAAGTCACCCTTTCATATCGAATTAAACCCACAGCTACAATACCACCGCGAACCATCTTTTTACCTAGCGAGATGACCCATCGAGCTCCCCAGAACCGTGCCCGCTACAACAACAAGCCGGCGGGCCCCT
>CAJMRJ010000068.1:0-8318 GCA_905215865.1 uncultured bacterium | reverse complement strand
CGGGGTTTGCTCTGGATTGGGGCGGCGCCTTTGTTTGAGGGGTACACTGGGTAGTGGCGTTTTAGTTTATTTCCTGTTGTGGGGTGTTTTTGTATGGGTAAGAAGTCTCGGGCTCGGGTGGCTGCGGCGGGGACTCGCCTCGATCCTCATCGCGTGGTTGATGAGAGCAGTAAGGCTGCGCGTGCCGATAAGGAGAAGAAGGTCGGTGCGCATGCTCATCCTGAGTGGGCGCCTCATTTGAATTCGGCGAGTGAGGACCTGACCGCCAAGCTGTTTACGATGGTCGAGGTTATCTTGGGCGTGGTGCCCGTGGTGGTCATCGGTCTGTTCCTGGCCTCTAAGGATGCCACGAGTGTGGATAAGCTCACCGATGTCTTTTCTCAAGACCCCTCGATGGTGGTTACGTTTATCTCGGCGTGTCTGCAGCCGTTTGTGGCGTACATGCTGTACATGATTTATCGCAAATACTGCGAGGGCGATGCGGGCTTTGCCGCCGGCAACCTGATCGGCCTCTTGTGCTCCGAGATTTTGTTGCTCAATATTCCCGGCGTCATCGGCATGGGCATCTTGTTGTGGCGTGTCTGGCGCAACGTTGCCCCGCACTTCGAGAGCTGGCTGTTTGAGCGCCGTCTTACGGGCGTGGTGGCCGACATTGCCGGTTCGCTCGTGATTCTAGTCTTGGCGTTTTTGTGTGCCACCGCTGCTCGCGGTCTTTCGGGCATGTAATCTGCCCCCACCGACCACGGAGCGCAGGGCGGGGAAACCTTTCCCTCTCGCTCACGGCTCCGCAGGGTCGCGCGAGGCAAAGGTTTCCCCGCCCTGCGCTCCGGCGTTGAGTCGTCGCATGCTCGTTACAGAAAAGCTGATAATAAGTTTGTGTGCCGACCCTTTGGGGCGGCACTTTTTGTGTGGGGTCCCGGTCTTCACAATTTCCGTCAAGCTTTTGGTCAGCCTTTGGTTAGTTGGCGGGTTGGTGGAAGGGCAAAAGATCATTCGATAAAAAAGCTCAGAGAAAGTGCTGGTAGGGGAGTTGTTGAGGTTTTCGACAGCTTTTGTCAACAAGAAACTTCGCAGCTATTGCTACGGATTGCGTTGCCGTGGCCTTGGCGGTGCGGGATGCTGGGCGTAAGCGTCGAATGCTCCGATTTTGGAGGCCAGCATGGATCTGTTTCTTGAGACTCCGCAGCAACAAGCTGAGCGCATGTTGCGTCAGCAGCAACGGCTCATGGAGATACAAATGCAAGGGGTAGCCGCCCAGCCCCCTGCGCAAAATGCCACGCCCGTGGTTTCGCCTGCGGGCGGATCGGCGCCAGAGGCCTATTCCGTACAACAAGATTCATATGCGCAGGAGCTCGCGTTCGATAGGCATCGTGCGCGTCGCCGTCACTGGGCCCAGCGTCTGCGTACGCTGGCGATGATCGTGCTGGTCCCGTTGGGACTCGCGGCAATCTTCTTGGCCTCGTATGCCCTCACGTGCATTCTCAACGGCGCCTCGCCCAATGAGGTGCTTCAGCACTTGGCAGCTCTCGGCCAGCGCCTAGGCGATGTCGTAACAACCGTTCGCGCCGGCTGGGAGAGTTAGCGTTTTGACGCTTGTGGCCCAAAATCCATTTGCCCGACTGCCGTGGAACGCCCGGTGCGTGTGGCGGGGTAAGATTGATCGCAGTTTTGATTGATGATCGATTGGGTTTGTTGGGCGGAGCCTATGTCTGCTATTGATATTGCGCTTGTTGTGATTGCCTTGGTGGCGGTGGGAGTTGCTGTGGTTTGCACCCTGCAGCTTAAAGGCCTTCGTGCCGAGTTGCGAGAGCGTGGCGGCAGCGACGCGGAGACGCTCGCGGCGCTCGAGCAGGCCAACAACGCGCTCGACACCCTGAACGTCGCCTTGGCCGAAACCCGCCGCACGGCAAATGCCATCGCGCAGCAGCAGACAACCGATGCGGCCGTGGAGCAGCAACGTTACCTGACCATCGCACGCGAGTTCTCGCAGGCCGGCGACCGCATGGACGACCTGCGTCGCGAGACGGCCCAGCAGCTGGGCGCCAACCGCGAAGGCATTGAACGCCGTCTGGACAAAGTACGCGAGACGGTCGATGCCCAACTGGGCGCCATCCGCAAGGACAACAACGTGCAGCTCGATCAAATGCGTGCGACGGTGGACGAGAAGCTCTCCCGCACGCTCAACGATCGCCTGTCGGCATCGTTTAAGCAAGTGAGCGACCAGCTCGAGGCTGTGTACAAGGGTTTGGGCGATATGCAGTCCATTGCCACCGGCGTAGGCGACCTCAAGCGCGTGCTGGGCAATGTAAAAGCGCGCGGCATTTTGGGCGAGGTACAGCTGGGTGCGATTCTGGCGGATATCCTCACACCCGATCAGTATCTGGAAAACGTCGCCACCAAGCCTGGTGCCTCGGAGCGGGTCGAGTTTGCCGTCAAGCTGCCGGTGGACGAGGGCGACCCCGTGTTGCTGCCGATCGACTCCAAGTTCCCCGGCGATGCGTACGAGCACCTGCTCGACGCGCAAGAGTCGGGTGATGCCGAGGCTGTGGCCACCGCGCGCAAGACGCTCGACGCCATGGTGAAGCGCGAGGCCAAGGACATCTGCGAAAAGTACCTGAGCGTGCCCGCGACGACCAATTTTGGCATCATGTTCGTGCCGTTTGAGGGCCTGTATGCCGAGGTCGTCAGCCGCCCCGGGCTTATCGAGACCCTGGGCCGCGACTATCATGTCAACGTTGCCGGCCCCAGCACCATGGCCGCCATCCTCAACAGTCTGCAGATGAGCTACCAGACGTTTAGGCTGCAAAAACGCACCGATGACGTGCTGCGCGTGCTTTCCGCCGTCAAGGCTGAGCTGCCGCGCTATCAGGCGGCGCTGCGTCGTGCGCAGCAGCAGATCGAGACCGCGGGCAAGACGGTCGAGGGCATTATCACCACGCGCACCAACGTTATGGAGCGCAAGCTCAAGGACATCGACGCGCTGGAGGATGCCGGGGAGGCCGACGAGATCTTGGGGCTCACGTCCGCGGGCCTGCTCGCAGACCAAGAAGACAAGGACTAGCCGTGCCTGACGGCGGGGCGTCTGCGCAAGCGCGGAGCGCGGGCGCTTTTCGCGTCGTACGTGCCTGAAGCGCGCTTCGGTGTGCAACAATGGCGTTTCGCCCTGCCAGATGCGAAAGGAAGCCCATGTCTCAGAGAAGCACCAGCCCGCTCAAGCGCTCCACCGTGCGCCGCACGCTGCGGCGGTTTTGGGATGTCACGCGCACACAGCCGCTGATCGTCTTTCTCTCGGTGTTCTCGTCGGCGGGCTATATCTTTTTGCTCACGTTTGCCAACACCTACGTGATGGCGCTTATCGTCGACCGCGTCCAAGCCGGCCCCGTGGCAGGCGACCAGGTGTTTGAAGTTTTTGGCCCCTACATTCTGGCGCTCGTGCTCGTTAATCTGGTAGGCCAGATCCTCTCCAAGCTGCAGGACTACACCGTCTACAAGCTCGAGATTGCGGGCAACTATCACCTGGCGCGCTTGTGCTTTGACACGCTCTCCAATCAATCCATGACATTCCACACCAGTCGCTTTGGCGGATCGCTCGTGAGCCAGACGAGCCGTTTTATGAGCGGCTACACGGGGCTGGTGGACGTGACGGTGTATTCGCTCATTCCCACTATCACCTCGGTCGTCTGCACGGTGGCGGCGCTCGCCCCGGTGGTGCCGACGTTTACCGTGATCCTGGTGGGCATCATGGTCGTCTACATTGCGTTTGTCTGGCTTATGTACAAGCGCATCATGCCGCTTTCGGCCGCGACGTCCGCCGCGCAGAACAAGCTGTCGGGCGTGCTGTCCGATGCGGTCACGAATATCCTGGCCGTCAAGACCTGTGGGCGCGAGGACTTTGAGCGCGACCTGTTCGATACCGCCGACCGCGCCGCGCGCGACGCCGAGACGGTTTCGATGTACGCCATGATGCAGCGCAACTTTACGACCTCGGGCCTTATCGTCATCACCATGGCCGTGGTGAGCGTGTTCGTGGCGGGCGGTAACGCGTGGTTTGGCATCTCTGCCGGCGCGCTCGTCATAATCTTTACCTATACGTACAACCTCACCATGCGTCTGAACTATGTGAGCTCCATGATGCAACGCATCAACCGTGCGCTCGGCGATGCGGCCGAGATGACACGCGTGCTGGATGAGCCGCGTCTGGTGGCAGACGACGAGAACGCTCCCGAGCTCAAGGTTGGTGAGGGCGCGATTGATTTTGAGCACCTGAACTATGCATACCGTGACGCCGCGGCGGACGAGAGCGTGTTCGACGACCTGACGCTCCATGTGGCGGCGGGCCAGCGCGTGGGCCTGGTGGGCAAATCGGGCTCGGGCAAGACGACGCTCACCAAGTTGTTGCTGCGCCTGGACGACGTACAGGGCGGCCGCGTGCTCGTGGACGGCCAAGATGTCTCGCGCTGCACGCAGCAGAGCCTGCGCCGCCAGGTTGCCTACGTGCCTCAGGAGGCGCTGCTGTTCCACCGCTCCATTCGCGAGAATATCGCCTACGGGCGTCCCGACGCCACCGACGAACAGATTCGCGAGGCAGCGCGCCTGGCTAATGCCCTGGAGTTTATCGATCGCCTGCCCCGTGGCTTTGACACCATGGTAGGCGAGCGCGGCGTTAAGCTTTCGGGCGGCCAACGCCAGCGCGTGGCCATTGCCCGCGCTATCTTGACTGACGCGCCGATTTTGGTGCTCGACGAGGCGACGTCTGCCCTGGACAGCGAGTCCGAGGCGCTGGTGCAGGAGGCGCTCGAAAACCTGATGCGCGGCCGCACCTCCATTGTGGTGGCACATCGCCTGTCCACTGTGGCGGCGCTCGACCGCATCGTGGTGCTGGCGGACGGCGAGATTGTCGAGGACGGTACGCATGCGCAGCTTGTCGAGGCGGGCGGCGTACGCAAGCCTGTGGAGCCGCCAGACCGGCGCATTTTTGGAGGCGTAAAGACCCCATACGTGGGACAATCGTGCCTGTAGTTTGTTGTGCCGCTGAGCCGAGGAGCCGCTATGCCACGCGAGACCAATGCCGCCAAACGCGAGCGCGCCGTTGAGGTGTGCGAGCGCCTCAACCGTCGCTATGGCCCGGTCGAGTGTTTTTTGGACCACGAGAATCCCTTTAGGCTGCTCATCGCGGTACTGCTCTCGGCTCAAACGACCGATGCACAGGTCAACAAGGTGACGCCGCGGCTGTTTGCCCAGTGGCCCACGCCCGAGGTCATGGCGGGGGCGAGCGTGGCCGATGTGGCCGAGACCATTAAGTCGCTCGGCTTTTATAAGAGCAAAGCCAAACACGCCGTGGAGGCCGCGCAGATGATCGTTGCCGACTACGGTGGCGAGGTACCGGCCGACATGAAGGAGCTCGTCAAGCTGCCGGGCGTGGGGCGCAAGACGGCGAACATTGTGCTCAACGTGGGGTTTGGCATTGTCGAGGGCATCGCGGTCGATACACACGTCAACCGCATCGCGCATCGCCTGATGCTGAGTCCTAAGACGCATGCCAAAGAGCCGCTCAAGACCGAGCAAGATCTGCTCAAGATTTTGCCGCACGAGTATTGGGAGTCGGTCAACCATCAGTGGATCACCTTTGGCCGCGAAATCTGCGACGCCCGCAAACCCAAGTGCGGCGAGTGCCCGCTGGCAGATTTTTGCCCCAGCGTACGGGTGGTGCAATAGCTTTTTTCAAACTTTTTTGCAAAAAAGGTCTAAACCATAGATACAGCTTGGTTGCGCAACCAATTCGCGTTTTTTTCCTTTTAAATAAACCGTGAATTAGTAAATCTGTCTCGTTTTTTCGGGACGGGCTGTTTCTGAACAAAGGGGAAAACATGGCAAAGTATCAGTCCGCGCACAAAAAAGCGCAATCCAAGCTCAACCTTGCTAAGCCTGCGGTGACCATGGCCGTTACCGCCAGCCTTGCACTGTCTCCGGTCCTGCAGACCGCTGCTTTCGCTGAGTCCGGCACCGACGCCAACGACGACGTAAAGGCCGAGCAGAAGCAGGCCAGCAAGGAAGAGATTGCTGCCGCTAAGGCCGACGTCGAGAAGGCCCAGAAGGCATACGACGAGGCTAAGGCCAACGTCGAGAAGGCCCAGAAGGCCTACGACGAGGCTAAGGCTGCCGAGGCCGAGGCTAAGGCCGGCGACCAGGAGGCCCAGAAGGCCCTCGAGGACGCTGCCGCTGCCGAGATGGAGGCCGAGACCAAGCTCGCCACCGCCAAGACCGCTCTGGACGAGGCTCAGAAGGCTTACAAGGACGCTCAGGACGCTGCTGACGCACTCGGCGTTGAGTACAACGAGAACCAGTACGAGAAGAAGGCCGAGGAGGCTCGCGCCGCTGCCAACGCCAAGAAGAAAGAGTGGAGCGATGCCACGCAGGCTCAGAGCGACGCCCAGGTTGCTCTGGAGAACGCCAAGAACCTGACTTCTGAGGACGAGGCTCAGGCTGTCTACGACGCCGCTGCCAAGAAGGCTGACAAGCTTTACCAGGAGTGGAGCGACCTTGACAACGCTGCTGCTAAGGCTGAGCAGGCTGCCAAGGATGCCGAGGCCACGATGAAGGCCGACCTGAAGGCAGCTAATGACGCCCAGGTTGCTCTCGAGGCTGCCAAGAAGCTTCCCTCTGTCGAGGATGCCGAGGCTGCCCTTAAGGCTGCCACCAAGGCCGACGATGAGGCTGCTGCCAAGTTCAACGAGCTTGACAACGAGGCTCTCAAAGCCGAGAAGGACGCCAAGGCTAAGAAGGACGCTTGGGACGCCAAGCTCGCTGAGGCCAACAAGGCTCAGGAGGCTTACGAGAACCTTGACGCCAATAAGGCAAAGGCTGAGGATCTCGGTCAGAAGTACAACGAGCTCGACAGCAAGGCTGCTAAGCTCGAGACCGAGAAAGATAAGACTGGCGCCATGAAGGCCCAGATTAACAACAAGCTTGCAGAGAACAAGGCCGACTACGAGAAAAAGCAGGCCACGGCCGATCAGGATCAGGCCACGGCCGATCAGAAGCAGGCCAAAGCAAACCAGCTGAAGGATGAGGCCCAGAAGGCTTACGATTATGCTGCGAGTGGTCCTGGCATATTTAACGCTGATGCCGCTTGGGCCGATTATGACGCCAAGAAGGCCGCGGCTGACACCGCGCAGGCCGAGGCTGACGCCGCGCAGAAGACGGCAGACGACGCGAAGCGCGATGCGTACTATGCTTCTCAGGCAGTTGAGACTTTCGAGAATGCACTTAAGGATGCCACCGAGAAGGACGATGCTGCAAACCAGGATTGGCATAACGCTACCAACGAGGCAGCCCAGGTCATGACTCAGTGGAAAGCTGCTAACGCTCTGGTGAACCTTGGCCAGCAGTATCCGCAGCTCAAGGCCAACGCCGACAAGCTTGGTCAGGACTTCAACAAGCTCGACAACGATGCTCTGACGGCACGCAATGCTGCCAATGATGCCAAGGATGCTTGGCGCAAGACTATCGACAAGAAGGCCCAGGCCGAGGCTGACCTGAAGACTGCTCAGGGTAAGAAGCAGGCTGTCAAGGACGCTCAGGACGCATTTGATGCTGCCATGGACAAGGCGGACGAGTCTGGTAAGGCTTACAACGAGGCTCTGAACAAGTCTGATGAGGCTGCTAAGGCTGCCGAGGATGCTAAGGCCGACCGTGACGCTGCCATCGATGCGCAGGTTAAGGCTAACGAGGCTCTCGCCGAGGCCAAGAAGAAGCCGCAGATCGTTGCCGCTGCCGAGGCTGCGCTCAAGGCTGCTGCCGCCAAGGCCGACGACCTTGGTCGCGAGTTCAACAAGCTCGACAATGAGGCCATCGAGGCTGAGCAGACGCTCGCTGCCAAGAAGGCTGATTGGAACAACGCTCTCGCTGCCGCTAACGCTGCCCAGGCTGCTCTCGCCGACGCCCAGAAAGCAAAGGATGAGGCCGCTAAGGCTCTCGAGGACGCCAAGGCTAACACCGAGGTTAAGTCCGATGAGGCCAAGGCTGCTGCTGCCAAGTACGAGCAGGCGCAGAGCGATGCTCTCGAGGCTTATGCCGAGCTCGAGCTCGCCAAGCAGGCCGAGGCTAATGCCCTGGCTCGGCTTAACGCCGCCAAGGAGGTCCTGGGTTCCCTGGTTCCCTATGTTGAGCCCGCTCAGCCGAAGGTGACCACTACCACGACCACCACGACGACCAAGGCTCCCGCCAAGGACGAGAAGAAGGCCGACAAGGCTGCCCTTCCCACCACTGGTGATAACGTTGCCGCTCAGGTTACGATCATCGCTGGTCTGGGTGCCGCC
>CAJMRJ010000067.1:0-8473 GCA_905215865.1 uncultured bacterium | reverse complement strand
ACATTTGAATTGACACCGGAATGAAAAAAGCCGGGAAAACGTCCCCGGCACTTGGAAGCCTTCTCTTTTGAGATGACCGACTTCTTTATATCACGAACGCTAGTTAGATGCCATTCATTGAGGGCTTTATCAGGCGCGCCATCCCATCCACATGGCGCCATTTGAAAGCCGTCCGATCTCATGCTATAAAAAAGTCGGTACCCTCGAATAGAGGGACCTCCAAGAGCCGGGGGATGTCCCCCGGCATTTTTTATGCGAGTCAAGACTAAACAGTTCTCTGGAAACCGCCGGCGCCATTGCGTCAGCAATTTACGAGCCGCTCTACCCCACCTCTCGGCGGCTAAGGACTTTTCGCAGGTAGTTTGACGAACATATGTTTGCTTATTATAATTAAACTTGAAAGCACCCCTTATCTCATGGTATAAAGAATATGGTTCCCTCCAAAAGAGGGGCCTCCAAGAGCCGGGGTCTTACCCCCGGCATTTTTTTTTGAAAAAATGGAGGCCCACCATGAGCGAACTCTCCGTCTTTGTTGACGAATCTGGCGACCTCGGAGGCGTCTCCAACTACTACCTCGTCACCCTCGTTTTTCACGATCAATGCGATGCAATCGTTGAACGCATTGACCGCTACGAGCGCGCCCTGTCGCAGTCCTCGCTTCCCAATACGCCTTTTCATGCAGGACCCCTATTGAATGGAAACGGCGACTACAAAGATCTTCCCAAGGAGCAGCGAAGGCACATGTTGAGCGCATTTCGCGCGTTCATTCAGCATCTCCCCATACGCTACCTCTGCCTACAATACCGAATGAGCGAATTCACCGACAATCAAAACGGTCTTGCGGAAAGAATGAGGCGGGACCTCACGGTTGAGCTTTTCGACCATCTGGAATTCTTCCAACGATACGACACTGTTAAGATTTACTACGACAACGGTCAACCGATCGTAACAGAGGTCATCCATTCTGCGCTCGAGTACGTTCTAGCAAAGGACGTCATCGTATACCGAGAAGCCACGCCGCGAGCCTACCGGCTATTCCAAGTTGCTGACTACATCTGCACGATCGAGCTAACGGCTATCAAGTTTGACAGTAATGAAGAAACCAAGACGGATCGGCTATTTTTTGGAACCCGAAGGACGTTCAAAAAGGGATTTCTCTTATATCTCAGGAAGAAACGGATGAACTGACCCGGGATCACCAGTCGTAAGACGCTCCGTAGTCATCGTCGACGGCAAAGTCTCGGAGGTCGAGGCCTTCGCGTTCGGCTCGGGCTAGGAGCTCTTGAGGGGACTCATCCTCGATATCCATCACGTCGAGCATGGCGGCCGGAAAGCCCACGCCGGCTGCACTCCCCGCACGGTCGAGCAGGCTCTCGCGCAACTGGTCTACATCAACGTCGATCTTCATGATGAAACCTCCTACCGGCCAATCGCGACCGAACAAACCACACGCCCCAAATGATGTGCAATAAACCCCAAATATGGCCATAATAAAACAATGAACATCAGGGAGGCTGCGGACGATGGATAAGCTCGATGCCATGACGGCACAAGTCAGGGACTTTTGCGATGCACGCGACTGGCGCAAATATCACACGCCAAAGGAGCTTGCCATCGGCATGGCAACTGAGTCCTCCGAGCTCCTTCAGCTCCTTCGTTTTATGAGCGACGAGCGCATTGCGGAAATGTTCGAAGACACCGAGCAACGCCAAGCCATCGAAGACGAAGTCGCTGACACGCTCATCTTTCTCCTACGTTTTGCCGATTTAAACGGAATCGATCTCCCAACTGCGCTCTCGTCCAAACTGATGCGCAATGGCAAGCGCTACCCCATCAACGCATCATCTGTCGAATACAGAAAGGCGGGCCACCGTGAGTAACGAGTTCACCCTTCGTCAATACACGCTTCCCCTACCGCAACCCTTTGAGACAAGTGAATCGTTGCAAGATTTTGGCACGCCAAAGCCCGGAGCTCACCATGACGAAAGCTGGCCTGTTCTTTACATCCTGACCAACAGCAAAAACAAAACGGCGTACATCGGGCAAACGACAAATTACCAACGCCGAATGAAACAACACGCCGCAAACGTTGAGAAGGACTTCGACCGGACCCTTCTAATCGACAACCCGTCATTCAATCAGTCCGCTACATTTGAGTTTGAAAACAGGCTCATTGAGCTGTTCTGCGCCGACGAAAAATACCAGGTAACCAATGCCAATAATGGCTATGCCCAGTTCGATTATTTTGAGCGGCCTCAGTATCGACAGAAGTTCCGAGACCTCTGGACGAAGCTTCGTGAGGAGAACTACGCGATTCATCCGATTGAAGAGCTCGAGAACTCCGATCTGTTCAAGTTCTCGCCTTTCAAGACGCTTACGCCCGACCAATACGAAACGATCGAGACGATTTATAAACGTCTCGAACAGGAGCATGAAGACGTAAAACATGGCGGCTCAAAAAGAGAACGTATAACCGTCGTGAACGGCGCGCCGGGAACAGGCAAAACAATCCTCGCCATCAGTCTCATGTTCAAAATCAAAAATGAGCCCAACCTTTCCGGCCTGCGAGTCGGTTTTGTCACCCCCATGGATTCCCTGAAGAAGACCCTCAGGAAACTCACGCACTTCCTTCCAGGGTTAAAGCCCGGCGATATCTTGAGCCCCAGTGACATAACCAAAAACGATCGTTATGACATCCTACTTGTCGACGAAGCACATCGACTGGGAAACTGCTTGACCGCCGGCGCCGGCATCGGGGCTTTTTACAACACCTGCGATCGCCTCGGCCTTCCGCGTACGAGCAACCAGGTTGACTGGATATTCAAATGCTGTGACAAGGTGTACCTGTTCTACGACCCCAAACAGCAGGTTCGCGCATCCGGACTCAATCGAGACGGCCTTGAGCAGCGACTCAATCAGCTCGAAGAAGCGGGCGTTGAAACTGAAGAGTTCAGCCTAAGCACCCAAATGCGCGTACGCGGCGGCGATGAATACCTCGATTTTGTCTACGACTTACTCGACAACAAGGCGTACATGCATGCCGGCATGAAGTTCAAAGAATTCTTTTCATCGGAGCCTTACGATTCGCGAGCCGGCGATCCGGACAGCGATATCCCCAGATACCAGTTTGGAATCGTCGACCGATTTGAGGATTTCTGTTCCCTACAGCAAGCCAAGGAAGTAGAAGTTGGTCTATCCCGCATGACGGCAGGCTTTGCGTGGAAGTGGGAAACGAAGAAACACAAAGACGCGTTCGATATCGTCATTGAGAGTATCCCCAAACGATGGAACTCGAGCCAAAAGGATTGGGTTAACTCCGCCAACGCCGTCAACGAAGTCGGATGTATCCACACGGTGCAGGGCTACGACCTCAACTACGGCTTCGTAATTCTGGGGCCGGACATTTACTACGACACCGACAAGAATGCTGTCTGTGTTAACAGGGCGAACTTCAAAGATGCTGTCGCAAAGAAAAAAGCAAGCGACGATGACCTGCGAAAGATCATCGTCAACGCCTACTATGTCCTCATGACACGCGGCATGTTGGGAACGTTTCTTTATGTATGCGACCCGGCGCTCAAGGAGTACTTGTCACGGTATATCCCGGTGATTTAGACGCAGGACAAACGTCGCAAATCGAAGGCATTGCTCAAACGTTAAACACACGAACATATTTTCGTGTTTTATACTTGAGCTAGACAACCACAGCATGGTATAAAAGAGCTGCGTTCCATTATGGAGGGCAGTCAAGGGCCGGGGGATCCCCCCGGCATTTTCTTTTTTGAAAGGCTGTTTCATGAACGAACCGCCCGCATTCCCCGACAAATCAAGGCGCCGCCCAGAAAAGAGCAACTCAAGCGACGAGCGGGCACGAGTCCAGCAATCCATCGCCCGCGGCTACGATGACCTCACCAACGGCCGGGTGCATCCTTGGAAGCAGGCAAAAGCCAAGGCAGATCGGATGCGAGTCATCAAGTAAGGTCACCCCTCCCCCATGTAACCATCCTGTAAATCATAGCGGCGCAGTCGAGTTTTACCGTGATGCGGTCGCGCCTGGCGCTCCACTGTGCTAAAGTATCCCGAACGTTCAAACGACTACGAGGGGGAACTAGAAGATGGCACGTGCGCACAACTTCTCAGCTGGCCCGGCCGCGCTGCCCGCAAGCGTGCTCGCCGAGATCGCCGACGAGATGATGGACTACCGCGGTTGCGGCATGTCCGTGCTCGAGATGAGCCATCGATCTAGCATGTACCAGCAGGTCATCGATGACGCCGAGGCAACCCTGCGCCGTCTGCTGAGCATCCCGGACAACTACCACGTCCTGTTTTTGCAGGGCGGCGCCACGCTGCAGTTTGCGGGCATCCCGATGAACCTCATGCGCCGCGGGCGCGCCGGCAACTTTGCCAACAAGGCGTACAAGGAGGCCGCCAAGTACGGCGAGGCCGTGTTGCTCGCGAGCTCCGAGGACACCAATTTCGACCGCATACCCACCATGGCCGACATCAACGCGCGCATTGCCGCCGAGGCCGCAGGCAACGGGCTCGACTACGTCTACATCTGCCAGAACAACACCATCTTTGGCACCATGTTCCACGAGCTGCCCGATTGCGGCGACGTGCCGCTGGTCGCCGACGTCTCGAGCTGCTTTCTGTCGCAGCCGCTCGACGTTGAGCGCTACGGGCTCATTTACGCCGGCGCGCAGAAGAACGCCGGCGCCGCGGGCGTCACCGTGGTTATCGTGCGCGACGACCTGATCGCCGACGGCCCGGCCTTTGCGCAGACGCCACAGTACCTGGACCTTAAGACCCAGGCCGCCAAGGGCTCCATGCTCAACACGCCTAACACCTTTGGCATCTATGTGTGCGGCAAGGTGTTCCGTTGGGTTGAGCAGACCGGCGGACTTGCCGCCATGGCCGAGCGCAACTGGGCCAAGGCCAACCTGCTCTACGACCTGCTCGAGAACAGCGAGCTGTTCCACGGCACCGCGCAGGAGGGCAGCCGCTCCATCGCCAACGTCACGTTCCGTACCGGCGATGCCGAACTCGACGCGGCCTTTGTCGCAGGCGCGGCAGAGCATCAGATCCAAAACGTCAAGGGCCATCGCCTTGTCGGCGGCATGCGCGCCAGCGTGTACAACGCCGTCACTATGGAGGACGTACAGGCGCTGGCCACGTACATGAAGGACTTCGAAGCGCAGCATAGTTTGAGTCCGCGATCTAACTAGCCCGCAACCCGCGGGCCGACCAGCCACTTCAAACCACTTGTTTTAGACAAACCCGCTAAGGAGTTTTTCCATGCGTAAGATTAAGACCATCGACGACATCACTAAAGACGGCAAAGTCGAGTTTGGCGAGGGCTACGAGTTTGTAAGCACCGCCGAGGAGGCCGACGCGATCCTGATGCGCTCGACCGACCTGCACGGATACGAGCTGCCCGAGGGCATCCGTGCCATCGCCCGCTGCGGCGCCGGCGTCAACAACATCCCCGTCGAGGAGTACGCCAAGAAGGGCGTCGTCGTCTTTAACTCCCCCGGCGCCAACAGCAACGCCGTCAAGGAGCTCGTCCTGGGCATGCTGGTGCTTTCGAGCCGCGGCGTAGTGCAGTCGATGAACTGGGTGCGCGACAACGCCGACGACCCCGAGATCCAGGTCGATGCCGAGAAGGCCAAGAAGGCCTTTGTGGGCCGCGAGCTCAAGGGCAAGCGCATCGGCGTCATCGGCCTGGGCAACGTAGGCTCCAAGGTCGCCAACGCCTGCGTCGATCTGGGCATGGACGTCTACGGCTACGATCCGTTCATTTCCGTCGAGCACGCGTGGGTGCTGAGCCGCGAGGTGCAGCGCGTGGGCACGCTCGAGGATCTCTGCCGCGGCTGCGACTACCTCACCGTGCACGTGCCCAGCAAGGCAGACACCATCGGCATGATCAGCACCGAGCAGATTAACCTGCTGGCCCCGGACGCCGTGCTCATCAACTACGCGCGCGAGACCATCATTGACGAGGACGCCGTCGACGCCGCCCTGCGTGCGGGTAAGCTCAGCTGGTTTAGCTGCGACTTTGCCACGCCCAAGACCGTCAAGATGCCCAACACGTTTATCACCACGCACTCGGGCGCCGGCACCGGCGAGGCCGAGGCCAACTGCGCCGATATGGCCATCAGCGAGCTCAAGGATTACCTGGAAAACGGCAACATCGCGCACAGCGTCAACTACCCCGCCTGCAGCATGGGCAAGGCGCGCGCCGCGAGCCGCATCGCCTGCCTGCACGCCAACGTGCCCAACATGATCGGCCAGATCACGGCCATTCTTGCCAAGGACAACGCCAACGTGCAGCGTATGACCAACGAGTCCGCCGGCGAGAACGCCTACACCATGTTCGACACCGACGAGCACCTGGACAGCAGCACCATCGAGGCGCTCAAGCAGATTCCGTCGATGTATCGCGTGCGCGTGATCAAATAGCGCCGGCGCCAAGCCCGCCAGGAAGGCCATGAAGCCCATTCGGCCCCCGTCTTCACGAAACGGGGGCCGATTTCGTTGCTCCGGCTAGTTTTGAAAATGCTACCCAGAACAAGTTTTTTCGGATAATCGACAGTCCTACCCAAATCACTGAGCACACCTGCTTTGATAAACACCTTTATCAGGGGCTTTAGTAGGTAAAAATCGATCTCTGTATACCACATCCAAATTGACTGTCGATTTTCCGAAACAACTTGTTCTGGATAGCATTTTTAATGCCCTTCCAAGGCGAAACTGAAGCCTTTTTTGCGCCCAAAACTCTAGCTCGCGCGACCGTTTTCCACCCGCACGACTACATTCCCGCCCAATCGATAAAAATCTCCTCACGAAGCCGCCGTTCGAGCTCCTGCTGCCGCGGTGTCTTGTCTTTCAACGGCGCATCGAGATAGGACATGATGAGTTCCATCACCACGCGGAAGGCATCGGGGTCGGCCAGCTGGCTATAGGTCATCAGAACGACGGGATATCCCATCGCTTGCAAGGCCGTCGTTCGATCGGAGTCCGAAATCTTGGATTCTATGGATCCGTGAATGGCTTTACCCTGGCATTCAACCAGACACTCTCTGCTGCCGTCCTTATTTGCTAGCAGGATATCGGCATAGCGCCTATCAAGCCCCGAAATCAGGCGGGCGCTGCGCGTCATACGAATCTCAACGTTATTGGTAAGGCGCAGCCCTTCGCCGCCGCGCAACCTCGTAAGGCCAAACAGCATCGAAGCCTGGACCTCGAGCGGCGATGCCGCCACCCCCGTAATGCATTTCGCGGCTCGTATGAACGATTTAGCACCGCGGAGTCCCTGGATCTTATTGGCGAACTCCATAAGTTCAGAGAGCTCGATCAAGGGAGGTCGTTTCCACAAGTCTGTTGGATTCCCCGAGACATCCTTTACGTTTTCCCAGCCCAGCCGCTCGTCGCCCCACCGATCCCCGTATGCCTGCTTAAGCGCCGACTTTACCCGAGGCGCAATCTTGCACACAGCAAAGGTGCCGCACATCTCATACATGCACATGATTAAACGCTCGTTTGAAACCGAGGAGGCCAGGGTCAGCAGGGTAAAGAGCGGGGACGCGACATCAAGGCCAAACTCTGTCTGCCGCACGGAGTCAAACGGCCTCTCCCCGTTCCAAACATGCCTGACAATGCGACCGCCCTTACGTCCACAGCTGCCCTGTGCCAATACGTGTAACGGGGTGCCCAGGAAATGCGCGACGAGTGGATGCTCGCAAAGGCGCTCCCTGCGCGAATCGTCCGCAGAATCGGGCAGGTCCGGCATTATCGCCAAGACCTGTGGAGGTATCCGGTGATACCGAAAGGCAGATATGTCGCACAGCATGTCGTCCATAACGGCTACGTACCCACTGCGTCGTCTGTGAACCCGCTCGGACGGCAAACGCGCCGGCTCGGCCTGCGAACGGTAAATACTGCCACGCACACGTCACGGATCTCTCGGGAGGCTTACAATCGGTTTTGAAAGCAAACTGATTGTGAGGTTGCATATGGTTGACAAGGACTTTGCCTGGCGGCTTACGCAGGAGCTTGTGCGGATCGACAGCTCGGACCCGGGCGCGTATGAGGGCGAGATTGAGCGGTATATCAAAGCTCTGGTTGAGGCACGGTTGAACCACCCGACACTCGATGCCGTGCGGATTGAGGAGCTCGAGGTGCTCCCCGGACGCCGCAACCTTATAGTCACCGTGCCCGGTTTGAGCGACGAGCCACGGCTCGTCTACATCTGTCACATGGATACCGTCACCTTGGGCGACGGCTGGGACGCAGGCATTCCGCCGCTCGGGGCGACCGTGCGTGACGATAAACTCTATGGCCGCGGTGCCTGCGATATGAAGGGCGGCTTGGCCTGCGCCATTGCCGCACTGGTCCATACGCTCGAGCGCGTGGCGGCGGATGGCGCACTGCCCCGCCGTGGCTTTTCGCTCATCTGCTCGGTCGACGAGGAGGA
>CAJMRJ010000066.1:0-8595 GCA_905215865.1 uncultured bacterium | reverse complement strand
CGGAGCGCGATGTTGCTGCGCTCCGGGCCCCGCTGCATTGTAAAACCATGACGGTTTGGCTGCCGTCGTCCTAGTCAAACAGGCTCGGCATGTCGGTTTCTTTCATGAGGGCACCGGCGGAGGGCAGGCTCTGCGCGGTGAACTTCTCGGCCGAGACACCGGCGCCAAGAATCTCCTCGGTCGTGCCGACGGTGGTGACCGAGCGGCCCTTCTTGGCCGTAAAGGCCTGGACACCCTGCGTGTTGGTAGTCGTCTTGGTCTTGAGCAGCGACGTGTTGAAGTTCATCAGGCGGTAGTCGCTCGAGACCAGCGCGATGTCGCGGTCCTCCTTGAGCACCTGGGCATACAGCAGCTTGCTGCCGCCGTAGATGGCGTTCTTAAGGCGCTTGCGGTTGGTCTTGGTGACGTATCCAGAAAGCGCGACGCGCACCACGCGGCCGTTCTCAAAGACGAACAACACGTCGGCCTTGTAGTCCTCGGGGTCGATGACCCAGATAACACTCTCGTCGGGTTCCATCTCAAGATCGGTCGGCAGGTACGAGCCCAGCTGGGCCGACTTGGTGTCCTCAAACGCCGCAACCTTGCACTTGTACACCTGGCTCTTGTTGGTAAAGACCAGCAGCTCGTGGGTGTTGGAGGACGCGAATTCGATAAAGGGTTTGTCGCCGTCCTTGTACTTGAGCGTGGTCGCCTTCTTGAGTACGCGGTCCGTCATCTTCTTAAGGTAGCCCTCGCGCGAGAGCATGATGGTGACCGGGTACTCCTCGACCTCGGGCTCCAAGCTTACCTCGATAACCTCATGGGGCTCGATTCTGCCCGTGCGGCGCGGCATCACGTACTTCTTGTTGACCGCGGCCAGCTCGTCGCTGATGACCTTCTTGATGTTCTCCTCGCTGGAGAGGATTTCCTCAAGCTCGGCAATCTCACCCTCTAGCTTGGCGATGTCCTTGGTGCGGTTGAGGATGTACTCCTCGTTGATGTTGCGGAGTTTAAGCTCGGCAACAAACTCGGCTTGGGTCTCGTCGATGTCGAAACCCTTCATAAGGTTGGGCACGACCTCGGCTTCGAGCTTGGTGCCGCGGATGATGGCGATGGCCTTGTCGATGTCGAGCAAGATCGCCTCGAGGCCGTGCAGCAGGTGCAGGCGCTCGGACTTTTTGCCTAGGTCAAAGTTAATGCGGCGACGCGTGGACTCAATACGCCACTTGACCCACTCGTGCAGAATCTGGCGCACGCCCATAACACGGGGATAGCCGTCGACCAACACGTTGAAGTTGCACGAGAATGAATCCTGCAGCGTGGTCGAGCGATAGAGCTTGGCCATGAGCTTGTCGGGGTCGACGCCGCGCTTAAGGTCGATGGCGATGCGCAGGCCCGAGAGGTCGGTTTCGTCGCGGATGTCGGCGATCTCCTTGACCTTGCCCTCCTTGGAGAGCTTGACGATGCGCTCGATGATGACATCGGTCTTGGTGGTGTAGGGGATCTCGTAGACCTCGATGATGCGCTCTTCGGGAATCCAGCGCCAGCGGGAGCGGATTTGGAAGCTGCCAAGGCCGGTCTCGATAATCTTCTCCATCTCCTCGCGGCGGTAGATGATCTCGCCGCCGGTCGAGAAGTCGGGCATGGGCATGTACTCGAGCAGGTCGCAGTCAGGGTCCTGCAAGTAGTGCATGGTGGCGGTGCAGACCTCGTTAAGGTTGAAACCGCAGATGTCGGACGCCATGGCGACGCCGATGCCTTTGTTGGCCGAGACAAGGATGTTGGGGAACGTGGTGGGCAGCAGGCGCGGCTCCTTCATGGCGCCGTCGTAGCTGTCGACGAAGTCGACCGGGTCCTTGTCGATGTCCTTGAAGATCTCGGCACTGATGGGGGAGAGCTTGGCCTCGGTATAACGCGATGCGGCGTAGCTCAGGTCGCCCGAATAGTACTTGCCAAAGTTGCCCTTCGACTCCACGAAGGGCGCAAGCAGCGCTTCGTTGCCGGTGGCCAGGCGCACCATCGTCTCGTAGATTGCGGCATCGCCGTGCGGGTTGAGCTTCATGGTTTGGCCCACGATGTTGGCGCTCTTCTGGCGCTCGCCCTTGAGCAGACCCATTTTATACATGGTGTAAAGCAGCTTGCGGTGCGAGGGCTTAAAGCCGTCGATCTCGGGGAATGCACGCGAGACGTTGACGCTCATGGCGTAGGGCATGTAGTTGACCTCGAGCGTCTGCGTGATCGGCTGGTCGGTGACCTCGGAGTGCAGGCCGATGACGTTCTCGGCGTTGACCTGCTTTTTCTTTGGCTGGTTCTTCGTCTTCTTCTTTGCCACGATTTCCTCTTGAACTTCTTATGGGCCGTCGTTATCGATTTGCTGCTACTGCAGGTCCAGCTGGTCAAGGTATTCCTTGCCGTGCTCGGAGATATGGCGCTTGCGGCCTGCCTCGTCGTTGCCCAGCAAAAGGTTGAACATGGTCTCCATCTTGGTGACGTCCTCGGGCTCCACCTTGATCAGACGGCGCGTCTCGGGATTCATGGTGGTGAGCCACATCATGTCCGGATCGTTTTCACCAAGACCCTTGGAGCGGTTGATGGAACACTTCTGGTCGCCGATCTCCTTGAGGATGCCGTTCTTTTCGAGCTCGGTGTAGGCAAAGTAGGTCTTCTCTTTGCAGTTGATCTCGTAGAGCGGAGACTCGGCGATATACACGTAGCCCTCGTCGATGAGCGTGGGCACCAGGCGGTAGAGCATGGTGAGCACGAGCGTGCGAATGTGGTAACCGTCGACGTCGGCGTCCGTACAGATGATGACCTTGTTCCAGTTGAGGTTGTCCAGATCGAAGGCGCCAAGGTTCTTGATGCGCTTGTCTTTGATCTCCACGCCGCAGCCCAGCACGCGCATGAGGTCCATGATGATGTCGGACTTAAAGATGCGCGGATAGTCCTCCTTTAGGCAGTTGAGGATCTTGCCGCGGACGGGCATAACGCCTTGGAACTCGGCATCGCGCGAGGTGCGAATGGCGCCCGCTGCCGAGTCGCCCTCTACGATGTAGATCTCGCGACGGCTCTTGTCCTTGGAGCGGCAGTCGATGAACTTCTGCACGCGGTTGGCCATGTCGGTCTTCTGCTGCAAGTTGGTCTTGATGCTCTGACGCGTCTTCTCGGCATTCTCGCGCGAGCGCTTGTTGATGAGCACCTGCTCCATGATCTTGTTGGCGGCGTCCTTGTTCTCGATCAAGTAGGTCGAGAGACGCTCCTTAAAGAATGCCGTCATAGCCTGCTGGATAAAGCGGTTATTGATGGCCTTTTTGGTCTGGTTCTCGTAGGACGTCTGGGTGGAGAAGCAGTTGGTCACCAGCACCAGGCAGTCCTGGACGTCCTGCCACTTAATGCCGCTCTCGTTTTTGTTGTATTTGCCCTGTTGCTTAATGTAGGCATCGATGGCGCTGGTCAAAGCGCTGCGGGCGGCCTTTTCGGGCGAACCGCCGTTCTCGAGCCACGATGAGTTGTGGTAGTACTCCTGCATCATGAAGGTGCGCGAGAAGCACATGCATGCGGTGATTTTTACGTTGTAATCGGGCAGGTCCTCGCGATCGCGACCGCGACGGTCGGCCTCGATAAAGAAGGGCTCGGTAAGGTAGTCGGTACCGACCTTCTCGAGCACGTAGTCCTCGATGCCCTTGGGATAGCAAAAGTCCTCTTCGGAAAACTCGCCATCGTCGCCCTCAATGCGCAGGCGGAAGGTCACGTTGGCGTTGACCACGGCCTGACGGCGCATGGTCTCGCGATACCAATCGTGGGGAATACTAATCGAGGTAAAGACCTCAAGATCGGGGCGCCACTTGATAGTGGTGCCGGTGCGGTCCTCGTCGCTGGGCTCAATTTCGAGTGCCTTCTTTTTGGCGCCGACAACCTTGCCCTTCTTAAAGTGTAAGGAGTACTTGTTGCCGTCACGCCAGACGGTGACGTCCATGTACTCGGAAGCGTACTGAGTCGCGCAGGAGCCCAGGCCGTTGGTGCCGAGCGAGAAGTCGTAGTCGCCGCCTTGGTTGTTGTTATACTTGCCGCCGGCGTAGAGTTCGCAAAAGACGAGCTCCCAGTTAAAGCGCTTCTCGGAAGGGTTCCAGTCGAGCGGGCAGCCGCGGCCATTGTCCTCTACCTGAATGGAGCCATCGCGAAAGGCGGTAAGGGTGATGAGCTTGCCGTAGCCCTGGCGCGCCTCGTCAACGGCGTTGGACAGAATCTCGAAGGCGGCATGCGCGCAGCCGTCGAGTCCATCCGAGCCAAAGATGACGGCGGGGCGCAGGCGTACGCGCTCCTCGTCCTTGAGCTGGCGGATACTGTCGTTACCATAGTTTGCGGTGTTTTTTGCCATACTCGCTCTCTCGGTGCTCCTTTGCTGCGTTTAAGTCATATAGATAGTCAAGGTAGCATAGCCCAGCCCACGGACGATTCCAACCAACACGAAATCCATCGAACAATCGTTCGATTAGATAATGAATGCTTGGAGTGCGGGAGGGACCTGTCCTGTCCTATCCAAACATCTGCGGCAGGTCGATGAAGACGGTTCGATCACTTTTGCCAGCTTCGAAGCCCGAACGGGAGAAGAATCCATAGCGATGGCACTTGAGCCCCGTTGCCTCGACTTGGGCGATTTCCTCGTCGACCATTTTTTGCGTGATGGGGGATTTGCGGAACTTTGCTTCGTAGAATGCGTAACCCTCGGGGTCTTGCGTTACCACATCGAATTCGCCGCTCGTTTTGTTTGCGGGATCGTCGTACCAGTACTTGCCTATGGCGTCGAAAGCCGGTTCGATCTTGCCGGTCCTGTTCTGCCGCACGAGGTATTGACGGCAGATCTCCTCGAACATATGAGGAACGTAGTTTTCCTCGAAGTCTTGGGAGACGTGACGATCATAGAAGACTTCCGGGTCGAGCAGCTGACGCGCCGAGGCATTGCGGAAAACATAGCGATAGTAAAAGAGCGAAAGCGGATCCACTACAAAGTAGCCAGACTTGCGCTTGTTCGTAGGGTCGTTGATGGGTGCACGCTTTTGGACGATTTCGAGTGACATGAGCTTGTCGAGCACGTCTGCCATGGCCGGACCGCTCGAGACGTGCGACTGTGCCAGCACGTCCCCCCAACGGGAGTAACCTTGTGCGAGAGCCCCGAAAACTTCGTTGGCGTTGGTCATCTTCGAGATCTCGGCGTTGAGATAGGACGGCACCTCGCTTTCTAAGCGTGCGCCAGGTTCCGTGACGAGCTCGATGATGTTGTCGCGTACGCTTTGGGATTGATCGATGAGGCGATTGTAAAAGGGGATGCCGCCAAAAACGCTATAGAGCCGCACCTTGTCCTCGGGCGAGAACGCGGGATAGAACTTCGCAGCGTCAAAGTAATCCATGGGCTTAAGCTCAAGCGCGAGATCAATTCGCCCGTAGAGGGGGCTTTCATGCTCGATGAGGGATTTCATAATCTCAACGTAGGAGCCGCACAGGACAATGTTTAAACGTGAGTCCTCCCTGTGGGCGTCGATTGAGGTCTGAAGAATGCTGTCTAAGCCTTTAACCGCATCTCTCAAGTAGGGGTATTCGTCGAGAACGAGGGTAATGTTCTTGTCTTTGGCTTGGGCAAACAGAAATTCGATGAGCTCACGGATGCCTGTGAAGGCGAGCGGAGGAAAGCTCAGCGCTTCAGCAACAAGGACGGACAGACTCTCGAGGTTGTCTGCCTCGGAGGTTTGGCGGCACTCGTAATAGACCGTTGCGACGTCCGACAAATCGGTTAGCGCCTGCTTGATGAGCTCGCTTTTTCCGACGCGACGCCTGCCGTAAATGAGAACATTGCGCTGCTCGGGTGCTTTGAGCGTTTTCTTAATACGGGCGAGTTCACGCTCCCTGCCAATGAATTCCACTTACTCGGTTCCTTCCGACTCGGTTTTGTCCGAGTTAATTGTATCGCATGGATTAGTTTATGCTCGAGTTTACTCGGACAAAACCGAGTCGGTTCTGTCCGAGTAAGTTTGAATAGCGGATCGAAATTGCTGTGTCCGCATGGCGATGTCGGACATGGTTTTCATAATGACAGATATAGTTGACATTGCCTGATGGATGCAATATATTTCTGTCATGTTGCAACGGATATTTGTCCATTACCACGAAAGGAACTTTATGCCAGGTAAGAAAAACCTTCGCATGAAGGCGGCGCGCGCGGCGGCTGGCCTTTCGCAAGCTGACTTGGCCGAGGCCGTGGGCGTTACGCGCCAGACCATCGGCCTGATCGAGGCGGGCGGCTACAACCCCACGCTCAATTTGTGCGTGGCGATCTGCAAAGCGCTACGCGTTACGTTGAACGATCTGTTTTGGGAAGACGGGATCGACGTCGACCCTAACGCTCTTTAGGAGTTCGCTATGAAATTTGAAGATTTAAAACTCGTGCAAAAGTGGCGTGAATATGCCGGCCCAAAGGATGAGCGCCTGGAGGCTGAGAGCGCGAAGATCTACAAGATTGGTTTCGTGCTGCTTTCGTTTGGCATGTTGATGATATTTTTCTACCAGTTTATAGCTCGACAGGTTGCGTGGGTTCACAGCGACGCCAGTGAAATGCCGCATGGCTTTGCAACGCCGTTCGAGGCAGCCATGTATTTGTGGCTCGTTCTCGTGATGTTGATTTGCGCAGGACTGCAAACGCGGAAGGGCTATGTCGATACCAACCGTTTTGGGCAAACCGAGCATCTTCCTGTTGGATATTTCCTACTTCTCAGCGGTCTTAGCGGCGCCGCGTTCGCGCTTGTTATTGCCGCAATGCGCTGTATCGCTGAGGCGCAGATCGTACCGCTCGAAAGCGTCATTTGGTTGGCGAACCTGGCCACGGGCGTGTTCTGCGGTGCGACGATTTTCGCGGCCACGTTTGCTGGCCTGTGCGCAACGTTTTTCACGGCGAAAAGACGCCGTGCCAAGCTCGAGGCAGAACTCGACTCCACTGACGATATCTAATAATGTGCGGGACAACGCAGCCAAGCGGGACGACCTGATGTTCAACTCGGGGCTGTCCGCGATCGAGTTCGACGGACTGGAATAGACGAGAAAGTAAGCGCCCCTCGGCAACCAGTGCCGAGGGGCGCTCGCAGGTTTGTTCAGATGCGAGTTAGTCTAGAGGCAAAAGGCAGGCCTAACACCGACAAATGGCTCGCCGTCATGGATACTGTAAGAGTAGGGTTTGGACTTCGACTCGCAGGCCGCTGCCTCGCCATCCCCATTGGAGTCGGTGCACCTAAAGCAGGGATTTAGCATGTGGTCGTCTTTCCCCGTGAACCTATCGCCATAAGTTGACCAAGACCGGAGCCACCAACCGCCCCCGTCTTGCGAGTCATATGTTCCGAGGATACGATTTGGAGTGTCTGCCGTTACTCCGGCGTCGTTGAATAGCTGGTATTGAGAGCCTTCTTGCAACAGATATGTCCAGTTCGACATCAAGTAATCGCTGAGGGGGGCGAGCTCGACAAAGCTTGGAACCCACAGCTTGTCTGAGGTCGTTGTGGTCGTCATTAGGTCGGGATCGTCATTGAGCTCTGCGCCGATGCCACCGCCGTAGTAGGAATCGATCGTATATGACACCCAAGGCATCACTGCGTCAGCCTTGTCCACGGAGACAATCTGCTCGCGCAGGTCCGAAGGGAGCTCGTTCGAGAAAGAGTCGCTGAGCCAAGAGCGCAAGGAGGCATTCTCCCAACTTATGCTGGCAGAGCCGTCGTCCTGAATCTTCTGGAATAGGTTATCGAGGTCGGCCCTCTCGAACATGTTTTTCTTGGCGATGTCATCGGCGAAGATGAACGTGATGCCCGCCTTGCCGGAGCCGTCGGACTTGTCGTCATGGTTGAATCCCATGATCATGACCTTGGTCTGTGTTCCATCGGAGAGCGTGACGTCTTTGGTCTGAGTTCCGTCGAGCTTTCCGTCCGCCGTGCAGAGGTGGTACTTCTTGGCGATCCCTATGGCTCCGTTCTGGTCTCCCTTCTTGGAGATGAGCTTGGAAATCTGGGCGATTTCCTCCCACGAATAGTCATTGAGGCAGCTTTTGACCTGTGGTCCCTTGGGCAGCAGAACGACCACGGCAGTGGCCACGATCAGGACCGCCGCAACGATGCCGCCGATGATGGCTGGCTTGGGTGTCTTGTTTCCGAGCTTGCCTGCGGGCTTAGCGCCCGGTGCGCCAGAGGTCGTTACGGGTTCTGGCGTTGTCCCCCCCCTGAGCGGGGAGTGGCTTTCCACAACCGAAGCAGAACTTTGCCTCGTCGGGGTTTCTGACCCCGCAGTTGGGACAGAACATTTTGTTCTCCCTTCGTCTGGTTTTTCCTGACGGGCAAATCTTATCGCCCGGAGAACCAATGTTGTTGCGCAACATTTCTGGGTTGGCGCACTTCTCGGCTGATGCTTGCTTTCAGTATTGGCGCATCGCGAAATCCAAATGTCGGCCGCGAGTTTTCCAATCTCGATAGCGTCCAGACAATGGGGCCGGGCTGCGTTATCCGGGGGTTAGTGGGGCGTATCCGACGCGGCTTCATCGCTGCCGCTACGCTCGAGCGCCGTGCGGCGGGCACTGTAGGCGACGAGGCC
>CAJMRJ010000065.1:0-8722 GCA_905215865.1 uncultured bacterium | reverse complement strand
GCAAGCCACGACGGCAAAGCCCGCCGCCGTGAGCACCCGCGCCGTCGCGGCGCCCACGTGTCCGCAGCCAAAGATGTAGGTCAGGCCCTCGGGGCAGAGCGTCTCGATGTGCGCCGGGGGAATCTCGGAGGCGGCGTTGGTGTAGGTGACCTTACTCCCCTCCTCCACCAGCGAAAGCCCGGGGCAGCCCGCAATGGTGCGGCGCGATTCCTCGCCATGGTACTCGGCCACATCGCCCTCGAGCGCGCTCGCGATAAACGGCTCAAAGTCGATGACGAAGTCGCCGATGCGCCGAAAGGCCAAGACGTCGGCAATTTCCTGGAACAACGGTGCCTGGGTCGCATCCAGATGCAGGTAGCACAGGCAGATGGCTCCGCCGCAGATCATGCCGGTATCGGAGTTCTCGCCGCCCATGGTGTAGCGGACCAGACGCGACTGACCCGCGCTCAGGAGCTCGCGCGCCTCGTCCAGCGCAAAGAGCTCAATCTTGCCGCCGCCGATGGTGCCCGCCTGGCTGCCATCGGCAAAGACGGCCATCCATGCGCCCACACCGCGCGGTGACGACCCTGCCGTGCCGGCAACTACCACCAACTCGCACGTCTTACCGGCCTTCAGAGCGCCAAGCGCAGCATTCACCACATCGAGCTTTTCCATTGCAATTTCCTATCCCTGGAATACACCGGTGAGCATAGCGAGTGCCTCGAGCACGCCGCCGCCGACCGACGTCGCCTTGTCCGAAATGTAGTTGATATAGCTGGCATCGCCGCGCGGATCGACATCGGCGCATTTAAAGCCCTCAGTCACCTGCACGCCATCGGCCAAAAGGCCGCGCAAGCAGCCGTCAATCTGCGTGACCATGGGAGTATCACCCGCATACCCGATCACATCGCCGGCGCTCACGATGTCGCCGATTGCGTGGTCGGACCGAAACACGCCGGCGGCGGGGCTGTGGATAACGCGCTCTTTACCATAGCCGGCGATAATGCCTGGCACGCCCGTGTTGGGCTGGGGCGAACCTTGGGTAATGACACGGCCGAGAAAATGTCCGCGCATGGTCTCGACCACGGCATCGCAGTCAACCGGCGCGGTAAAGCCCGGCCCCACGGCGATGACGGCAGGCGCCATGTCGCGCGTGGTACCCAAGTTGCGCTTAGCCAAAATCGCGTCGACCACAGCCGCGGGTTTCAACTCACCGAGCATCTTGGCCTGGGGGTCCACCACAACGGCGACGTCTCCGGCCTCGTTAATCGCAAGCGCCTCAGCCGGCGTCTGTGCCAAGCGAGCGCGAATGCCTTCGACCTCGACCTCGCCCAGGCGAATGGCCTCGCAAAAACTGATTGTGCGGCGGATGCACGTGGGAACCGCAATATCGGCCATAACGACCGACACGCCGGCGCGCACCAAGCGAGCGGCGACGCCCGTGGCGATATCGCCGGCACCGCGAACATAAACGAGCATTCCCGGGGCACCTCCCTGTGCTACGGTTTGAGCAGAGCAAAAGCGGTTCGACCGCTACTCTGATGATTATTTATTATCACAGTATTATACGGCGGTGAACAGATGGAAACGACGAGCGGAAACCTTGCCTCCGCGCTCAAGATCGAGCCGGGCATTACCGCAATTATCGGCAGTGGCGGCAAGTCGACATTGCTGAAAACGCTGGGTCTCGAGCTCATGCGCGCCGGCGGCAGGGTACTTCTCTGTACCACCACGCACATGTTTCCCGTCGCCGGTGTGCCATGGGACGGGTCGAACCGTCGCCTGGACGCCGCGCCTTGGAAGCCGGGGACCCTGCATGTTCCCGGCTGCACCTGCGAGGTATGCACGGGACTTGCCCGCGGAAGCATCTGCCAGGCAGGCGTCTTGGACCCGGAGACAGGCAAGCTCCCCGCCGAGCCGCTCAGCAAACTGGCGCAGCGCTTTGACTATGTGTTGGCCGAGGCAGATGGCAGCAAGCGACTCCCGCTCAAGGCGCATGCCGCCTGGGAGCCGGTAATTCCCGACGCCACGGCAAACGTTGTCTGGGTCGTCGGCGCTTCGGGGCTGGGCAAGCCCGTCGCCGAGGTTGCCCACCGCCCCGAGCTCTTCTGCGAGCGCTGCGGCTGCGAGCCCACCGACGCTGCCACCCCAGAGCGCGTCGCCATGGTGCTCAATGCCGAGCTGCGAATGCTGAACCTCAACAATGCCCGCATCATGCTCAACCAAGTCGATAAGCTCAGCGACCCCACGATGGCCGACCGCTTTGAGGCCGCCCTCGGCCGCCCCCTCGCCACCAGCCTCAAGGGGTAGCTAAAAGAGCCCCGTCCCAAATTAGCTACCCTGGCGGCCTTCCTGCTAGTGGGGGACGTAGCGGCCGGGTTGGGCTCCGGTGGGCTCGCCGTCGCGCGCAGCCAGCACGCCGTTCACAAACACAGCCTTGGCGCGGCCGTGTGCCTCAAAGCCCTCGAGCGGCGTGTAGTCCACGGCCTGATGCTGCGTCGCGGCACTGATCGTCCAACGAGCGCTCGGATCCCACACGCACACGTCGGCATCGGCGCCCTCGGCAAGACAGCCCTTGCGCGGATACATGCCAAAGACGCGCGCCGGGTTCTCACTCATCAAGCGGCACAGATCCTCGGGGCCCAGTTGCCCCTCAAAGCTCGTGGCAATCGCGACGGGACGATGCTCCACACCGGGCCCGCCGTTGGGAATCGCACGGAAATCATCGCGCCCGCGGTCCTTTTGCCCATGCAGGTTAAAGCTGCAGTGGTCGGTCGCAATCGTATCGATCTCGCCGGCCACAAGCGCCTCGCGCAGAGCCGCACGGTCGCCGGCATGGCGCAGCGGCGGACTCATCACATATTTGGCACCCGCAAAGCCGTCCTCGCCCTGCTCCAAATAGCACGTATCGTCGAGCATCAGATACTGAGGGCAGGTCTCGACATAGATATTCTTCTGCCCGCGCGCCTTGGCGGCACGGATGGCCTCGAGCCCCAGCTTGGTCGAAAGGTGAACCACGTTGACCGGTGCGTCGCCGGCCAGGTGCGCCAGATATAGCAGGCGGCTCACTGCCTCGGCCTCGCACACGTCCGGACGGCTGAGCGCGTGGCCCTCGGGCCCGTGGATACCTTGCTCAAACACGCGCTTCTGCAGCTCATTCACCAGCGTGCCGTTCTCGCAATGCACGCACAGTATGCCGCCAATATACTTGAGCTCCTCGAGCACCTCGAGCGTCTCGGCATCGTCCAGGCGCAGGTGGTCATAGGCAAAGTAGGTCTTGAACGACGATACGCCCGCCTCGCGCATGGCCAAAAGGTCGGCGCGGTTGCGCTCGTTCCACTCGGCGAGTGCCATATGAAAGGCGTAGTTTGCCGTGCAGGTGCCGTCGGCGCGGCGATGCCACTCGGCCAAGGCATCGGGCATGGTCACGCCACGATCGGCCGTCGCGTAGTCCACGATGGTCGTCGTACCGCCGCAGGCAGCCGCGCGCGTGCCGGTCTCAAAGCTATCGGCTGTCCAATCCATGCCGGTCCAGCACTGCATGTGCGTGTGGCCGTCGATAAAGCCAGGAAACACCCAGCAGCCCGTGGCATCCTCGACGGTATCGCTCTCGGCCGGCTCAATCGCCGCGGCGATCCGCACGATCTTATCGCCATCCATGGCAAGATCGGCACGGCGAAGCCCCTGTGGCGTCACGAGCGCGCCGTTTTTGATGATGATCATAATTGCTCCTTATTGATTTATGCAGTTGGCCACGCGATCAAAATACGAGCAGGCGGCGATATGCTCCGCTATGCGTCGCTGCCCCTTGGCGGTATCGACGTCCCACAGCTCGTAGGCACGCGCCTCGACCAGCACCACGTCGGTACGGCCCTTGAGGATCGAACCGCCGCCGTCCTTGCCCTCAAGACACATAAGTGCATCGAACAGTTCCGCCGGAAAGAGCACCGGGCTCGAAAGCTCACCGTTGCACGCAAGACGCACCGGATGCTTGCGGCCACACTCGTCAAATGCACGAACCATAGCCTCAAAAGAATCCGAACTCACGAGCGGCTGGTCGCCCGGCAAAAAGAGGCAACCTTTCCAGTTGCGTTCGGCTCCCCACGAAAGGCCCGCACGGACGCTTTCGCTGCGCAGCTCGCCATCGTGCAGCACACACGGGCAATGCTTGTCCTCGCAAATCTGAGCGACCTCGGGCCAACGCGTCGAAACCACGACGTCAAAGCCCCGGGGAACCGAATCGATGGTCCGGGCAATCAGCGGCTCGCCATAGATATCGGCAAGCATCTTGTTAGAACCAAACCGCTTGCCCTCGCCCGAGGCCATAATCACGCAACCAAGTTTCATCTCCGCAAACCTCCCCTGGCTGCCTTGGACGCCATAGTTGCTATACCCACCATACCAAGCTCACACTCCGTCGGAACAGGCATGCGCTCGTTTTTCCAGCGAACGACCCTTGGCTCTCCATAGCACAAAGGAGGGCACCCCGCGACGCAGGGCACCCTCCTCAATGGTGCAGATATGCCTACTCAGCGTCGCCGGTAAACGTGGTACCGGTCTTGCCGGCAAGACCGTCACGCGCCTTCTCGAGCAGCGTGATGAGCGCCGTGCGGCCCGGCTTGCTCTCGGCAAACGTCGAGGCGGCCTGAACCTTGGGCAGCATGGAGCCACGACCGAACTCGTTGGCCTCGGACAGACGCTTTACGTCAGCCGCGGTCAGCGTGTCGAGCCACTGCTCGTGGTCGGTGCCAAAGCCAATGGCAACCTTCTCCACGGCCGTCAGGATAATCAGGGCATCGGCGTCGAGCTGCTCGGCGAGCTTCTCGGCCGCAAAGTCCTTATCGATGACGGCGGCAGCGCCCTTAAGGTGGTTGCCCTGGGCCTTGGTGACGGGAATGCCGCCACCGCCGCAGGAGATCACCACATGGTTGGACTCAACGAGCGACTTGATGGTGTCGAGCTCGACGATGTTCACGGGCTTGGGCGAGGCAACCACGCGACGGAAGCCCTGCTTCTCGTCGTGGATGAACTGATAGCCGCGATCGGCCTCCAGCTCCTTGGCCTCGGCCTCGCTCATCCACGGACCAATCGGCTTGACCGGGTCGGCAAAGGCCGGGTCGTCTGCCGCAACCTCGACCTGGGTGAGCACGGTGGCGACACCCTTGTCGATATTGCGGTCGAGCATTTCCTCGCGCAGCGCATTTTGCAGGTCATAGCCAATGTAGCCCTGGCTCATGGCGCCGCAAACGGACAAGGGGCAGGGAACGTATTTCTGAGGATTAGAGCGCGTGAGCTCAGCCATCCCGTTGGCGATCATGCCCACCTGGGGGCCGTTGCCATGCACGACGACGACCTCGTTGCCCTCCTCGATCAGGTCGACGATAGCCTTGGAAGTCGTCTTGACGGCCTCCATCTGCTCGGGAAGGTTGGCGCCGAGGGCGTTTCCGCCCAGGGCGACAACGATACGCTTAGCCATTTCTCAGCCCAGCTTTAGGCCTGGAACCAACGGGCGGTGTTGCGCTCGTCGAGGGCCTTGAGGGTAGCGGCGGGATCGGCAACCTTCTGCAGGAACATCATGGCTGCGATGGCGTACGGCTTGTAGCTGGCCTCCTTGTACATGCCCACGCGGTGCATGTCGAAGACGTCGGCGTTGACCTCGCCGTGCTCGCAGGAGACACCGGAGATGTCGGCGGGCAGCGGGTGCATAAAGATGGTGTCCTGGCCGTTGGCAGTCTTCTCCATGAGCTCAGTCGTGGAGCACCAATCCTGATGGGTGGCGTTCTGAGCGAGCAGCTCCTTCTCGAGCGCTGCGATGCCGGCGTCGTCGCCCTCGGCGTACAGGTTGGTGCGCTTCTCCATGGCGGCAAACGGAGCCCAGCTCTTGGGGATCACGATGTCGGCGCCCTCGAAGGCCTCGGCCATGGTGTTGACCTGCTTAAAGGTGGTGCCGGACTCGGCGGCATAGCTCTTGGCGCGCTCGACGACCTCGGGCATGAGGTCGTAGCCCTCGGGGTGAGCCAGGGTGACGTCCATGCCAAAGCGGGGCAGCAGGCTGATCAGCGACTGCGGGCAGGACAGCGGCTTGCCGTAAGAGGGCGAATAGGCCCAGGTGACGGCAACCTTCTTGCCCTTGAGGTTCTCGAGGCCGCCAAACTCGTTGATGAGGTAGAGCATGTCGGCAGAGGACTGTGTGGGGTGATCGGAGTCGGACTGCAGGGAGATGAGCGTGGGACGGTGATCCAGAACGCCGTCCTCGTAAGCCTGCTGGACAGACTCGGAGACCTCGGCCATGTAGGCGTCGCCCTTACCGATGTACATGTCGTCGCGGATGCCGATGACGTCGGCCATGAAGGAGATCATGGTAGCGGTCTCGCGGACGGTCTCGCCGTGAGCGATCTGGGACTTCTTCTCGTCCAGGTCCTGCAGCTCAAGGCCGAGCAGGTTGGCGGCCTTAGAGAAGGAGAAGCGCGTACGGGTGGAGTTGTCGCGGAACAGCGAGACGGCCAGGCCCGAATCGAAGATCTTGGACGAAACGTTGTTCTCGCGCAGCTCGCGCAGAGCGTCGGCGACGATGTAGAGCGCCTTGAGCTCATCGGTGGTCTTATCCCAGGTGTGCAGGAAGTCGCTGCCGTACATACCCTTAAAATCGAGGCCGTTCAGCTGCTCGACGAGCTCGGTAAACTTGGCGTCCATGTAAATGTCCTTTCTAAAGGTGAAACGATTGCAATGAGTAGATGCGCTCCGGCATGCGCGTGTGGCTAGAACATGCAGAGCGCTATGACGAGGACCCGCTACCGTTGAGGAAGCATGGGAGATAACGACCGCGGGCCCCAAGTCAACAGGAGGCGCCGGGGGCATAAACTGCCCCCGGCTCAACAAGATCGAGGAATGGGACTAGTCGATCTTGTTGTTGGTCAGACCGGCGCGGAACACGGTGGCATCGCCATCGGCCTGGCTCGGATCGTAGAGGTTCAGGGCAGCCACATACATGGCGGCAGCGGTGACCAGGTCGTCCTTGTAGGTGACCTCGTTGGGAGCGTGAGCCTGAGACTCGGCACCCGGGCCAAAGCCCACGCAGGGGATGCCATAGCGGCCCTGGATGGAGACGCAGTTCGTGGAGAAGGTCCACTTGTCGCACAGCGGACGACCGGTGCGCTTGTCCATGCTGGGCTCGCAGCCGATGCGCTCGTCACCGAACATGGCCTTATGGGCGTCGACGAGGGCCTTGACGTGCGGAGCAGTCTCCTTGTTGATCCACGTGGGGAAGTAAGCCTCGGTCTCGTAGACCTCGCCGGTCCAGGACGGACGGTCGTACATGTACATGGAGACCTTCACGTCGTCGCCGTACTTCTTGGCAGCCGGCAGGTTGCGGATCTCGTCCAGGCAGGACTCCCAGGTCTCACCGGCGGTCATACGACGGTCGATGGAGATGGCGCAGGAGTCGGCCACGGCGCAACGGCTGGGGCTGGTGTAGAAGATCTGGCTGACGGTGCAGGTGCCGCGGCCCAGGAAGCGGGCGTCCTCGAAGTGCTCGGGGTTGTATTTGGGGTCGAGCATCTTGACGAGACCCTTGATGTCGGTCGACTCGTCGCAGCCGTTGTTGTTGAGGGCGCGGACGTCGGCGATGATGTCGGCCATCTTGTAGATGGCGTTGTCGCCGCGGTCGGGAGCAGAGCCGTGGCAGGAGGTGCCGTGAACGTCGACGCGGATCTCCATGCGGCCGCGGTGACCGCGATAGATGCCGCCGTCGGTGGGCTCGGTGGAAATGACGAACTCGGGCTTAATGCCGTCCTTGTTGTAGATGTACTGCCAGCACATGCCGTCGCAGTCCTCTTCCTGGACGGTGCCGACGACCATGATCTTGTAGCCCTCGGGGATGAGGCCCATGTCCTTCATCATCTTGGCAGCGTAGGTAGCGGAAGCCATGCCACCCTCCTGGTCGGAGCCGCCGCGGCCGTAGATGATCTCATCGGTCTCGTAGCCCTCATAGGGATCGGCATCCCAGTTCTCGATGTTGCCGATGCCGACGGTGTCGATGTGGGAGTCGATGGCGATGATCTTGTCGCCCTCGCCCATAAAGCCCATGACGTTGCCCAGGCCGTCGACCTTGACCTCGTCATAGCCAAGGTTCTCCATCTCGGCCTTGATGCAAGCAACAACCTCACCCTCCTCGCAGGACTCAGAGGGATGGGAGATCATAGCGCGCAGGAAGCGAGTCATGTCGGCGCGGTGAGACTCAGCAGCAGCCTTGATAGCGTCGAAATCGAGTTCTTTAGCCATTGTTCATAACCTTTCAAACGAAGGAATCTACCTGTGAGGTGGCGGAGCGATACCTATTTACTCCGCCCCAACGATTAACAAGTGGGATATTCGCCTTCCCAAACAATTCGACGATACTGGTCGGGGTCCGTGTCACCTTCCGTGGAGAAGCAGAGCACGGAGCTCGTCTTATCCAGGCCGATGAGTTCCTTGAGCTCGGCGTACTCGGGATCGAGCATGAGGGTCTCGACCAGGCCGGTGGTCACAGCGCCGGACTCGCCGGAGATGACGCGCGGGTCGCCCTTCTCGGGAGCGCCCAGGGTGCGCATGCCGCGAGCGGTGACCCAGTCGGGGCAGGACACGAAGGCGGTAGCATGGTTGCGCAGGATATCCCAGCCCAGGATGTTGGGCTCGCCGCAGCACAGACCGGCCATGATGGAGGGCATGTCACCGTCCACGATACGCGGATCGCCGTCGCCGGCGG
>CAJMRJ010000064.1:0-8947 GCA_905215865.1 uncultured bacterium | reverse complement strand
GCCGAGGCCGCTCGCAAGGCCGCCGCTGAGGCTAAGGCTGCCGAGAAGGCTAAGCGTGCCGCTAAGTTCGCCGAGGAGGCTGCTAAGCAGGCCGCCGAGGCTCCCGCAGAGGCTCCCGTCGAGGAGGCCGCTGCCGAGGCCGAGACCACCGAGGCTGCTGAGTAAATAGCTCGCTGAGCAAACACTCGCATTCATGGCTAAAGGGCCGCGTATCCATTTGGGTGCGCGGCCCTTTTCTTGTTGGTGCAAACTAACCTGTCCCCATTGCACCAAATGGCAGAGTGACGGCGTTTTCCCAGATAAAACCTGCCAAAATAAACCAGTCCCTTTTTGGCAGGTCGGTCGGGTCGTAGTTATTACGTGGCGGTCGAGGTCGACCGTATAGGCCGCGTCCTGTTTGGCTAAAGTACATTTATCTGTGTTTAACTCGCCCGAGGCTGCATGGCGCGGGCGATGGCCAAAAAGGAAAACCACATGGGATTCATGTCAAAGCTGCTGTCCTTTGGATCCGATAAGGACCTTAAGCGCTACTACAAGATCGTCGATCAGATCAACGGTCTTGAGCCCCAGTTTGAGAAGATGACCGAGGAAGAGCTCCGCGCCCAGACCGATAAGTTCCGTGAGCGTTACGCCAACGGCGAGTCGCTCGACGATATGCTCCCCGAGGCTTTTGCCACCGTGCGTGAGGCTTCCAAGCGCATCACGGGCATGCGTCACTTTGACGTGCAGCTCATTGGCGCCATGGCACTGCACGAGGGGCATATCGCCGAGATGAAGACCGGCGAGGGCAAGACCCTTGTCTCCACCTTGGCCGGCTACCTCAACGCTATCGCCGGCAAGGGCGTGCATGTCGTTACCGTCAACGATTACCTGGCAAAGCGCGACTCCGAGTGGATGGGCCGCATCTACAAGTACCTGGGAATGACCGTCGGTCTGCTCCAGAACAACATGCCGCTCGAGCTCAAGCGTCCGGCCTACCAGGCAGACGTCACCTACGGCACCAACTCCGAGTTCGGTTTCGACTACCTGCGCGACAACATGGTCACCCGCCCCGAGCAGCGCGTACAGCGCGGCCACCATTACGCCATCGTCGACGAGGTCGACTCCATCCTGATCGATGAGGCCAGAACGCCGCTCATCATCTCGGGCGCCGGCACCAAGTCCGCCAGCACCTATAAGGACTTCGCGCGCGCCGTGCGCGGCCTGGAGCGCGGTGAGGACGTGTCGCACGACATGCTCACCGCCACCGAGGACGTCGAGCCCACGGGCGACTACGTCATGGATGAGGCCAAGCACACCATCGCCGCCACCGAGCGCGGCCTTAAGAAGATCGAGCGCCGCCTGGGTATCGATGATATCTATGCCGATCTCTCCGGCCAGCTGGTCAACCACCTGCAGCAGGCGCTGAAGGCCCAGTACATGTTCCACCGCGACAAGCAGTACGTGGTCACTAATGGCGAGGTCAAGATCGTCGACGAGTTCACCGGCCGCATTATGGAAGGCCGCCGCTACTCCGAGGGTCTGCACCAGGCCATCGAGGCCAAAGAGGGCGTGCTCGTGCGCGAGGAGAACCAGACGCTGGCCACCATCACCCTGCAGAACTACTTCCGTCTGTATGACAAGCTCTCGGGTATGACCGGTACGGCACTCACCGAGGATGCCGAGTTCCGCGAGATCTACAAGCTGCCCGTCGAGGTCATCCCCTCCAACAGGCCCGTTCAGCGTGTTGATCACGAGGACTTGGTGTACCGCACCGTCCAGGCCAAGTACAACGCCGTTGCCGACGACGTCGAGCGACGTCACGCCAAGGGTCAGCCGGTCCTGGTGGGCACCGTCTCCATCGAAAGCTCCGAGAAGCTGTCGGCCGCCCTTACCAAGCGCGGCATCGCGCACGAGGTCCTCAACGCTAAGCATCACGAGCGCGAGGCTCATATCGTTGCCCAGGCCGGACGCTACGGCGCCGTGACCATCGCTACTAACATGGCCGGTCGTGGTACCGACATCCTGCTGGGCGGCAACCCCGACGAGCTGGTGCGCGAGCGCCTGGAGTACGCGGGCCTGACCATGGAGGACGTGACGCCCGAGCAGCTCGAGCAGTTTAACGCCGAGGCCAAGGAGACCTGCAAGGCCGAGCGCGAGCGCGTGCTTGCCGCAGGCGGCCTGACCGTCATCGGTACCGAGCGCCATGAATCCCGTCGTATCGACAACCAGCTGCGCGGCCGCTCCGGTCGTCAGGGCGATCCGGGCGAGACCCAGTTCTACCTGTCGCTCGAGGACGACCTCATGCGCCTGTTCGGCGGCGACAAGATGGACCGCGTCTCCAAGATGATGGTCACCGCCGACATGGGCGACGACATGCCCATCCAACACAAGATCATCTCCAAGGCCGTCGAGAGCGCCCAGCACAAGGTCGAGAGCATCAACTTCTCCATGCGTAAGAGCGTCCTTGAGTACGATGACGTCATGAACAAGCAGCGCCAGGTCATCTACGCCGAGCGTAACAAGATTCTGGATGGCAAGGACCTGACCGACCACATCACCGAGGTCATGCACGACACCGTGTACCGCTGCGTGCAGGAGTTCTGCACCAAGGACAGCCACGATGGCGAGCGCGATCTCGAGGGCCTGCGCAAGTGGGTCGTGGAGTTGACCGGCCATATCGATACGCCCAAGTTCCCCGACGAGGACTTTGAGGCCCTGGCTGCCGATGTCCTGGCCTACGTTGAGAAGTGCTACAACATGAAGGCCGAGCGCCTGGGTGAGGACCTCATGCGCGAGCTCAACACCCAGGTCATGCTGCGCGTTATCGATACTCGCTGGATGAACTACCTGCAGGAGATGGACTACCTCAAGACCGGTATCGGACTGCGCGGCTTTGGTCAGCGCGACCCGCTGGTCGAGTACAAGACTGAGGCTTATGGCGCGTTCCAGATGCTCGTCGACACCATGTACGAGGATTACCTGCGTACCGTTCTGCGCATCGAGATCAAGGCCGCCCCGCAGGCCGTGGGGCACAAGGAGGACCCCGCGCTCGAGGGTGCGCACTTCTCCGGCCCCGCCGATGTCGATGGCGACAACGGCAACTCGGTGCTGCGCAAGCAGGCACAGGTGCAGGCTCGTACTGCCGTCCAGGGAGGCCCGGCTGCCGTTAACAACGGTGGTAAGGTGACGACCTACCGCAAGTCCGAGAGCGACGATCCGTACGTCAACGTGGGTCGCAACGACCTGTGCCCCTGCGGCAGCGGCAAGAAGTTCAAGTACTGCCACGGCAGGAATCGTTAATGGTCGAGGCTTTAGAGGTAACGCCCGCCGAGCTCGACGCGTTTGCGGACCGGCTCGGCGAGGTCGAGTCGTATCTTCATTTGGACGAGAAGCGCACGCGCGTGACCGAGCTCGAGGCCAAAAGCGTGGCCCCTGGCTTTTGGGATGATGCCGACGCCGCTCGCGCCACCATGGAGGAGATCGCTCGCGCCAAGGAAGATATCGCTGCCGTGGATACCGCGCGCGGCGAGCTATCTGACGCCCGTGCGGCGCTGGAGCTTGCCGAGGAGATGGGCGACGACCCCGATGCCGCCGCATTGCGCGAGGAGGCTGCCGCTACGGCAAAACGCCTGGCCCGCGCAATCGACGATCTCGAGCTTTCGAGCTGGTTTACCGGTGAGTTCGATCACGGCGACGCGATTGTGACCATCAAGCCCGGACAGGGTGGCCTGGAGGCGCAGGACTGGACCTTCATGCTCTTTAAGATGTACATGAAGTACTGCCAGCGTCGCGGCTGGAAGGTCACCATTAACGACTGCCCCGCGGCTGAGGTCATCGGCATCGACCGTGCGACCTTTACCGTCGAGGGCAAGGACGCGTTTGGCATGCTGCGTGCCGAGGCCGGTGTGCACCGCTTGGTGCGCATTAGCCCCACCGACGACAAGAAGCGCCGCCAGACCACTTTTGCCGGCGTCGAGGTCATCCCCGTGCTGCCTGACGATATCGACATCGAGATCAGTCCCGACGATATCCGCGTGGACGTGTATCACGCGAGCGGCCCGGGCGGCCAGGGCGTCAACACCACCGACTCCGCCGTACGCGTGACGCATTTTCCCAGCGGCATCGTTGTCACTTGCCAAAACGAGCGCAGCCAGATTCAGAACAAGGCCGCGTGCATGCAGATTCTCAAGGCCCGTCTGTACGAGATCGAGCTTGAGAAGCGCGCCGAGGCGCTCGACGAGATTCGTGGACCCAAGACCACGATCGGGTTTGGTAACCAGATTCGCAGCTACGTGCTCTACCCGTATCAGATGGTCAAGGACCTGCGTACGGGCGTGGAGACCAGCAACGTCGAGGCCGTTCTCGACGATGGCGATCTGGATCCGTTTGTGATCGGCTACCATCGCTGGGCAACCGGCAACGCCGATGCGGAAGGCTCGGACGCCTAGGCACATGGTTGGCTCCGGGTCGATGCAAACACTTCGCAGGGGTGGTATTTGCTCGATGAATCGGTAGAATCGAATACAGCAAGAAGTTCAAAGCGCATTCGTTTGGGTGCGCTTTTTTGAGGGAGGCAGCATGGCATATCGTCTGGACATCAAGCGCATTCTTTCGCTGAACTTCTTTCACGATCTACCCAAGATTATGCTGGGCTGCGCTCTGGCCGCTATCGCGACGGACCTGTTTTTGATCCCCAACGGTCTTGCTGCCGGCGGCGTTACGGGTCTCGCCACGATTATCCAGGCGGTCGGCGCCTCGCATGGCATATCGCTTCCCGTCGGTATCCAGACCATCGTGATGAATGCCTTGCTGCTGCTGGTCGTTATGCGCGAGGGTGGCATGTTCTACGTGGTACAGACGGCGACGGGCTTTGTGCTGCTGGGCTTTTTCACCGACCTGTTCGCTCCGTTTGTGGCGCCGCTGGCGCATTCCGATCTGATGCTGCCCGCCATGTGGGGCGGCATTATCACGGGCATCGGCTACGGCATGGTGCTGCGTGCCGGTGCCAACACTGGCGGCTCAGACACCATCGGTCAGATTATCTCGCGCAACACATCGCTGCCGGTTGGCTCGACCGTCATGGCGATCGATGTTGCCGTGTGCGCGCTGTCGGCCCCAGTCTTTTCGGTCGAAAACGCGCTGTATGCGGGCCTTTCGATGGTCGTTAGCGGCTACGTGATCGATGCCGTGGTCGACGGCGGCAACAGGCGCCGTATGGTGCTCATCATCTCGGACAAGTTTCCCGATATCGCGGCCGACATCATGTATGGCTTGGGTCGCGGCTGCACCAAGTTTAAGGCGACCGGCATGTACTCGGGTGCCGAGAAGCCAGTGATCATGGTAATCGTGAGTCGTCGCGAACTCAACACACTCAAGACGATCGTGCGCGAGCGCGACCCGCGCGCTATCGTGACGGTGGCCGATGTCACGGAGACCTTCGGTGAGGGCTTCAAGGACATTAACGCGTAGGGTCGACTGCGTTCCATCCAAAAGACGTTCACATTGATAAACCGTTTCATCAGCGGTTCTGCCTGCTAAATTGCTCAAATAATGATAAATACTCTGGTAAAGCTTCCGGTTTCCAGCATAATGAATGACGTACGTGCATCGCGGCTGGGTTGGGACGACCTTCTGTGCCGTGCGCATCTTGTCTAAAGAGGATGAAAGGAAGGCACAATGAGCGACGAAGAGCTCAAAAAGGTTGCCAACGAGGTAAGGAAGGGCATCGTCACCGGCGTGCACGCTGCCAAGTCCGGCCATCCGGGCGGTTCGCTCGGCGCTGCCGACATCATGACCTATCTGTACTTTGAGGAAATGAACGTCGACCCGGCCGACCCCCGCAAGGCCGACCGCGATCGCTTCGTGCTTTCCAAGGGCCACTGCGCGCCTGGTCTGTACGCCGTGCTCGCCGAGCGCGGGTTCTTCCCCAAGGAGGATCTCGAGACGCTGCGCCACATCGGCAGCCACCTGCAGGGTCACCCCAACATGAACGACACCCCGGGCGTCGACATGTCCACCGGTTCGCTCGGCCAGGGCATCTCCGCCGCCGTGGGCATGGCCGTTGCCGCCAAGCACTGGGGCGATGACTATCGCACCTACGCCCTGCTGGGCGACGGCGAGAGCGAGGAGGGCCAGGTCTGGGAGGCCGCCATGTTTGCCGGCAACCAGCAGCTCGATAACCTCTGCGTGATCGTCGACCACAACGGCCTGCAGATCGACGGCCCCGTCGAGGAGGTCAACGACCCCATGCCGCTCGCCGACAAGTTCCGCGCCTTCAAGTTCCATGTGGTGGAGCTCGCCGACGGCAACGACTTCGATCAGATTCGCGCCGCTTTTGCCGAGGCCCGCGCTACCAAGGGCCAGCCGACCGCCATTATCGCCGAGACCATGAAGGGCAAGGGCGTCTCCTTTATGGAGAACCAGGTGGGTTGGCACGGTAAGGCCCCCAACGATGAACAGTTTGAGCAGGCCATGGCAGAGCTCACGGCCGCCGGAGAGGAGCTCTAGGATGGCAGACGTCAAGAAAATCGCCACGCGCGTAAGCTACGGCGAGGCTCTCGTCGAGCTCGCCAACGAGCACGATGACTTTGTGGTCCTCGACGCCGACCTGGCCGCCGCCACGCAGACCGGCAAGTTCAAGGCCGCCTGCCCCGACCGCTTTTTCGATGTGGGCATCGCCGAGAGCAACCTGATGGGTGTCGCCGCCGGTATCGCAACCACCGGCCGCGTCGCCTTCGCGAGCAGCTTTGCCATGTTTGCCGCCGGCCGCGCCTTTGAGCAGGTCCGCAACTCCATCGGCTACCCGCATCTCAACGTTAAGATCGGTGCCACGCACGCCGGTATCTCGGTGGGCGAGGACGGCGCCACGCACCAGTGCTGCGAGGATATCGCCCTGATGCGCGTCATCCCCGGCATGACCGTGATCGTTCCCGCCGACGACGTCGAGGCCCGCGCCGTGACGCGTGCCGCCTACGAGTGCGACGGCCCCGTGTACATGCGCTTTGCCCGTCTGGCCTCGCCGGTTATCAACGACCCCGAGACCTACAAGTTCGAGGTAGGCAAGGGCATCGTCATGCGCGAGGGCGCCGACGTCACCATCATCGCCTGCGGCCTGATGGTCGGCGAGGCGCTCGAGGCCGCTGAGCAGCTTGCTGCCGAGGGCATCGATTCCGAGGTCATCAACATGCACACCATCAAGCCCATCGATGCCGACCTGATCGTCAAGAGCGCCACCAAGACCGGTCACGTCGTGACCGTCGAGGAGCACTCCGTGATCGGTGGCCTGGGCAGCGCCGTTGCCGATGTCCTGTGCGAGCAGTGCCCGACGCCGCTCAAGAAGATTGGCGTCAACGACACCTTCGGCGAGTCCGGCCCGGGTGCCGAGCTCCTGCACAAGTACGGCCTGGACGCCGCCAACATCGTGGCGACCACCAAGGAGTTCTTGGCCTAAGGCGTTTTGCGTTGGCCTTAACTTGAGAGCCGTCCCCGTATTGGGCAATAAATAAGCCGGGGTGCCTTCCATGTGGGGGCACCCCGGCTTTTTGTTTGGGGGAGGCAGAGAAGGGGCTAGAGGAGCTTTAGACTTGGTGTCAGCGCATCTTGCATGGCCTTGTCTTGCTGTGCTAATTCATCGCTACTGTGGCTATCTTCTGATGCGAGGAAGTCCGAGAGGATTTTGCTGTATGAGACTGTGCCAAGGCTCTGTAGATCCGTGAGCTCGGCCGCCTCCTCTTCTGATACGCTATCGGAATAATGGCTACTGCCAAAATATTTTTTGCTGTGAGCCTCATCTGCGGCGACATAAGACCAACGAGTTCGACCGAGTCGAACGAAGAAGTTGTCACTTAACGGCACTATCTTAATTGCGCCGCCGGCAATGTCCCCCATATTGCGATCGGGGTTAGTAGACCCGATGAGCGCGATGACAACTCTACTGGGGTAGAGCTTTGATCGGACGGTGATCGTGTCTCCGTCGACTTCCACTGTCACCCTGCCATCCCAATACTCGGGTAGGTCGACACTGAAGGTTTGGGCCTCGATGTGGCGTGCGGCGGCTTTGCGCTGTTCCTCGGCCTAGCGCGCCGCTTCCTCTTCGGCGGCTTTCTTGGCCGCGACGGCGGTGTCGCGGCGGTTCGTTGCGGCGTGTTGCAGTGCATCGACGTTGGGCGCGTCCTTGCCCTTGTATGCCATGGCGAGTGTCACGGCGTCGTTGATCTCGTCGTCGGTCACGTCGACAGCATCGATGGGCGTAAAGTCCAAAACCGAATCCTGCTCGGCGAGTTCTGCCAAATCGATCTTCTTGCCCTTGGCAAAGACATCGTCGATCGTAATCTCGGCCTTTGTACAAGGCACCTGGTAGATAGTGCCGTCGGCGGCGATAGGGGAGCCTGCCGCCTTGAGCGTGTACTTGCCCTGGATAAGCTTGATGTCCGAGCCGTCGGAAGCGACATATTCGACCTTGTCGAGCTTCTTTCCGTCGACCGTCTTGCCCTTTACGCGCACCGGCACACGCGAAGCGCCGTTATCGGTGTCCCAGCCTTCAGCCTTTATGCTCACCACGAGCGCATGCTTGGAATGCGCCGACTCATATTGTTCCTGCTCCTGAACATGCTGCTGGTACAGGTGATACGCCAGCCCACCGCCCCCGCCAACAACAAGTATCGCCGCGCAGACGATAGCGAACACGACGCCTTTCTTGGGCTTCTTGCTGGGGGCGGGCGAGTCCACGGGTGCCGGCGCAACCGCAGGTTCGGCTACGGGCATAGTCTGTGCCCCATCAGCAAGCGCAGCCCCGCAGCCCACGCAAAACCGATCCTCATCAGCAAGCTCAGCACCACAATAAGGACAAACCATATCAACCTCCAGCAAGCCTGGAACCATCCATCTAACTCAACTGTAAAGCGAAAACCCCAACCCAAGTTGCGCAACAATGAGCCCCAATATAAGTTGCGGTGAAATAGGGATT
>CAJMRJ010000063.1:0-9416 GCA_905215865.1 uncultured bacterium | reverse complement strand
CATTTAGAAGCACCTACGTTCCTCAAAGAATTGTTAGATTAAAAGTAACAGACCGGATGAAGATACGTGCGACGGGGGCGAGGCGAATGGCTGAGCGGTATCGATATGCGGGTTCAACGGTATCACATTGGCCACATAGATTTTTAACTTGCATTTCTACCCGCCCTTTTCGTAGAGTCGCCGATACGTGCTTAGCGCACCCTCGGCGCGTCCGGCAGGCTTTGCGAAATGGGATCCAGGAGACTTCGGCGCAGCATCATCTTGCGGAATGCTTCTAATGAGCCTCCTATCCTTCAAAAACAGAATCTCATCGCACAGCCTATCGACCGAATCCAAGATGTGGGATGACATGATGATGCACGTACCAGAATCGGCCAGCTTCCTGAGAATCTCGGAATGCAAGTCCACCCTGCTGGGGTCGAGCGCGTTCATGGGCTCATCTAATAGAAGGTACCGCGCGCCCGTCGCATACGCAATCGCCAGGGTAAGCTGCTGCTTCATGCCCTGGCTCAGAGTGCGGATCCTCATCTTCGCGAACTCGCCTATCTGCGTTTGTTCCACTATCTCTTCGATATCGCGAGCATGCGGCCACATATCGCAAACCATCTTGAGGTGATCTTCCGCACGCAATCCGGGATACAGCAGCGTCCCCTCACCAGGTGCATAGAAGATCATAGAACGGACCTCTCTCGCACCCGTACCCTGCACCTCATCCAGAACGATGCTCCCGTCCACGCGAGGACCCGGCAAACCTGCCATCGCACGCAGCAACGTCGTCTTTCCATGCCCGTTCGGAGCGACGAGACCGTAGACCGTACCCGGGGCAAACTCAGCGTTCACCGAATCTACGAGCACCTTCTTTCCATAAGAGATCGTCAGCGTTTGAAGGTCAATCATCGAGATCATCCCCTTTCGATCTTTGGAACACTCAGGCGCACCATCAACGGAGATACGGCGCCCAAGACCACCAGCAGAGCGCCCGATGCGCCGACGACCTCTCCAAAAGGCATCGCGTTCGTCCCTCGCCCAAGGAACCCAATCGTCCCCACCTGGGAAGCGGGATCAAACGAGGCGAATGGAGCCAGCAGCGCGACGCCCATGCCCACGCTTTCAACATGAGCGCTCAACGAACCCAACACCAAGAGAACCGCGCAAACCATTCCGGTGACAACGGGGTTGCGGCTAATCGCTGCTGTCAACGCAGCGACGACGGAAATCACGCCGTATGCCATGACCAGCAACGGAATACTGCACAACACCGCCTCCCCCACCATGGACGTTGCCGAAGCTCCCGCCCGAATGAGAGCGACGGGATACTCCGATCCACCCGCACCGTTCTTAATCACGGACACAACGACAGCGGGAACCATCGACACCAAAAGCAGCACCAAGCCAAGCAGGAGAGCCAGCGCAACAGCCGTCAGAAAACGCACATGCGCTGTTGCGGGGATCTGGAGAACCAGAAGGGAACGACACTGCAGGTGGGTGCACGCGAGCGATGTGACAACCACGGGCAACAGCAAAAATAAGGAGGGAAGCGCTGCCTGGAGATACGAAAGGAGGATTAATGGGGGCATCTTCGTACTCAACTCGTAAACCTTGGGGTCCGGCAAGCTCGCGATCGACTCAAGCAGAAGGGCGCGCGCCTCCGCACGAGAAGGAGTCTCCGGCTCGATTCCGATCGATTGCAGGAGAGTCGCATCTGCCGCGCCCAGCTCACCTCGAGCGCGCTCGTACGTCGCAAGGCTTCGAAACCCCTCCGCAGGCATAGGCGCGTACACGAAACCCGAAAGAGCATCCCGCATGTCTTCCAGGGCCGCTTTGCCCTCGACGTCCATATTCGCAGCGTTCTGCTCTAGATACCGATCTATTGAACGGAGCTCCCCATCCCTATACCGAACAGCGGAAACGTTATCAGCGTCAGGAAACATCTCGACCAGAGCCGGGGCCAGCATCGTCGTCGACATTGCAATCGCGCATACGGCGAGGGTAGGAGAACGCAGGAGCAGTTTCCCCATCGTTCTTACGTATGCAACGGCGGAGGCACAAGCGCTCGAACGAGTTGCCGTTCTCGATGCAGTGAAGGAACCTCTCTCAAGACAAATCGGGGATATCGGGCACGCGCAGCCGCTCTTTCCAGCAACGCAAAGCAGGCTAATTGCCAGCACCTCGATCCCGATTGCGCATACGAGGGCAATCGCGCCACGCTCGAAGCAAAGTCCAGGCAGATTCACTATCTGCGTTGTCGGGTACGGGCTATAGGCGCCGACGGTCAACTCAGTGTTCGCATACGTAAGGGGATTCAACAGGGCGAACTCACGTAAAGCGATGGATCTTCCGTAATACCCGGGAACCATCGTCACCCCCATCAGGGCACATACGAACACGATTCCAAGCGTAGGGTTATTGGCAATCTTCACGGCAAGGTGAACGACAAGCGAGATGAACGCTGCCACCAAGAATTGCAAGATGGCCGTCTGCGCGAACACCAGCCAAGCCGGTTTGATAACCGGAGTCGCATATTGAATGTAGCCTATCGGATAGAACGGCGAGCCCGGGCCATTCTTCACAAGCGCGGCGATTATCCCTGGAAGATTGATGGCGAGGACGGCAAGCATTGCAAAAACACTCGCCCATACGCTCGATGCAACAAGTCTACCCAGCTCGCCCATCGGTGCCTGGATGATGAGCTTTTCACGTTTGTTAAGACGCGCGGCAAGGAACGAGACGGCAACGGCCGTTGCGACCCATAGCAAGTACTCCTTCGATCCGTCATAATAGGTGTACTCTCCATCCGATATCTGCAGAAACGGAAGTAGGGGAGAGAGCGGTGCCAAGATAAGACGTCCCGCGGCAAGAGGGTACAGAAGCGCGGGCATGCTTGATGAAGAGGTATAGACACCGTCCTCCCCCGCATTCACAAGCGCATCCGCATAGGATGCTGACAATTCCTGCTCAACACGGGTTATTCCCGACTCGAGGTATTCGACCCGTCCGTCGATGCCAGCCGCGCTCCTGAAGACGGGCAGAGCACAAAGAACCATCAACGCAACAACGACAACACAGAGCGACCTGGAGGAGAGAAGCGACCTAAAGATCGCCTTCGAGATTTTGAGCATATTCATCGCCAACCTTAACCTCATCCAGTCGGAACAGAGGGGCCGAACAAAATGCTCGGCCCTTATTACTTGCCGGCAAAGTCAATTTAACATAAACTGTTAAAAAGTAACCTGAGTTTTTTAAATTCTTCGGAGGTTATTATGAGTTCCGACAATCGCACTCCCCGGCTTCATTCCTTCCGCATCGCATGTGCGATAGCCTCTGCGGCCCTTTGCGCCACCGCCATCGCACAAGTGGCGTTCTCCTTAAAGCCAGCAATCGAAGTGCTCGACAACCCTGTGATTGCAGACTCCCCCGCGTATCCAGCCCTTGCGATCTCGACATTGGTCCCTGCCGTCATCGGTATCGCTACGACCATCCTCAGCGCCGTTCTCGTGTGGACGATCAAGAGCGGAGACCCCTTCAAGAAAGGGTCTGCGACATGCTTGAAGGTGCTCGGCATTCTCTTCGTTGTTCAAGCTGCCACCAGCCTCTACGCCGGCTCACTCAAAACCTCCGTTTCGATGTTTGGCGACGAGGGGGCCGTCGGCGCCCAAGAGATCGCTTCATCATTCGATTGGACCTCTCTGGTTCTCGGCATCGTCCTGTTCATGCTTTCCCAGCTCTTCTTGTACGCCCGAGAGCTGTACCTCGACTCCGACGAGATTGCGTAAGGAAACGCCATGCCCGTAATTGTTCGCCTCGACAAGATCATGGCCGAGCGAAAGATTTCCTCGAACGAACTTGCCGAAAGGATTGGAACCACGCCCGTGAACCTGTCCCGTATTAAAAAAGGGCATATTCGCGGCATTCGCTTCAACACACTCGAGCAGCTATGCCTCGCCCTTCGTTGCCAACCCGGAGACCTTCTCGAAGTCATGAGCGAAGAGGATGCCCGAAAGGAGTTCGGACTCGATTGGTCCGCCGAGGATTAGAGGGCGGTCGTACTCGCCCTGCACACGGGGATGCGAATCGGCGAGGTCTGCGGCCTTCGGTGGTGCGATGTGGATTTCGAGACGGGCCTGATCTCGATCAGACACTCGGTGGCGTACGCGAAGGGAATGGGTTCGTTCATCAAGGACACCAAGACCCATGACGCCAGGGGTATCCCCATCGACCCGGTCGGCCTACTCCCCTTCCTGAAGGAGACCCACGAGATCGACTGCGGAAAGCTGCGCTTGCGCGGCATTACCGGGGCGGTCGAGATCGGGGACTGCTACATCCTGTCGGAGCCGGGCGCGACCTTCGCGACGACAAGCTATATCCGCAGGGCGTTCAAGACGTTCTCGGAGACCAACGGCCTCATGGGCACCAACGACGAGCTGATCACGTTCCACGGCCTTCGCCACACGTTCGCAACGCAGTGGATCCGCCAAGGCGGCGATATCAAGGCGCTCCAATCGATCCTCGGCCACAAGGACGCCATGGCGACGCTCAACGTCTACGCCGACATCGAGCCCATCTCCAAAATCCATAACATGCTGCGCGCCACGCCGTGCCTTTGGCGCGGGCACCTCGGGCCGAGGGTCGATCCGGGTCCCATGTTCCAACAGAGGATCCAGGAGTCCATCGAGACGCTCCAGGCGTTCGGCTACGGCATCACCGAGCCGGACGACCGAAATATCGCCATACGCGACGTGAAGACGAACAGTTGGCTCTAGCTCACCGAGTACGCGGCAGTGCTGGGCCCATCCCAACTGAGGTCACGGTGGTCCGATAGTGGCGCCGCCCGCGGCATGCGCCGCGGAGCGGTATCCCCTACCGAAGGGCGGGGATGCCCTCCGCTTCCAGTTCGGAATCAGCCGTCGGAGGCGTTCGGCTGACTGCGGGAACGGCCTGTCCGCTCAATGTGTTCGGCTGAGATCGGAAATCAACCCAACACGAGCCGGACACGCGCCAGACGGCTCTTCCCCGTACGGCCTTCCCCCTTACGCTCATGTTGCAGGCATGTAACGCCGCAGCGAGCGCGCCTTTTTTGCGCCAGACAGGTACAATGATGAACACTGTACCGTAGCGGAGCGCCCCGCGCGCGCCGCAATCACGCGAAAGGGTTTCCCATGGCCGAGATCTCGTCCTCCCGTATCGTCATCACCGTCCTTGGCAAGAACCGCCCCGGCATCGTCGCCGGCGTCACCCGCGTTCTGGGCGAGGCCAACGTCGATATCCGCGACATCACGCAGTCCATTATCGAGGACATCTTCACCATGACCATGCTGGCCGATACCGCCGAGTCCAAGCTCGACTTCGCCGAGCTGCAGAAGGCGCTGGCCGAGGCCGGCGAGCTTTCGGGCGTCAACGTGTCCATCCAGCGCGAGGACGTCTTCAACTTTATGTACCGCCTGTAGCGAGCAAGCCGCTGGGGATAGCCTGACGCGCGCATGCCCATGCAAGTCACCCCGATGCGGCCCGGAGAGGAGCGCGCATGGCCTACGACGCCAAGAAAATCTATTACCGCTTCGATGACCACTTGAGCCGCCTGGTTCTGGATTACGAAGCAAGCCGCCAGATTTCGCCTGAGAGCGAAAACCTCTACCACGGCCTGCCGACCGACCCTTATGACGAGGGCCTGTTTGTCGAGCACAATGTCAAGCGCGGCCTGCGCAATGCCGACGGCTCGGGCGTGGTCGCGGGCCTCACTCGTATCTCGGATGTGCACGGCTACAACAAGGTCGACGGAAAGGTCGTGCCCGATCAGGGCAAGCTCACGCTTCGTGGCTACAGCATCGAGGACCTGGTCAACAACGCCCAGGCCGAGGATCGCTATGGCTACGAAGAGGTCGCCTATCTGCTCATCACGGGCTCGCTGCCCACCAAAGAGGAACTCGACGGTTTTTGCGGACGCCTGGGTGCTTTTAGGCATCTGAGCGACGAGTACGTCAAAGAGTTCCCCATGACCACGGTGTCGTCGAGCATCATGAATGTGCTCCAGCGCGCCGCGCTGCTGCTCTACGCCTTCGATGCCGAACCAGACGTGATCACGCCCGAGCACGAAATCGACGTCGCTATTTCCATGCTCGCACGTCTCCCGCGCATCGCCGCCTTCGCACACATGGCCTCGATCGCCAAGCTTCGCGGCTCCGAGGTTCACGTGCCGCACCCCACGCCCGGTCTCTCCACCGCCGAGACCATCCTACAGGTCCTGCGCGGCGGCATGGCGTTCACCCGCGATGAGGCGATGCTGCTCGACGTTATGCTCATGCTGCATGCCGAGCACGGCGGCGGCAACAACTCCACGTTTGCCTGCCGCGTGCTGTCCTCTTCGGCCACCGACCCGTATTCTGCCTACGCCGCGGCTATCGGCTCGCTCAAGGGTCCGCGCCACGGCGGTGCCAACGCCAAGGTCGTGTCCATGCACGAGGACATCCGTGCGCATGTCTCCAATTGGGAGGACGAGGACGAGGTCGCAGCCTACCTGGGCAAGATCCTCGACAAGCAGGCCTTCGACGGCACGGGCCTCATCTACGGTATGGGCCACGCCGTCTACACGCTGAGCGACCCGCGTGCCGAGGTGTGCCGTCGTTACGCGCGCACGCTTGCCGCCAAGAAGGACTTGGGCGAGGAGTTCGCGCTCATCGAGCGCATCGAGCGCCTGGCCCCGCAGGTGATGCGCGATCACGGCATGACCAAGCCCATCTGCGCCAACATCGACCTGTACACGGGCTTTATCTACAAAATGCTCGGCGTGCCCGAGACGCTCTTTACGCCGCTGTTCGCCGTCGCCCGCATGGCCGGCTGGTCGGCGCACCGCATGGAAGAGCTCTTCTGCGCGCATCGCATCATCCGCCCGGCATACCGTCCGGTGATCGATCCGCTGGAGTACAAGCCGCTCGCCGATCGCTAAGACGCGGACCGTTATAGAACCCGAACGTGGCCAGGGCATCACCGCCCTCGGCCACGCTTTTTATGCCAGTAGAAAGGATCGCAACGAATGATTGTGCTTTCCGATATGGACGGAACGCTGCTGACGAGTGATAAGCAGATGAGCGACGCCACCTGGGCGATGCTCGACGAGCTTGCGCGCCGCGGTGTTGAGTTTGTGCCCTGCACGGGGCGCCCCCTGTCGGGCATCTTTGAGCCCATCCTCGCCCACCCCGCCGTACACTATGCGGTCTGTGCCAACGGTGCCAGCGTCTGGCAGCTCGACGACGGTACGCCCACCGATACCTCACGTGCTACGCGCATTTTGAGCCGACCGCTCGACCGCGCTATCGCCCACCGCGTCCATAGCATTGCCACCGGTCACGATGTGACCTTCGATATCTTCGCGGACGGACAGTGCTTCCTCCCCCGCTCGCTCTACACGCGCCTGGACGAATTCTGCGGCGGCGACCCCCACATCGCGGCTTCGCTCAAGCGCACACGAACGCCGATCGACATGGATATCGACAGCAAGATTGACGAGGTCGAGACGCTCGAACGCATCGCCATGTACTGGCACGACCCGGCCGATCGCGACGCCATCGCGGCGGAGCTCGACACGCTCGGAGGCATTGAGGTCACGCGTTCGTACGCCATGAATATCGAGGTCATGGGCGAAGGCGCTACCAAGGGAACAGCCCTCACGTGGCTATGTGAGCACCTGGGCGAGCGCCTCGCCGACGCCTGGGCGTTCGGCGACAACATCAACGACATTCCCATGCTGCAGGCAGCAGGCCATGGCATGGCCATGATCAACGCCGAGCCCGAAGACCGCGACGCCGCCGACGCCATCACCGAGTTCGACAACGACCACGACGGCGTCGCCCGCGCCATCATGGCCGCCCTCGCCTAGTCATTGGGGACGTTCTTAAACGACTAGTCATTGGGGACGTTCTTAAATGACTAGTCGTTGGGGACACTCTTCGCGGGACGCCGCAAGGACTGTCCCCGGCTGCCGGCAGAAAAGGAACGTCCCTAACTGCCGGATTAGGCGAGGCTCTCCAGAACACGGCGAAGTTCCTGCTGGACGGCGTGGTCGCGGTTGCGCCCCACCACGCAATCGGCAACGGCCTTGAGTGCAGGACGCGCGTTTTCCATCGCGCAGCCCGTGCCGACAAAGCGAATGATCTCGTAATCGTTCATCGAGTCGCCAAACGCCATAACCTCGTCGCGCCCAATGCCATAATGCTCCGCGAGCTGCGCGATACCCGAGGCCTTCGACACACCAGGCTGCATGGCATCGATCCACGCGTTGCCCGAAGGCGCAAAAGTAAAGAGCTGACCAAGTTCACGCTGTAGCACGTACGCACTGTCCATAACGGCACTGTCATCGCAAAAGATACTCGCTTTGATGATATTTACGCTGGGATCGGGCAGCTCCCAAATGCGCTCGGCATTGGGAAGGTCCTTATCGACCTCGCGCACGAACTTGCACTCGTCATCGAGCAAAAAGGACTTGGTTCGGTCGAAGAGCGCAAGATGCAGATTGGGAAACGTCGCGACGGCCTGGGCGAGCTTTCGAATCGCCAGGTGCGAATATACCTCGCGGTCTACCATTTTGCCGTCGGCGAAGACCTGGGCACCGTTAGCTGCGACAAAGTCCATCTTGTCGCGAACGGGCGCAAAGAACTCGCACAGGCGATCGTAGCGGCGGCCTGACGATGCGGCAAAATGCACACCATGCTCGTGTAGCGCCAGAATCAGTTCGTAGGTCTCGGGAGGCACCTGGCCGTTTTCGTCAAGCAGTGTGCCGTCCATATCGGATGCAATCAGTTTAAACATAAAAAGCTCCCTTCGGGCTTGATGGAATCGGACGTATATCCAAAATCACCGTACCCAAAGGGAGCTCAAATAAGACCCCGCAGTCATAAACGTTACAAGGGCCTGGCAAATAGCTCACGCGCGCCAGAAAGCCCAAAGTCGCAGCGTCAGGCGACAAGCCAAAGAGTGTCCCCAACGACTAGTCGTTTAAGAACGTCCCCAATGACTAGTCGGCGTAGGTGAAGGTGGTGACGTCGAACATGCCCTCGGGGCGGATGCGGAGCGTCGGGATCACCGGCAGGGGCAGGAAGATGATGCCCATGATGGGATCGAGCGGCGGCTCAATGCCCATGGCGCGCGCCTTGACCATAAAGTCGTCGTGCTGTGCGGCGACATCCTCGGCCGTGCCCTCGCTCATCAGGCCACCAAGCGCCAGCGGAATACGCGCCACGACCTCGCCGTTGCGCACCAGCACGTGGCCGCCCTGGCCAACAGCCTCGACGGCAGCCATCATATCGGCAGCGTTATCGCCCACCACGCACACGTTGTGCGAGTCGTGGCCGATCGTCGAGGCGAAGGCACCGCCCGTGATGGTAAAGCCGCGCACCCAGCCGCGACCGATATGCTTGCCGACGAGC
>CAJMRJ010000062.1:0-9457 GCA_905215865.1 uncultured bacterium | reverse complement strand
CCGCCCCTGGACCGCCGAGGAACTCATGGGCGGCGGGGTTCACCCGACAAGTGCAAAGCCCGCACGTTCCGCCACGCCTGCGCCGGCATCCGTGCCCGCGGACGACTTTGCCACCCGCCCCATCATGCAGGCACCGCGCCAGGCCGCCCCTGCGCCCCACCCCACTAGCGATCCGTCCGAGACGGCGGCGTTTCTCGCTGCAGCGGCACAGCGCCCCACGGCAAACAGCACGATTCGCCATGCTGCCCCGCAGCAGTCGGCATACACGGCTCCCGAGCCCGAGCTCGAGCCGCCCGTCATGGATCTGGATGATCTTTCCAACCGCCAGTTTGCCTTTGATTCCTGGGCGGCGGCAGATCTGGACGAGACCTCGGGCGGCATGCCGGCGCTCAACATTCCGGTAAACCCCCTGTTTGCGGCTGCCGAGGAACGCGACTCCGCATACGACAACACCGCAGCATACGCCAACCGCCCGAGCGAACAGCCTCGCGCCAGCCGCATCGAAACCGAGGATTACGGCCAAGCGTCGCGCGGCTATTCTCGTGACCCGTTTGCTGCCACGCCCGCTCCCGATTACAACCAAGCGAGCGTAAAGGCAGCCTCGGCATCGTCGTATACCCACGGCACCGACGATAAGCGTGCTGCCGATTACCACACCGGAGAAGAACCGCCGCGCTTTTCGGAGTTTTCGCAGGCGGCAAAGGTTGTCTTTATCGCCATCATCATCGCTCTGCTCGGCGTGATCGCGTTTGAGGGATTCCAGCTATTCCGCGGCCCCACCGCGTCCGAATCGGCAACGCAGCAAAAAGAGGACGACAACCAGTACCTGGACATCAACACCCTCAAGGGCGACCCTAACGACGGAGACGACGAGTAGCGAGGGTTAGGGACGGCTGAAGCGTCCACATGCAACACCAGCTTCTACGTGCTGTTTTGTCATCCGGTTACACTTTTCCGGATGTTGAGACCGTCAGATTCGACACTTTTCCGTACTTTCTTACGGCCGATTTCGACACTTTTCCGGATGTTGGCCGAATAATCGCCGCGCAATCAAGCGTCGCTTGCACGTCATTTCGCAGGCGGCGCTTGATTTCTGTCCGCGCGCGCTGATAGACTCCATCGTGCCCGCAAGGAGTGGGCGCGTTTTATCCAGAGTCGGGGCAGAGAGTTGGCTCCACGATCCCGACGCCAACCGGCCAAGAGGCACGGTGGCCCTGCCAACATCGATGAAAGGAGTCCGTATGGACAATTTCTCCGTGCGCAGTGAGCGCAATTTCCACAACCTGGCATCCAAACCAAAACGAATGCATCTTCTGGACGAGCCGAATGGCTACGCCTCGACCATGGTCAAGAGCAGCCTCTCCCACCAGATGCGCTTTACGGTACAGAAGCTCGAGGAAGAGCTCTGCGCCGCCGGCAATCCACATGTGCTGCAGATCAAGCTGCTTGGAGACGATTCGCGCGAGCCGTCTAGCTGGAAGTTCTTCGCCGACGGCAAGTGCGTTGCGGACGGATCCGGCGCCTTTGCCCGCGAGTGCTTCTGCGAGGGAGCCGAGGCATTCCTGGACCTGTGCCGCGGCGCCGTGCGCGCGGCCGAGCTGCGCCAATGGAGCCAGAGGGAGCACGAGCTGCTGAGTGCCGTGCGCGGGATTGCGATGGTGTAGGCAGACAGACCAGGCAGCTCGTCATACTGGTTGACGCTTTGATTCAAACAGCATGGTGGAGCCGCGCTTACAGCTCCGCCATGCCAAACCGAATGGCGTTCTCAAAAGGCCTACCTCCCCTCCGCCTTCAGCTTCAGCAGCAAGTCACCCAGCTCGGGGCATTTGCTGGAAAGGCGCGTCTGAGCTCGCTCGTCCATCCCCCACCGCTGGCGGATCTCCTGGGCGTGCGGACTCACTCGATAGTCCCCGTCCATCATCTGCTTGAGCAGCTTGGCGGTCACGCGCGCATCGGCTAGGGCGCTGTGGGCATGGCCCGTCGACTCGTCAAACTCGATGCCAAACCACGTCGCCGCGTCGCCCAACGAGACGTGCCCATGGCTGCCAACGTCCATGATCGAGGTGTAAAACGCCTGCAAGTCGGCCCAGTCCGTAGGAAATGAGGAAAGGTCGATGCGCTTTGCCTGGCACTCGGTCAAAAGCTGTCGGCGGTCCGCCCCGCTCCAGCAAACCACCTGAGCGGAGTAGCGACCGATCCAATCGCCGAGCCTTTTAATCACCACGTAGAGCGGATCGGCCATCGCAGTGTCCACGGCCGATATCCCCGTGAGCTCGCGGACGGGATACGCAACACCTTCGGCATATTCCGTCTGCACAAACTGCGAGAACTCGCCCATCACGTTGCCGCGGTAATCGAGCTTGACGGCGCCGACCTCGATAATCTCATTGCGCAACCCACGGCGCTGGCGCTGCTTTGGCACCGGAGCGAACTCAAAGTCGAGCACGATCTGGCGCGCAAAGTTCGTCGTATCGATAGCCGACACACCCGGCGTCTTTTTGTCTGGCACGGTCAGGGCCTTTCTCCGTCGCCTGCCGCCTGCTACATAGGCGGCTACATTGCCGTAAGGATAGGCGCTCGTGCGGACATGAAATCGCCCAGCGCGGCCACCCGGCACCCTTGCGTAAAGCCGCGCTTTGAGATGGCCACGTCGCTGTTATTAGCGAACATATATTCGTATTTATGACTGCAGTTTGATAGACTGGTTATTGTTGACGGCAGTTCCATGTGCCGGGCAGCGCCCTCCATGCGACGGGAGGTGATGCCCATGACCGATCTGACTGATTTCGTGAAGCTCCTGACCGCTTTGGTCTCGCTCCTCACGGCGCTTATCGGGCTTACCGAGGCACTCAAGCAGCGTACGAAGCAGAAAAAGAGGGGTCGACGCCACTAAGGCATTGACCCCTTAATCGAAGTAACGGCGCTGCCCAGCTATCACCCTTGGGCTGCCGTCGACTTTATTCTACCCACGGTTGCCAGGTTTAACAAATGAATTTTCAGTAATGGAGCCTCGGAGCTCGCTCGCTCAACCACCTGGCCATCGGATTAGCCGGATTCTGGGACACGCCTTCCGTCCCAGGCCTCTACCGGAAAATGTGTCCCACCCTGAGGCTCGTCCGGGACACGGTTTCCGTTTGAAGCCCCGATGGGAAAGCGTGTCCCGTTCCGAGAGCTCATTCCGGGATGCAGTTTCCGCTGGAGATGCCACCAGGAAAGCGTATCCCGTTTTGGAGCCAAACTCCGGGTCGTAGTTTCCGCCTGAGTGCCGATCCGGAAACAGCATCCCATTCTGAAGCCGAAATCTGGAACGCACTTTCCGCCAAAGGTCGCAAAAGGAAAGCACATCCCATTCCCAGCATCAAATCAGGACGCGCTTCATTATCCCCGCCCTCACATCTCGGCAAACGAAATCAGCTTGACGTCTCCCCTGCTCTCTGCAGCATCCCAACATCCCTGCGTAAAGCCGCTTTTGGAGAATAGTGCATAGCTTTTTCGTTGCCGTCTAAAGAGCTCGCTTCGGTACACGAGCTTTTGCAGCACGTCTTCGCCCACCGGTTCATTGCGCCATTTGCATTCCGCAAACAGTGCAGTGCCCTCGCCATCGTCAACAATCAAGTCGATTTCTTCCTGCGTATGCGTGCGATTATCCGTCCCCCACCAGCGCCCGACGCTCGCCGGAACCACATCGAGTTTGCCCGCCCGCGCGAGTTCGTACACATACTGCCTGCATATAAGCTCAAAGACCGTACCCATGTAATCCGATACGTGCGGCGCAATGCGCTTATACGCCATCTCGGCCATATCGTTTTGAATCAGGCCGATGTTCTGCGGAACAAACTTGTACCAGAACCTAAACATCTGGTCGCTCAGCAGATACACGGCTCGCTTATTGCTCGTCTCGTTTAGGGGCAGCTCGCGCTCGACAATCCCAAGCGACGCCAGCCTATCCACATAGCTCTTTACGTTGCTCGCAGGGATTCCCGTGGAGCTCGCAATTTCCGAGATCTTCGAGCGCCCCTGGGCAATTGCCTGCACGATCGCATCATATTGCTCGGGATTGCGGCACTCTTGCAATAGCAGGTTACTCGGCTCCTCAAAGAGATAGCCCGTAGGAGTAAGAAAAAGACGTTTGATGTTGTCCTTGAGCGGTGCGGCAGGATCGACTTTCTCGATATATGCAGGAATGCCGCCCGTCATGCCATAGCAAACCGCAGCGTCTTCGCGACTCATGCTCTGCCACAGGCCGAGGGTCGTCGTAAAATCGAGCGGCATGATCTTAAACTGGGCCGTACGCCTACCGTATAGTGGACTCTCGTAGCCCAACACCTGTTCCTCCATAAACGAAAGAGACGAGCCGCATAGAATCAGCATGAGCCTGGTCTCTTTGTACAGGTGATCAATCTTGTCTTGCAGCAACGAGCTAATCTCGGGATTCGATTGGGCGAGATAGGGATACTCGTCAATCACGACAATCAAACGTTCCGTGCGAGCCATGGTGGCCAATGCATCGAACGCCTCGTCAAAGCTACGAAACGACACACCTGCAGCACCAACAGAGCCCGCAAGTATCGCCTGGCTAAAGCCATGCAGGTTTGCCTCTGCATTGGTACGACGAGCTTGAAAGTAAATAGCCTTCTTGCCTTGAATGAACTCTGTGATAAGGCGCGTTTTACCTACGCGACGGCGTCCGTAAATCACAGGCATCTCAAAGGAGCCCGTGCTATACAGTCGATTGAGCTCGGACATTTCCGCTGTTCTTCCGATAAACATAGGACCATCCTTCCTTTACGTTATAGCTAGCTATATTATATCTTCCTATAATATAGCTAGCTATAACGTAATTCGACAAGCGGGCCACGCAAAAGGGTCGGTATACCACCGCACGTGGACCGTTCCGGAAATTGCATCCCGTTCTGGAGCCAAAAACTGGGCCGTAGTTTCCGCCAAACATGCCATCCGGAAAGCGCGTCCCGTTCTGAGCCTGAATTCTGGGATGCATTTTCCACTGAAGCTTCTACCGGAAAACGCATCCCATTCTGAGCGTCGAATCCGGGACGCAGTTTCCGGTTGAGGGCTGTTCCGGAAAGCTTGTCCCGTTCCGAGCGGCAATTCCGGGTCACGGTTTCCTCAGGTACAAGGCGACGATCCGCCGCCTTTATCACATGCCTTCAAATATGCGATCAAGAAACACAAAACAACAGATAGATTGCTCTTTTTCGGAAAAGTAAACGTCCCTAAACTTACCAAGGCTTCATATCTAGCTACCGTTCACGGGTGCCGATTACCGCCCGCCGATTCAGCTTCAAAAAATGACGTCAAAACCAGGCCATCTACCCGCATGGTTAGATTTTGGTCAGCTTTTGGTCAGTTGAGCGGCAAGTTCCGGCTGATACGTTTTTGCTACCAAAAAGGAGGCGGTAGCTCATGACACATTGCAATGACCAGCTCATCGACCAACTGCTCACTCAAGCCGAACAAGAGGGGCGCTGTCTGATTCCCCCGAGCACGGCGATCCGAAAAGCGCTCCTTCGGCGCACCGGCGGCACGGTTGTCTCGCCCATGCCGGGGTTGTTTGCGCGAAAAACGCGCTGGGATGAACTCAACCGAGCGCAACGCCATTGCGAAATCCTCCGCGCCCTTGCGATCATCCACCCCGATTGGACGTTCTGCTCGTTTTCGGCCGCCTGTCTGCTGGGGCTCGAGGTCTCGTGGCGACACCTGAATGTTGTGCATGTCTGCAGTGCCACCAAGCCGTCGGCTCGCCCGGGCGCGCATATTCAGCGGCATCAGATCGAGCCGGTCGGAGCAATCCGTCTGTCCGGCATATCGGTAACGCCGCCCATCCAAACGGCCACAGATTGCCTGCTGCAAACTGGTTTTGCCGACGGCATGTCCATTGCCGATTCGGCGATCTCAAAGCTCGGCCTTACGCGAGAGCAGTTGATGGAGGCCGTCGAGCAACGAGCGACCGCCCGCAATGGTCGCGCGATTCGTACGGCTCTCACCACGCTTCGATATGCCGACGCCCGCGCCGCCATGATCGAGACCGGTTTTGCGCCCGACTGGCTTCAATACGAATTGACGGACCCCTTCGATTCGGCCAAGCCCATACGAACGGACTTTGCCTGGGAGCGCCAGGCGCGGGAACTCACGCTGGGCGAGCTCGACGGGCTCATCAAATATACCGACCAGACCATGTTGGCCGGACGCACCACCGCCGAGGCGCTCGTTGCCGAACGACAGCGCGAGGCGCACTTATCGCTCTACGGTCACCCTCTGCTGCGCTTTACCATGAGCGAAATCCGCTCGGCAGGAATGCTCGCCAAAAAGCTGCAGACGGCAGGCATCCGGCAGACCGCGCTGCCGACGTGGCTCAACGAAGTGGAGCTGTAGGAGCTGCTAGGCCGCGCATCGCCGGATCGCATCCCCCCCCTATCTGGGCCGCGTTTTCCCAACGGCCACGCCAACGGAAAGCGCGTCCCAGTCTGGACGCTCAAAACGGGATGCACTTTCCGGATGGCGGGCCTAGCGGAAAGCGTGTCCCGGAATCCCGTCTCAGAGTGGGACACGGTTTCCGGTTGAGTCCTTCAGCGGAAGCTGCATCCCGGAATAGACGCTCAAACTGGGATGCGCTTTCCAAACGACCGGCCAGCGGAAAACGCATCCCATTCTGAGGCATGAATCCGGGACACAGCTTCCGGTTGAGGACCAATCCGGAAAGCACAACCCGTTCCGAGGCTGGATTCTGGGACGTAGTTTCCGCTCCAAACAAAAGGCCCCGGCTCGCGATGGAGCTGGGGCCAAAGGCGCAGCGTATGTAGTTGATGCTAAGCGCAGACGGCAGCCAGCAATGACCACCCGCGCCCTACCCTACCCGCGGTGACGGGCGCGGCTGTACGGCGTATCCACCATGGGCAGATCTGGACGCAGCTTGCCGTCAAACGCGCGGTAGGCGTTCTGTACGGCGGGCGCCGTGGGAATCGTTGCAATCTCACCGATGCCCTTGCCGCCGTATGCCACGGGCAACAGCTCGTCCTTCTCCACGTAGATGGCGTGGATATTCGGAATCTCGGGCGCACGGAACAGCCCGAGCGTACCGTACCTTGCCTGGGGTACGCAGTCCTTGAGCGGCCAGTCCTCGGTAAGCGCATAGCCCATACCCATGAGCACGCCGCCTTCGATCTGACCCTGGATGGAGATGGGGTTGACCACCTTGCCGGAATCGTGCGCGGCGTAGACCTCGCTCACGCGTCCGTCATCATCCAGAATGACCACATGCGTGGCAAAGCCGTAGCAGATGTGGCTCTTGGGATTGGGAACGTCGGCGCCCAGTTTGTCGGTCGGCTCCAGATACACGTAGCCAAACTCGCATCCCTCGAGTGCCTTGATGGCTGCCGCGGGATTCTGGGGATGCATGCCCCGGCCGGCGACGAGCTCCTGCGTGTGCAGCTGATAGGCGCGACCGTCGTCGTACTCGATCTTGACGCCGTCGCCATGCGCATTCACGGGAGCGGCGGGTGCAGACTTGCCGGCCTCGATGTCAAGCATGGCATCGCGCAGCAGGAAGGCGGCACCGCGCACGGCCTCGCCGGTCACGACCGTCTGACGCGAGCCAGACGTGGTGCCGGAGTCGGGAGCATTCTCGGTGGAGCACTCGCCGTTGGCGATGCAACGAAGCGGCAGGCCGCATGCCTCGGCAACGTCTTGCAAAAAGACGGTGTTGCAGCCCTGGCCGATGTCGGACGTGGCGGCATAGACCACGGCCACGCCGTTCTCGATGCGGATCTTGCAGCGGCCGGCATCGGGCAGGCCCACGCCCACGCCGGCGTTCTTCATGGCGCAGGCGATACCGGCGTGTCCGGGATGCGCGTAGTAGGCATCCTTGACCTCGAGCAGCGTCTCTTTAAGCGCCGTGGAGCAATCGGCAATCTGGCCGTTGGGCAGAACCTCGCCCGGCTCGATGGCGTTGCGGTAGCGAATCTCCCACGGATCCAGGCCGACCTTCTCGGCCAGCAGGTCGATCAGGCTCTCGAGCGCAAACTCGGACTGGCAGACGCCAAAGCCGCGGTACGCGCCGGCAGGCGGGTTGTTGGTGTAGTAGCCAAAGCCGCGAATGTCGGTGTTCTGGTACTTGTAGGGGCCGACGGCATGCGTGCAGGCGCGCTCGAGCACCGGGCCGCACAGCGACGCGTAGGCGCCGGTATCAAAGTTGATCTCGCAATCCAGGCCGGTAAAGTTGCCTTCGGCGTCGCAGCCCAGCGTAAAGGTGCCGTCCATGGCGTGGCGCTTGGGATGGAACGCGAGTGACTCGGCACGCGTGAGTTTGCACTTCACGGGACGCTGGAACTTATATGCGGCGAGCGCGGCCAGGTGCTGGATGGACACGTCCTCCTTGCCGCCAAAGCCGCCGCCCACGAGCATGGTCTCGACGACCACGCGCTCGGGCTCGTTGTCCCAGCCAAACATGTGGGCGCACTCTTTGCGCGTGTCGTAGGCGCCCTGGTCGGTCGACTGTACCTTGACGCCGTTCTTGTACGGGAAGGCGACGGCGCACTCGGGCTCCAAGAAGGCATGCTCGGTAAAGGGCGTGGTAAAGCGCTGCGTCACGGTGAACGCGCTTTCGGCCAGCGCCTTGGCGGCGTCGCCGCGCGTCACATGGCGGCTCTGGCACACGTTGTCCTTGAGCTCCACCGTGTTGCCAAAGGCAAAGAAGCTGTCGTGCAGGCGCGGGGCATCGGCGGCCCTGGCCTCGGCAATGTTGCGCACGGGCTCCAGCGGCTCGTAATCGATCTTTACGAGCTTCTTGGCCTTCTCGAGCGTCGCCTCGTCCTCGGCAACCACCAGCACGATGGCGTCACCCACGCAGCGGGTGATATCGCCCTGGGCGATCATGACGTCCCAGTCCTGGATAAGGTGGCCGACCTGGTTGACCGGCACGTCCTCGGCGCGCAGGATGCCAACCACACCGGGTAGGGCCTCGGCCTTGGAGGTATCGATGGAGAGCACGCGGGCACGCGGATACTTGGAGCGCACGGCGCTGGCGTAGGTCAGGCCCGGCTGGTCGATCTCGTCGATGTCGTCGGGGTACTTGCCCTCGCCGAGCACCTTCTTGCGCACGTCAATACGGAAGGCGCGCTTGCCCACGCCGTAGTCGTCGCCGCGCTCCAGATCCTCGTCGATCTGCTTTTCGCCGCGGAGCACCGCAGCGGCCAGCGCAATGCCCTCGATAATCTTTTTGTAGCCGGTGCAGCGGCAAACATTGCCGCGGATGGCGTACTTGATCTGCTCCTCGGTAGGCTCGGGATCCTCGGCGGTGAGCGCCGCACCCGCCATGACCATACCGGGGATACAAAAGCCGCACTGCACGGCGCCCACGGCGCCAAAGGCGTACACAAACGCCTCGCGCACGTTCTCGGGCAGGCCCTCGACGGTCACGATGTCGCGGCCGGCGGCAAGG
>CAJMRJ010000061.1:0-9589 GCA_905215865.1 uncultured bacterium | reverse complement strand
GGTGATGGCGGTGCTGCTGCTGGACAACAGTGCGGCCGATGTCATGCGCGAGACCTATGCCGATATGCTTGTGGCAATTGATGACTTTGACACCGCCATGCTCAAGCCCGGCCTGGTCGCCCATGTGCAGGGGCGCCGCGTGCTGGCGCTCGACGGTTTTGAGGCGGCGCTCACCGACAAGGCCGCCAAGCAGCGCATGTGGGCCTACATTAAGCAGCTGACCCCGGCCTCCGCACCGCTGTAGCGAGGCTGGCGGCAGCCCTTACATCACGGCGCGCAGCTCAAACCGGTCGCCGTTAATGCGGAACTGGCAGTTGCCGTTCATGCGCTCGACGGCAAGTTTAATGCTCTTGGTGCCAAAGCCGTGCCCAGTGTGCTGAGCCACGGGCATGCCGTCGACCATGTGCGGCGCACGGCCAAATGTGTTGGAAACCAGCAATAGAAGCTGACCGTCTTCGTAGCGAAGGTCCAGGTCGACAAACCGCTTGCCTTCGGGGGCGGCGCTCGCTGCGGCGATGGCATTGTCCAGGGCGTTCGATACCACACTGAACAGATCGACATCGCTCACGTGGACGGTTTCGGGCACGGCGGCGCGCAGGTCGGCGGTGATGCCGTGCGCGTTGATGTCCGCGGAAAGCGACGAGAGCGCAATGTTGACCGTTTCGTTGGCGCAGTAGCGGCGCACGGCGGTGCGGTCGTTGGCCTCGCAGAGTTCGTCGATGCGCTCGAGCGCCTCATCGGTGTGACCCTCTTCGATCAGGGCCGCTAGACCGCGCAGGTAGTGGCGCATGTCGTGACGGAGAACCGAGAGCTCGCGTCCGGACTGGCGCCAGGCTTCGAGCTCTTTGATGGCCGCGCTGTCGCGGGTCGCGAGCATCCAGCGCTCGCGCTCGGCGATTTCCTTTGCCTCGTATTCGCGAAGGTAGACGGCAAGAAACATGAGGTAGAAGGCGCAGAGGGCGAACGCCAAAAACTCAACGGTTACCACCGAGCCCGAGTGGAAGAGCGTGGTATAGACGTTGGTGGCGTAGTCGAAGATGTAGTAGACAAGCGGCAGGATGAGCAGAATCTCCAGCTCGGTGGGGCTTTTGATCGCCAGGCGGGGGCCAATGTCGCTTGCCCAATGCAACAAGACAGTAAAGACGCCGAGCGTGGTAATGATGCGCGCCACGTAGTACGCGACCTGCGAATCGGTGGCGGCGAATGCGGCGATGCCCACCCAGTTGCTAAACTGGCAGCTCAGGTAGGCACTGGTAACGCCCAGGATGGCGAGCAGCGGGCTGAGGCGATAGCGTACGCACAGGTAGACGACAAGCGGCAGATGCACGACGAGTGGATAGGCCTGTCGGGCAAGCAACTCACCACCGACGAGGTTGGCAATCGCAAAAGCGGTGCCGGTTACGGCGCCGACCCCCACCAGTTCGAGCGAATGGCGGCGGCTGATCTCGACACCGCACAGCGCCGCCGAGGCAAAGACGCCAGAGAGCAACGTCGTCGCATGGTGGATTGCCCAAAGTACCGGTTCTGCCGAGGAAAGCATCAGCGTCTCCCGCCCTCGAACCGCACCGCAAAGTAGGCGTCTTGGAATCCCTGCTTGCAGCTGCGCGCGAGCGGTATGCACGCGCCCGAGCGCATGACGATTTCCGTGCGGTTAAAGTGGTCGATATTGCGCAGATTGACCTGGTAGCTGCGGTGGCACTTAAAGAAGGTCGCGTTTTGGGCCAGTCGGTCCTCGATGCTGCGGAACGGCTCGAGTGCCTCGATATCGCGGCCGTCGCGCAGGTGGAAGACCACGTGCTTGTTGCGGGCCTCGGCATATTCGATATCGGATAGGCGCAGGGCATGGTAGCCAAAGGACGTCTTGATGACGAGTTCGTCGGTCGCTGCCGGACGCAGGCTCGACAGCTCGTCGAGCAGTTGCGCCACGCGCTCGTAGGTCACGGGTTTGAGCAGGTAGTCGAAGGCGCGGACCTCGTAGGACTCAAGTGCGAACTCGGGCGATGAGGTCAGAAATACCAAGCGCACGGCGGTATCGGATTGGCGCAGCTCGCGGGCGGTGTCCATGCCGTTGACGAGCGGCATGATCATGTCGAGCATGATAATGTCGGCGCGCGATGCGGCATGGCGTGCCAGCAGGTCCTCGCCGCGCGTGACGAGTGCAACATCGACCGCCGTGCCCGTTTCGGCCGACCAGCGGTTGATCATGCGGTGCAGGTTATCTAGAAAGGCGACGTCGTCGTCGCAGGCGATGATTTTGAGCATATTGGGCCCCCTTAGTACCTCGATTTTGCCACATCGTGCACGCGCCACCCGCGGGGGTGCGTTCCATTTGCGCCTCACGGTACGCAACTCGCGCCGAGCAGCAGGGTGTCAAAACATGCGGTTGCACAATACCAGGTGGATATATATGTCAATTTGAGCTGGCGGCTGGCGTGGGAGCATGCCGGCCGCCAGCGCCAAGCGATATCGGACATCGCGAAAGCATAGGGGCAAGGGAGCTGAACGATGAAGGAGAAGAAGATGGGGATGCGCGCTGCGTTGACGTGTCTGCTGGGTATCGCAACCGTGGCCTGCGCACTCGTGGCGACGCCGGCCGTGGCCAGTGCCGAGACGCAGGTGCCTGCTAATACACAAGTGCTGTCGCTTGGACAGGCAGGCAAAGAGCCCGTTAAAATCACCGAGCCTGGTTGCTATGTGCTCAGGACGAGCGAAAATCAGACCACGCCCTCCTCGGGCTACGTCATCGACGTTCCGAACGCGACTTCGTATAACCCCGTGACGATTTACATTGATGGCACGGTCTACGTGAACGGCAGTACGAACTCGTTAGTTGGGCAAACTCGATGGCTGTTCAACATCAAGCGGGGCAGCAATATCGAGTTCATCGGTATCAACAACCCGTGCGTCAGCTTTCATGATAAGAATGGGGGGAACCAGTCCGTAAGCGGGTTTTTGACCGACCGATATTACGACGGTGGCTACAAAAACGCTTCGGGTGGCATCTCGGTTAGCCTAAAGCTCGGCGATGGTTCTCAGAACTTCTTCCTCTCGTACAGCAGTAGGCTCGACCAAAAGGTGCCTGCGATTTCGTTGGGAAGCACCGAGGGCGAGCTGACCGCCAAGTTCGAAAAGCTGAAGATCCAGGACTATGTTGGCAAGTCGGGCGCAGTGGCGGGCAACGCCCAAGAGTATGCCGTCCCCGTACGTCTCTTCCGTGAGGGCAGGGATACGACTGGCGGCAACACCAAGCCCTTCACAGCGACTTTTACCGATTGCGTGTTCTACGATACGTCCGGAGACTTCAATGGTGCTGTTTCCGTCGATGGCAACAGCAGCTTCAAGATGCCCAAAGATGGAAGCGCTGTCGCAAAATTGACGGCGACGTTCAACAACTGCAGCTTCAGTGGGCACAATGGCGGCGGCAATGGGGAGAACCTGGGCGTCAGGCAGACGAACAAGAGCTACAGCTCAGTCGAAGCGTCTCGTTATTTTGCTAATTCCTCTGTCCTTAATACCTATGCTGTCGCCGGCGTGATGGGCGTCACCAACGCTACGGTTAACCTCAACAGCTGCACGATGAGCAACTTCCACAGCACGCGTTCGAGCTCGGCCGACAATACTTTGACGGTCGATGCTCTTAATGTTGCTCGAAGCGCTCGCTGCAACATAAACGGCGGCGACATTTCTCGCTATGGAGCGCGCGGCAATACGTGCGTGGTGTACGCTGCTGGAACCCTTACCCTTAGCGGGTCGCCGACTATCGCGAGCTTTTGGAAGAACAGCCATGCCGGAGATACAACGACAGGCGACGGATATACCGAGGCAGATATCGCCACAGGAACCGCCAAGAGCTTGTACATCCCTAAGAAAAAGAGCTCCGATGCCACGGCCCCTGTGTTGAGCCTTGCGTCTGGCCTCTCCGTGCGCGGAGGCGATGACCATGTTTGGATCTCGATTGAGGAGACCGCGGACAGTAATGGCGTAAAGTCGCGCGTCCTTGGCACCTGCGAATCCAACAAGATCGAAGGCGTTGTGCCAGACGGCTCGTCCGAGAACGACGACAACTCCGACAAGTACGAGGTCGTGAACCTCAACGGCGACCTCACCTTCCGCGAGACCATTCACCAGCATAAGTGGAAGGTCGAAGCTGACGGTTTGGGCGTTCGTGTATCGTGCGTGGGCCCGTTCCGCAACAGCGAGTGCGAATATGGCAAGGACGAGAACGGCGAGCCCAAAAAGTACCTGACGGCCACGTACAAGCTCTCCATGTCCAAGGCAACGAGCTCTCAGAGCACTGCGCTTGTCTATGACGGCTGCCCGGTCAAGATCGCTTTGAACAAGGACGGCGCGTGGAATCTGGAGCAGATGGGCGTGACGGCCAGCGATGAATTCACGTGGTATCAGTGCAAGTCCCAGGCGGACGCCGAGGCATATAAAAACGGCGCCAAGCTCAAGGGCGCCCCGACGGACGCCGGCTACTACTATGTCGTTACGAGCTTTAAGACTGCCTCTGGTCAGACGCTCGAGGGCAAGAAGTCTTTTGAGATTTCGCAGCGTCGCTTGGTCAAGAATCAATCCTACAAGTTCACCCTTAAAGACGGCGGCAAGGGCGCGGGCAAGTATGCCTATGACGGCAAGGAACATCAGCCTGTCGTTGAAAGTGCAAAGTTCAAGAACGGCGCCGGCGAGTGGGTCGATCTCGTTGAGGGCAAGGATTACGAGCTCAGCGCTCGAAGTGAATCCGGACTGAAGCAGACCGAGCCAGGGCAATACGAGTGCATTGTCATCGGTAAGGGCAACTTCACGACCGATGGCGGCACCACAAGTGTTCTGACGCTCAAATGGGAGATCGTTGACGTTTCGCGCTTTGACCTCGAGGTCGCTGGCTTCGATGGCACCTATGATGGCGACGAGCACGGCATTACGGTCAACGTTAAGAATGACCCCGTTCCGGCGGATATGAAAATTGAGTACCGTGAAGACGGCGGTGATTAGACGACGAAAAAGCCGACCTATCGCAATGCGGCCGAGTACACGACATCCTATCGTGTGACGGCTTCTGACTACCTGACCGTCACGGGCAGCGCGACTGTGAAGATTTCCAAGGCCGATCAGAAGGCGCCGACTGGGCTCGTGGGTAATAATTGGACCACGTGCAGCAGCAAGGACGGCTCCATCTCGGGCGTCACCAAGAAAATGGAATACCGCCACGAGTTGAGCAAGGAATACCAGAAGATAACGTCTAACGATAAGCTGACCGGTCTTGCGAAGTCGGGAACGTACTACGTCTGCTATGCCGAGGATAGCAACCACAATGCGTCGGCCGATGCTGAGGTCAAGATCGAGCCGGGACCCCATGCTGTTGCCGACAATGCAGCTTGGAAGCCGAATGGCGAAGGTAGCCACGTTAAGCGCTGCAAGTACTGCAAGACGGAGCAGGAGCGCCAGCCCTGCAGGTGGAAATATGAGATCGTTACGCCCGCCACGCCTGAGGCCGATGGCGTTCGTCAAAAGGTCTGCAGGGTTTGCAACGGCAGGTGGGATGAAGAACGTTATACCTACGTGGACACTTACGCCCCCACCATTTATGACCTCTGGGTAGATAAGGCCTACTGTGAGAGCGTTTCGTTTGACGTGTTCGATGACCGCGACGAGACGGTGACGGTTACCGATGGTGGCAAGGAGCTCAAGGCTGGCAAGGACGGAAAGTACACGGTTAAGGCCGCTGAAGGTGATGTCGGTGCTGAGCATGTAATCGTGGCTACGGACACTGCCGGCAATAAAGAGGCCATCACAATTAAGATGTACGCCGAGCATGCGTATAAATGGACGATCGACAAGCAGCCGACGGTTACCGAGACCGGCTCCAAACATGGAACGTGCTCCGTGTGCGGCCATGAGTCGGGTGCGGTTGAGGTTCCGGCCCTGGCTGTTAAGGGTTATTCGGGCAAATATGACGGCAAGGATCACTCTGTCGACGCCTCGGCGCTGCCCGAAGGTTCCGTCGTTGAGTACAAGGCTGCTGACGGCGGCTGGACGAGCGTTGCGCCCAGCATTAAGGACGCCGGCAGTGTGACGGTCGACTATCGCGTCACGATTGATGACGCGGCGGTCGACGGCAAGGTGACGCTTGAGGTCAAACCGCGTGCGACAACGGTCGCGGCGCAGGACGCCTCCAAGACCTACGGTGAGAACGATCCCAAGTTTACGTATGACGTCACTTCTGGCGAGCTCGTTGAGGGCGAGAGCCTTCAGGGCATTGAGATTGAGCGCGAAGATTGCGACGCCGTGCGCGACGGTGGCTATGCTCTGCGCCTGACGCAGCCTGAGGGCGCCAACTTCAATTACAAGATCACATTCAAGGATGGCACCTTTACGATCGACAAGCGCGAGCTTTCCGTAACGTGGGACACCGCTACTGAGTTCACCTACGACGGCGAGAAGCACTGCCCCCAAGCGAAACTCCACAATGTCATCGAAGGTGACGATGTCTCCGCGTACGTCGACGGCGCCAAGGTCAAGGCCGGCACCTACACGGCGAAAATCACCGAGCTGACGGGCGATGACGCGGGTAACTACAAGCTTCCCGCCGAAGGCCTGACGTGTGAGTTCTCCATCAAGAAGGCGCCCCAGGGCGCGCCGAAGGTCCAGGCCACAGCCGAGACTGTGAGTGGTAAGTCCGACGGTAAGATCACGGGTGTCGACGCGAAGATGGAGTGGCGCGCAAAGGGATCTGGCGAGTACCAGGGCGTGCCCGATGGCGTGACTGAGATTACGGACCGCGCTGTCGGCACGTATGAGGTGCGCTACCGCGCCGATAGTGACCACGATGCCTCCTCCGTCACCGAGGTTACCGTTAATGCCGGCGGCAAGCTCGTCGTGACGCTGCCATCCAAGCAGGTTGGCTATACGATCACGGCGGACCCGGACGAGCTTGACTGGCACGGATCAACCACCCTCACGGTCGGCATCGAGAGCGGCTACTTTACTGACAACGACTCTTACGCCGTCAAGGTCAACAATGCCGTTGTGACGCCCGACGCGCGTGGCGAGTTCACCGTTCAGAACGCCGAGAGCGACCTCGTTGTCACCGTCGAGGGCGTGCGCAAGCACGAGGCCGTGAACGATGAGTGGCTCTCCGACGACAGTGCGCATTGGCATAAGTGCGCCTGTGGTGACAAGATCGACGAGAGTGCGCACACCTTTGAGTGGGTCGTCGACAAGGCGCCCACGGCAACTGAGGTGGGCTCCAAGCATCAGCAGTGCACGGTCTGTGGATACGCGTTGCCCGCAGTCGAGATTCCGGCTGCCGTCATCGTTGGCTACTCCGACGAGTACGATGGTGCGTATCACACGGTCGATGCGACGAGCCTGCCCGAGGGCGCAACGGCCCAGTACAGCACCGACGGCAAGAACTGGTCCCCCGAGGCCCCCAAGATCCGCGACGTTGGCACGCTGACCGTTGCCTACCAGGTGACGATTGACGGTGCGACTGCCGAGGGTGAGGTTACGCTCGAGGTCAAGCCGCGCGCGATCACGGTCGCAGCCGATACCTCCTCCAAGACGTACGGCGAGGCCGACCCCGTGTTTACGTGGGCGATCACATCCGGCGAGCTTGTCGAGGGCGAGTCTCTCGAGGGCATCACTGTTAAGCGCGAGGCTGGCGAGGACGTGCGTGAGGGCGGCTATGTCCTAAACGTGAAGCAGGCCAAGGATGCCAACCCCAACTACGACGTTACTTGCAAGGCTGGCGTGTTCACCATTAACCAGCGCCTGCTCACCGTGACGTGGGGCACCAGCGAGTTTGTTTACGACGGCAAGGAGCACTGCCCCGAGGCGACGCTCGGCAACGTCATCGGCAAGGATGACCTTGGTGCGACCGTCGAGGGCTCCCAGGTCGAGGCCGGCGATTCGTACCAGGCGAACCTCACCGCACTGACGGGCAAGGCCGCTGGCAACTACGCGCTTCCGACCGAGGGCCTGACGTGCGACTTCTCCATCAAGAGCGCCGCGCAGGGCGCGCCGGTGGTCCAGGCTGCGGCCGAGACCGTGAGCGGCAAGCGTGACGGCAAGGTCACGGGCGTCGACGCGACGATGGAGTGGCGCGCCAAGGGTGCCGCCGAGTATCAGGCGGTGGGCGAGGGCACGGCCGAGCTTACGGGTCTTGCCGCCGGTACGTATGAGGTGCGCTACCAGGCCAAGACTAACTACGACGCCTCTTCCGCCACCGAGGTTACCGTGGCGGCCGGCCCCAAGCTGGTCGTGACGCTGCCGAGCAATCAGGTGGGCTACGCGCTCAGCTCGACGGCAACCGAGCTCGATTGGCACGGGGCTGCAACGCTCACCATGAGCATCGACAGCGCGTACTTTGCGGGCAAGGACTACGCCGTAAAGGTTGACGGTGAGGCCGTTAAGCTTTCCGCCAAGGGCACCTATGAGCTCAAGGATGTCGAGGGCGGCGTGAATGTGACGGTCGAGGGTATCCTCAAGCACGAGCCCGACGGCTCCGGCTGGGCACACGACGCCAAGAACCACTGGCATGTCTGCCGCTGCGGCGAAGTTCTCGACAAGACCGAGCATACCTTTGAGTGGGTCATCGACAAGCCGGCGACCGTTGAGGCCAAGGGCGAGAAGCATCAAGAGTGCACTGTTTGCGGCGAGAAGGGCAAGTCCGAGGAGATCGCGATTCTGACGCCCGAGATCATCGACGGCAAGGGCCAGACGATGGTGGTCGACGCCGCCAAGGACCTGAGCTTCCGTTCGAGCGCGCCGCTCGAGTTCTTCCAGAAGGTGCTGGTCGACGACAAGGAGGTCGCCGCCGAGAACTACGTGCTCACCGAGGGCTCCACGATCGTGACGCTCAAGGCGAGCTTCCTAAAGACGCTCGGCGTGGGTGAGCATAAGTTGAGCGTGGTTTCGACCACGGGCACGGCCGAGACGAACTTTATCGTTGCCGAGGCTGCCAAGCCCGCTCCTGGTCAGGCCACCACGACTACTACGATCACGACTACGACTTCCAAGCCTAAGAAGAAGGCTGGCAAGGAGACGTTGCCTGAGTCCGGCGACAGCGAGTACGCCATGGCTGGTGCCGTATTCGCAGCCGGCGCGGCAGCCCTGCTGCTGGCGTGGGCCATGAAGCGCCGCGCGTAGTCGCGTGCCAGTCCCCAAAGGGCCCGGATCGAGCGATTCGGGCCCGCTTTTGGGGTCTGCTGGAAACCCGGTGGTCAAAAAGGCCAAATATGAATACTGTTACCGGTAGCGCACAGAGATGTGGTGTAAGAGGCGGGGCATGCCCCGCCTCCGCCCTTTCTTGAAAGGGAGGGGACACCGCCTAGAATTCGTCGTTGGAGTAATGAAGGTGACGAATGGAAGGAAAGGCGATGCCCCAAGAAGAGAGTGTACTGCGCCTCGGTCGCGACGAGGCCCTCGAGGCGGCGAGGCTTTGGCAGGAGTGCGGCGACGCGCGCGAGTTCGCGTGCAGGGTGCTGGGCGGCGTGATGAACGCACTGATGGACTCCGAGGCCCAGCAGATGTGCGGCGCGAGCCGCAACGAGCGCAGCGACGGCAGGGAGAACAGCCGCAACGGCTA
>CAJMRJ010000060.1:0-9788 GCA_905215865.1 uncultured bacterium | reverse complement strand
AGCCCGCATCGACGGCATGCTCGACATGGTGCTTGCCGAGATGCGCTCGACCAAGGCAGCGGGCGAGGGCAGCGTGCCCATCGTCATTACCGGCGACGATGCCGAGGCGCTCGCGGCGTTGGTCGGCCACAGCCTGACGGTAGACGACGCACTGACGCTGCGGGGTCTCGCCGAGCTGTACCGCATCAACCAAAAGCCTCGCCGCGCATAAAGTCGAGGACGTCGGCGGGAGAGGAAACAGCCCCACCTTTCACCTGCTACAATGGGTCAAACTATTGCGATTTCGGAGGTGTCTGCCATGTCGGACGATCTTCATCAAACCGCGTCGGGCAAGCGTCGCGACGTTATTAGCTGGGACGAGTTCTTTATGAGCGTGGCCATAGCCGCGCAGCGCCGCAGCAAGGACCCCAACACGCAGGTGGGCGCGTGCATCGCCAGCACCAACCACCGCATCCTTTCGGTGGGCTACAACGGTACGCCCTCGGCGCTCAACGACGACTTTTTCCCGTGGGGCACGAGCGATGACCCGCTGCAGGACAAGCATAACTACGTAGTCCATGCCGAAGCCAACGCCGTGCTCAACTACCGCGGCTCGCTCAAAGACCTTGAGGGTTCCACGGTCTACGTCACGCTGTTCCCGTGTCATGACTGCGCCAAAATCCTGGCGCAGGTAGGTGTGGGCGAGGTTGTCTACCTGGACAATAAGTACGCCGACACCGACGACGGCCGCATCAGCCGTCGCATTCTCGACTCCTGCGGCATTAGCTACCGCCAGGTTATCGTCGATGTCCACATTGGCACCGGGGAACAAACTCAGCAGTAGCGGCAGCGTGTGCTAGCGCTGGGCGTCGGCAAAAGCAGCTAAAAAAGCCCCGTCCCAAATTGACTGCTCGTGAAAGTCGTGTCCGCGCGCATGGACGGCTCGTGAGCGGGTACACGGCTGTAGTAACATAGCTCTGTCCGCGGGCGTGCCCGCGTTATTGTGAGAAAGGAGCCCCTGTGGCTGTTAACGAAGAGCTGCTTAAGAAGGTTCTTGAGGAGATCCGCCCCAACCTGCAGGCTGACGGCGGCGATATGGAGTATGTAGGCGTCGACGACGAGGGCGTCGTCCAGCTTGAGCTTCAGGGCGCCTGCGCCGGCTGCCCTATGAGCGCACTGACCCTGTCCATGGGTATCGAGCGTATCCTCAAGGAGCATGTGCCCGGCGTTACCCGTGTTGAGCAGATCAATGCCTCCGGCGAGACCGACGATCTGTACGACGAGTACGCGCCGTTCTAAGATCCGAAAGCTGCGGACGGCATACTCCGCATAGACGTTACGCCCAAATATGCGGCTGCGAGCGCAAGGCCCGCGGCCGCATTTGTATGTAGGGAGCAGGGGGACCGATATGCTCAACGACCTCTACCATATGCTTGATCCCGTCGCCATTTCGGCGGGGCCCATCACCATCTACTGGTACGGCTTGGCCTATGTGGTCGGGGCTTTGCTCACGGCGGTCGTCATGTATCGCACACAGCGCCGTTGGGGTTTTGACATTACGGTCGACGACCTGACGAGTGTCGTGGTCGGCGTGGTCTTTGGCCTTATCATTGGCGCCCGCCTGTTCTACGTCATTTTCTACGGCGACGGCTACTACTGGACGCATCCGCTCGAGATCTTTGCCACCAACGAGGGCGGCATGAGTTTTCATGGTGGCCTGGTGGGCGGCATCATCGGCGGCGTGCTCGTGTGCCGCATGTACAAGCTCGATGCGTGGACTTTGGCAGACCTCGCGGTCATCGGTGCTCCGCTGGCCCTGTGCCTGGGGCGCTGCGCCAACTTTGTCAACGGCGAGCTGTGGGGCAAGCCGACCGATCTGCCCTGGGGCGTGATCTTTGGCGGCACCGCGGGCGATATGCCGCGCCATCCATCCCAACTCTACGAGGCATTTCTCGAGGGCATCGTGCTCTTCTGCATTCTGCAGGTGCTCAGCCGCAAAAAACCGCTGCTGCCCCAGGGTACGTTTATGGGTGTGTTTGTGATGGGTTACGGCATCGTCCGCTTCCTCATTGAGTTTGTGCGCGTACCCGATGCCCAGCTGGGCTATCTGCTGGGCGGCGTCATCACCATGGGTCAGCTACTGAGCCTGCCACTCGTGATTGCGGGCCTGGCGCTCATCATCTTTGCCCTTCGTCGCGACCGTCCCCAGCGCATCTACCTCGACGTCTAGCCACCACATGCCACCGCAAAGGGGCAGGCACCTTGGTGGTGGTTTTGCCGGGCAACGACGACAGAACCGTAACGTTTCCCCAGATAAAACCTGCCAAAATAAACCTGTCCCTTTTTGGCAGGTTTCTAGAAAGGCTATTCGGACTGTGAAGGATTCCGACCTCTCCGCAACGGCTGCGCGTGACGCCGCCCGCATCGTTTGGTTTAAGCGCTATCCCGCCAAACAGACGCTCATCGCATTTTTGCTCGCCCTGCTGGCGACCACGGCGTTTTCCATCGATCCCGCCCCGGTGTCGAGCAACGCGGTCCTGGCGATCGATCCCAAGGCGACGGGCGCGCTCTACGTGTGCTACGAGGTGCTTCTCTCGTTTGCCGGCCATACCGACGCAGTGACGCTGCTCGCGCTTGCCTGTTTGCTCACACTGCCGTTTCGCTATGTGTTCTTTGGCCGCGGTGACGCTTGGCGCCCGTCGGTCGTGCTGCCATCGCTGTTCTTTGCCGTTTGCATGGTGTTCGGCCGTAGCTACGACCTCACCGATTCGGCCGAGATTGTGCTGGGCGACAAGGCACGCGTTATCTGCGCCTGGATTGGTGGCGCGGGCTGGATGCTTCTGGCGATTGTGGCCTTCTATCTGGCTTTTGAGTTTTTGGATTGGTTGGGCTCCCGCCGCATTCCGTTTTCGGAGGCGCATTTTGGCCGCGTGTGGCGTGTTGTCCACGCCGTGCTCTCGGTTCATCCCTTTGTCGGGCCGTTTCTTGTGCTCATGATTGTCTGGGCGCCCACGCTTATCGCCTCGCTGCCCGGCCTCTTTATGGGAGACACGGGCGCGCAGGTCCGCCAATGGTTTAACTACCCCAACGGCACGAGCGATTACCTACGCCTGCTTAACCCCAACGTGCTACTCAACGGACATCATCCGGTGGTGCACACGGCCATCATCGGCTCGTGTGTGCAGCTGGGGCTTTCGCTATTTAACAGCGCCAATGCGGGCCTTGCCATCTACACTTGTGCCCAATTCGTCATCACCGCCGCCTGCATGTCCTATTCCATATCGTCGCTGCGCAAGCTGGGCGTGAGCCTGCCGGTCCGCGGCGTCATCTTGCTGTTCTTTGCGTTTATGCCGATGTTCTCCAACTACGCGGTGCTGCTGACCAAAGATGTACTTTTTGCCGATGCGTTTTTGGTACTGCTCGTTCAGACCGTCAAGCTCGTGGCATGTGGCCTACCCCGTCGCGATGCCAATGCCGAGCGTGCGGGCGAACAGAAGCCCGTGCTCTTTGCGCGCCATGACTGGCTGTTGCTCGTGCTGGGTGCCATGGGTTCCACGTTTTTGCGCAATGGCGGCCTGGTCTTTCCGTTGGCGGCCTGCGTGATTGCGGCGGCGTTTTGCGCCTGGGATGTACATGTCGCTCGTCGTGCGGCTAAGCAGATGGGCACCACGGTCTCATGCGCCACGTCGCGCTTCCGCTGGGTCGGCGTGCTCGCAGTGCTTGCGCTCTGCCTTGTCTCCAACATGTATTTCACCAAGGTATTTATGCCGGCGCACGATATCACGCCGGGCTCCAAGCGCGAGATCCTCTCGATTCCGTTTCAACAGACGGCACGCTTCGTCCAAAAGCACGATGGCCTCAACTCGGGCGTCAACCCCACGGTTAAGGAGGACGGCACCATCGTGGAAGCTCCCTGCGACGGCTTGGTGACCGATGAGGAGCGCGCTGTGATCGATCGCGTGCTTAAGTACGAGAACCTGGGCCGTCGCTACAACCCCGACAAGTCGGATGCCGTCAAAAACTGCTTCAATGAGTACGCCTCGCAGGAGGACATCAAGGCCTATTTTGAGGTGTGGGCCCAGATGTTCAAAAAGGACCCCGAGTGCTATATCTCGGCGCTCGTCAATAACTACTACGGGTACTTCTACCCGAGCGCTCGCGATGCGTGGGTCTACAGCACCGCGCGCAGTGCCGAGATTATGGCGAAGCCCGATAACCTCAAGTACTTTGACTTCCATCCGGTCGATAGCAAGGTCGTGCGCTGGTGCGACCACCTGATTAACCTGTACCGCGTGGCGGTGCAGCGCATCCCGTTTATCTCGCTCACCATGAGCTCGGCCACCTACGTGTGGATCATGATCGTCGTGGTGGTCTACCTGTTGCGCCGTCATTCATGGCGTGCGCTGGCGATCTGGGTGCCGCTGTTGGGCGTGCTCGCCGTGTGCCTGATTGGCCCGTGCAACGGCTCGACCTACATGCGCTACCTGTATCCGGTCATCGCCTGCATGCCTTTTGCCATCGGCGCCACCGTCACCCGCAGCGACTTCCTCTGGGCCTAAACTGGTGCATTGGGGTCAGGTTACTTTGCACTAAAGGGTGACATCATCACGACGCCTTCATTTTGGGGTTTATCTCGCAGGCCAGTAGGTATATCATAACGACGTTTGTTTATATTGCCCGAGCATTCACGCTGGGCTTTAGGTCGAAACCGATAGGAGACACGTATGTCCGGACACTCTAAGTGGGCCACAACCAAGCATCGTAAGGGCGCGCAGGACGCCAAGCGTTCCGCCCTCTTCTCCAAGCTCAGCCGCAACATCACCGTTGCTGCCCGTCTCGGCGGCGACCCGCTGCCCGAGAACAACGCCAGCCTCGCCGCTGCCGTCGCCAAGGCCAAGGCTCAGTCCATGCCTAAGGACAAGATCAAGTCCGCTATCGATAAGGCCTTTGGTTCGGGTGCCGACGCCGCCGTCTACGAGAACATTGTGTACGAGGGCTACGGTCCCGCCGGTGTCGCCGTCTACGTCGACTGCCTGACCGACAACCGCAACCGCACCGCTGCCGACGTCCGTTCCGCCTTCTCCCACGCTGGTGGCAACCTGGGCACCTCCGGCTCCGTCGCCTTCCAGTTTGAGCGCAAGGGCCAGATCGTCGTCGCCAAGGAGATCCTGGACGAGAACGCCAAGAAGGAGACCATGATCGCCAACGGTGCTGCCGGTGACGAGGATGAGTTCATGATGGCCATCGCCGAGGCCGGTGGCGAGGACTACGAGGATGCCGGCGAGGAGTGGATCGTCTGGACTACTGCCAACGAGGTCATGGCTGTCTCCAAGGCGCTCGAGGAGCAGGGCGTCCAGGTCAAGGGCTCCGAGACCACCATGGTCCCGACCACCCCGACCGAGGTCTCCGGCGCCGACGCCAAGAAGGTTCAGCGCCTGATCGACCGTCTTGAGGAGCTCGACGACGTCCAGGATGTCTACAGCACCATGGACATGACCGACGAGGTCATCGCTGCCCTCGAGGAGGAGTAGCACCCGCACGGATTGAGCCGTGCATATCTGGGCATAATGAAGCGAGCATGCAAGCCTCGTGGAATAGATGAGCCGGATCCGCGTGCATGAGGCACCGGACCCGGCTCTTTTATAATGATGCGAATCGTTTTGCATTCTGTGGATCAAGATTTGAAGGGAGCGCCGCATGCGCGTGCTCAAACGTGCCCTGGCGATCGTGTATCTTGCCGCCGCCGTCGTGGCGCTGGGCACGTTAGTCTGCCAGTTTTGGGGACCATATACCTATCGCTTTATGCTGCTGATGCGCGATCCGCTGCCGCGCATCGTTGTTACGGCGTGCGGCGGTGTCGTGGCACTCGGCGTGCTCGTGGGTTTCTTCCGCCTGATGTTTGCTCGTCGCGAGCCGTCCTGCGTGCATCCGGCGGGGGAGCGTAATATCGAGGTCACGCTCGCGGCCCTCTCCTCGTGCGCTCGCACTGCGGCAGAGCGCGACGACCGCGTGATGGTCGAGCATGTCGAGGCGCGCGTGCAGGGCTCCGACGAATCGCGCGTCCGTTTTAAGGTCGATGCTATCGCGCTCGACGACCGGGACGTGGCCTCCCTTGCAGCCGCGATGCAGCAACGTATCGAGGAGGCCTGCGACACCATGCTTGGCACGCCGGGCACGACTGCGCGCGTTCGTTTTTTGCCGTCCAAGACTACCGTCCAGACCGTGGAGGTTTCCGGTGAGTGATACCAATCAAGACAAGACCGTCCGCACCCCGCGCCTGACCATCGATCAGAGCGCTGCGCCGGCAAGCGAGGTCGTCGATCCCAAGGCAGAGGGCGCCGAGTCACATGACGCGGTCGCCGATGATTTTGATGAAGCCATGGGTCTCATCAAGGGCACGGGTGCTGCCGTCTGGAGCTACGCCGTGCGCCATCCCAACACCACGCTCGGAGCCGTCGCTGGTTTTGTGCTCGCTGTGCTGGTGCTCACGCTCGGCCTGTGGGATACGCTCGTCATCGCATTCTTTGTGCTGATCGGCGCCGTGATTGGCCAGATTCGAGACGGCGAGAACGGGATCGTCAACTTCTTCGGTCGTCTGTTTAGCGGCCGCTAACATGTATTCGACCGCCGCGTGTGCGGTGGGCATAAGGAGGAACCATGGCTTTTAACACGAAGGTTGATGTGGCCGATACCGAGCTCGAGGCAGATGAGACCGTCGCCGCTGAGGCCGAGGACGTAACGCTCGAGGACGAGGCGCTCGTCGAGGCCGAACCCGCCGACGATGCGGACGAGGATGATGAGGAAGCGGACGAGTCCGAGGATTCGCTGACCTATTCCAATGGCGTGATCGAGAAGATCGTCGCCATGGCCACCCGTGAGGTGCCGCACGTCCTGGGCATGAAGGGCAACCTCATGCACTTTGTGCAGGAGCAGTTCGGTGCCGAGAATCTGACCAAGGGCGTGACGGTCGAGGTCACTGATGACAACCGCGTGGTCGTCAACATTTCCGTCATTATCGAGTACGGCGCCTACGCGCCCGCGATTTTCGACGACGTTAAGGCGCGCGTGACCGAGCGCCTTGCTGCGATGACCGGCCTTGAGGTGGCAGGTGTCAACCTGCGCATCGAGGATGTCATCACCCCCGAGGAGTACGAGCACCGCACCAACCAGCACGAGTAACCTACCAAAAAGGGATGTTTATTTTGGCAGGTTTTATCTGCGAAAACGTCAAACGGCCGGTCGCACGGATGTATGTGCGGCCGGCCGTTATTTGTATGCCCCCGATGTAGGCATACCGCTCGTCTAACTAGGGGTTGCAATCGTCGCGTTCCGCGTTACCCTAATGGGCGCATTGTTTCCAAATTGTTAACGAGGGGTTGCCGTAATGGCTGACGAGCACGAAACAGAAAGCCAGGCATGGGCGATTGAGGCTGCCGCGGCAGAGGCGGCATCGCGAGCTGCCGAGGAGGTACATCGTCCTCCCGTGGTGCCGATGGAGCGCGTGGTCGATCGCACCGATATCGAGCGCGGCGAGCGTGCCGGCCAAAAGCGCAGCCAAGAGCCGGGCCTCCCGCGCTTTTTTGCCGAGCTCAATCTGGGCCTGATTCTTACGGCCTTTGCCATCGTTGCGTTTAAAACCCCTAATCACTTTGCTTTTGGCGGCACCTCGGGCGTGTCGGTCATTCTGTCCACGCTGTTCCCGACCCTGCCCGTCGGCGTCTTTATGTGGATTATCAACGCGATTCTCGTCGTTTTGGGCTTTATCTTTTTGGAGCGCAAGGCAATCCTGTGGAGCGTCTTCGCCTCGTTTGCACTGTCCGCCTATGTTTCGCTGTTTGAGCTCTTTATCCCGACCGATATCTCGATGACGGGCGATATGTGGCTTGACCTGTGCTTTGCCGTGATTCTGCCGGCGCTCGGCAGCGCTATCGTCTTTGATATCGGCGCCTCGACGGGCGGCACGGACATCCTCGCCATGATCCTCAAGCGCCGCACTACGCTCGAGATTGGTCGCGCACTGCTGTTGGTCGATATCGGTATCGTGACTATCGCGGCTTTTTTGTATGGCCCGCGTGTCGGTCTGTATTGCGTGCTCGGCCTGTTTGCCAAGACGCTTGTGGTCGACAAGGCCATCGAGAGCATTCACCTTCGTAAGGTCTGCACGATCATTTGCTCCGAGCCCCTTAAGGTTGAGGAGTTTATCGTCAAGCATCTCAACCGCACGGCGACCATCAGCCGCGGCTACGGTGCCTTCTCGGGCAAGTGCGTGACGGTGATCATGAGCGTGCTGAGCCGTCGCGAGGCCGTGCAGCTGCGCCGCTATGCGCGCGAAGTCGATCCGGGTGCCTTTATCACGATTGTTGACAGCTCCGAGATCGTCGGCAAGGGTTTCCGCGGCACGAACTAGCGCGAACGCATTCATCAAACAATCGAAAAGCGCCTCGCGCGTTGCAAATACGTCATCTAAGAGTATTTGTCCTCACATTGGGTGATAATGATGCCAAAGACATCGTTTGCGATCCAGGTGATTCGCTCTACATACGAAGGGATGATTTCGATGTTCTGTTCGCAGTGTGGCGCTCCTATGGGCGATAACGACAAGTTCTGCGGCGTGTGCGGTGCTCCTAATGCTGGTGCTGCAGCTTCCACCCCTCAGGGTCAGCCTCAGCAATTTGTCCCTCAACCTGTCATGAACGTGCCCAAGGGCTGCATGGCTCAGGCGTTTGAGGATATGACCAAGACGCCGGGCGTGCTGCAGCGCGTGTGCCAGATTGCCTTTTTGCCGGCGCTTATCTGTGTCGTGTCGGTGCTCGTGCTGTTTATTCCCGTTATCGGCGGTATTGCAGCCGCTATCGGCTTTTTGGCCGCTTACGTGGCGAGCGTGTGCGGTTCGGGCTTTGGCATCGAGTGGGGTCGCGATCTGTCGCTTAAGATTGATGACGGCATGGACCGTCCACTCATGCGTTCCACGTCGTTTGGTCTCGGAGTCTTTTCGAGCGTTATTTCGGTCGTGCTCGAGGTTATCGCTGCCATTCCCGTTATCGGTGTAGTGCTTTCGCTGGTGGAGAGCGTGGTAATTGGCGCCGCAGGCTCGTATTCGTATTACGGCTCCTATGCGCTCGAGGCTGCGCTGTTTGGCTCGCTTGGCCTGCTTGTCCTGGCTATGATTGCCGCGGTAGTCTTGGGGGTCTTCTTTAAGATGTTCGCCGACATTGCCGTGATGCACTTTGCGGTGACCGGGCGCGTCGAGAGCGCGTTTTCGCTCGATAAGGTCTGGGCGGCCTTTAAGCACAACAAGACCAAGCTGTTCTGTGCTTCGTTCCTTCCCGAGTTTTTGACGGGCTTGGTCGCCAACGTTGTCACATGGATCTTGACGGCCGTCTTTGGCGCCATTGCCTCTGTCGGTATGTATAGCTACTACTATCGTCCTACGGGTATTGAGGCGCTTGTTACCGGCGGTGGCGTCACGCTCGTGCTGTTCTTGGTGCTGGTCGCTTTCGTCACCGTATTTCTTACGGTCTTTGGAAAGATGCTCAAGCACCGTGCCGTTGGCTATTGGGCCGCACGCTATGCAAGCGAGTGGGCCGATGAGGATAAGGACGACGTTCTGACTTTTGTGTTGCCCTTCGAGAAGAAGTCCACCCCTTCGGGTTACGGTGCTCCGGATGCTTCGCCGGCACCTGCACCCGCTCCCGCGACCGAGCCTGAGCCGGCGCCCGAGCCTGAGACGGCATCTGAGTCCGAGCCTGCACCTGAGCCTGAGCCTGAGCCGGCACCTGCATCTGAGCCGGCGTCCGAGCCAAGCTCCG
>CAJMRJ010000059.1:0-9798 GCA_905215865.1 uncultured bacterium | reverse complement strand
CTACTCGCTCGTGCGCAAGGTCATCGGTGTCGACGGTATCAAGCCGGGTACGCCCGAGGCCGCCGCTAAGGCCGAGGAGCTGAGCCGTCCGCTCGAGGAGCTCGGCGGCGTTTCGCTGGCCGACGCCCTGCTGGCCCCCACGCGCATCTACGTCAAGCCGATTCTGGAGCTGCTCCGCGGTGGCGCCAACGTTCATGCCATTGCCCACATCACCGGCGGCGGTATTACCGAGAACCTCAACCGCGCGCTCGCCGACGACGTCGATGCCGTGGTCACCCGCAACGGCGCCGAGATGGGCTGGGACGTTCCGCCCGTCATCACCTACGTGTCGCGTCAGGCCGAGCTCGCGCCCAACGAGGCATGCAAGACCTTCAACATGGGCGTCGGCCTGTGCCTGATCGTCGCCCCCGAGGACGAGGCTGCCGTGACCGAGGCACTGGTCGCTCTAGGCGAGAAGCCGTTCCGCGTGGGCGAGTGCGTCGAGGGTTCCGGTAAGGTCGTGTACTCCGATGAGCGCTAACGAGCAGATGGCTGCTGCCGAGGGCCTGAGCTTTGTACCCTACACCCGTCCGACCGGCACCGATACGGCCGAGCCGCTTAAGATTGGTGTGCTCATCAGCGGTTCGGGTACCAACCTGCAGGCGCTGATCGACCTGATCGCCGCCGGCAAGCTCAACGCCTCGATTGAGCTTGTGGTGTCGAGCCGTCCTTCGGCCAAGGGCTTGCAGCGCGCCGAGCGTGCGGGCATCCAGACACTCACGCTGTCCAAGGATGTCTATGCCGACCCCATCGCCGCCGACGAGATCATCGCGCATGAGCTGCTCGAGCACGGCTGCGAGTACGTGGTGATGGCCGGTTACATGCGCATGGTGCACACGCCGCTGCTGGCGGCGTTCCCCAATCGCGTGGTCAACCTGCATCCGGCGCTGCTGCCGAGCTTTACCGGCGCCCATGCGATCGACGATGCGTTTGCCCGCGGTGTCAAGGTGACCGGCGTGACCGTGCACTTTGCCAACGAGATCTACGACAACGGCCCCATCATCGCCCAGCGTGCGCTGGCTGTCGAGGAGGACTGGGACGTCGACACGCTCGAGGAGCACATCCACACAATCGAGCATGTGCTGTATCCCGAGGTCGTGCAGATGCTCGCCGACGGCCGCGTTCACGTGCTGGAGAGCGGCAAGGTCGCAATTGACGCGCCTCGCGGCTAGCGGCGCACAGTACAATTTAGCCGAGTAGTCAGGGTGGTCATTGGCGCCAAGGCGCAAGTGGCCACCCTTTGTTTTAGGTAGTCATCGGGGACGTTCTTAAACGACTAGTCATTGGGGACGTTCTTGAATGACTAGTCGTTTAAGAACGTCGCAGGTGACAAGGTGAGAGAGGTGGGCCCATGGCGGATAACGAAGCATTGTTTACGCCTGAGCTGGTGTTTTTTGATTGGGAGTGTGCAACGCCGGATGAGGTATTTGCGCGGCTCGAGGGCGAGCTTGCCCCGCGCGGCTACATTGCCGAGGGCTGGCTCAACGCCGTCCGCACGCGCGAGGACGCCTATCCCACGGGTCTCGCTATGCCGGCGGCAAACATCGCCATCCCGCACACCGATCCGGGATTTGTGGCCAAGCCCTATATCGCGGTGGTAAAGCCTGCTGTGCCCGTGACATTCAATGCTATGGCGGGCATGGGTGCCCCCGTGCCGGCGCAGATTGTCATCAACCTGGGTATTGCCGAGCCGGGCGGCCAGGTCGAGGCGCTTCAGGCGCTCATGAATATCTTTATGGACGCCGACGCTGCAGCCGATGTGCTTGGCCAGACCACGCCCCAAGGCATGGTCGACGCCATCCGTCGCCACTTTTAAGGTCGGCACTGGGGGACTGTCCCTAACTGCCGGCAGAAAAGGAACGTCCCTAACTGCCAACTGCCAGACCTGTCCCCTTTGCACCAAAATGGTGCAGATTAACCCGTCCCCCATGCACCAGGTGTGCCGCGGGGGCTGCGTTGTGACACAATGGCGTTTGTTCGATTCGTGATGCGAAAGGCCAAACATGGCAAATAAGAAAAAGAACCCCGAGGTCGCGCCGACGCCCGAGCAACAGGCTCGCGCCGCCTCCAGCTCTCGCAAGAAGCAGCGCAAGACCTATGTGTCCAAGACCGTCAAGATTGTCCTGGTGGTCATCGGCGTGCTGGCGATGCTGCTCTCCGTCTCGGCCATGGCGTGCTCCGGCCTGATGTCGCAGACCGAAAGTGCCGGCTCGGGCTATAAGCTTACTGGTGGCGTGGCTGCCACTATCAACGGCACCAACCTCACCGAGGACACCGTGACCAAGCAGATCATGAGCATGCGCACGTCCTACGGCTACACCAAGGACAAGGACTGGGCACAGTACCTGGTCGACAACGACCTCACACCCAAGAAGTACCGCAAGCAGCTCATCGACTCCTACGCGCAGCAGATTCTGCTTCAGCAGGCGCAGAAGGAAAACGGCGTGACGGTGTCGGACAAGGAGGTCGAGAAGGCTTGGAGGGACGCCTGCAAGAGTGCCGGCGGCGCCAAAGCCTTTAAGAAGACGCTTAAGACCTATGGCTACACCGAGGACACCTACAAGGACTCGCTCAAGGAGAGCCTGGCGCAGCAGAAGCTCAAGGATGCCGTGGCACCCACCAGCAAGCCCAAGGACAGCGAGATTGTCGATTACATCAATGAGAACCTGTCCAACTACAACGATGCCCGTCGTTCGTCGAATATCCTGATCAAGGTCGATTCCGACGCATCCGACGAGGACAAGGCTGCCGCCAAGGCCAAGGCGCAGGAGTGCCTGGACAAGATCAACTCCGGCGAGCTGAGCTTTGAGGATGCCGTGGAGCAGTATTCCGACGACACCGGCTCCAAGGAGAAGAAGGGCGATGTGGGCTGGGACAAGCTCACCACCTTCGTCGACAGCTACCAGGCGGCGCTCGAGGGACTCAACAAGGGGGATGTGAGCGGCGTCGTCGAGTCGACCTATGGTTATCACATCATCAAGTGCACCGACTACTTCCATGTCGATAATCAGGTCGATGACATTAAGCAGGTGCCCAAGGACATCAAGAAGTACGTCTCCAACGTGGTGAAGACGCAGGCGGCAAGCACCGCGTACAGCGAGTGGCTGGAGCAGTACAAGAAGGACGCCGACATCACCGTTAACCCCATGCCCAAGGACGTGCCGTACAACGTCAGCCTGAAGGGCGTCACCAAGAGTTCGACCGACGATTCGTCGACGACTAAGTAATCATGGGGCGGCGCTCGTGCGAGTGCCGCCCGCACTATTGAGGAGGATTTGCAGATGACCAACGAAGAGCTGCAGCAGGAAATGATTGCCGCCATGAAGGCCAAGGATAAGGTTCGCCTGTCCATCATTCGCCAGGTTAAGGCCGAGGTGAAGAATATCGAGGTTAACGAGCGCCGCGACGTGACCGAGGAAGACGTCAACAGCATGATCAAGCGTCTGATTAAGCAGACGAGCGAGACGCTGGAGATGTCCATCAAAGCCGGCACCGACCAGGACCGTACCGACAACCTGACCGAGCAGGTCAAGATTCTGGAGAGCCTGCTGCCCGCGCAGGTTTCGGGCGAGGAGCTCGAGGCCCTGATCGAGCAGGTCATCGCCGAGCTGGGCGCGACCTCTAAGAAGCAGATGGGCCAGGTCATGGGCGCTCTGGGCAAGGCCACCGGCGGTAACTTCGACAAGCCGGCCGCGGCGAAGATCGTCGGCGCTAAACTCGCGTAGGGGCCGAGCGGTACATAGTTGATGTTGAGGGGCGTGGCCATAGCGGTCGCGCCCCTTTTTGCTGGGTTGGGCACTCATTGGGGACAGGCTTAAATGAGTGCCCAATGGGTGGGTACTCATTTAAGTCTGTCCCCAATGAGTGGGTTAAAGGTTGCGGGTTCTTTACGGGAATGTAGTGTGGGCTGCGGAAACGCGGTTCTTTCCGTACAATAGTTCAACTCGTGTAAACGCAGGGAAGGGACATTCATGGCAGACATGATCGAGATCAAGCATCTCAACAAGTACTTTGGCGACCTGCATGTGCTCAAAGATATCAATCTCACCGTCAAGCGCGGCGAGAAGCTCGTAATGATCGGGCCTTCCGGCTCGGGTAAGTCGACGCTCATCCGTTGCGTCGATTATCTGGAGGAGCCCACGTCGGGCGAGGTCGTCATCGACGGTACGCCGCTCACCAAAAAGAATCACCTGGAGATGGCTCGCAAGTACAGCTCCATGGTGTTTCAGCAGTTCAACTTGTATCCCAACATGACGGTGCTGGGCAACCTGACGCTCGCACCCATCAAGCTGCAAAAGAAGAGCAAGGAGGAGGCGACCGAGATCGCCATCGCCGCGCTCAAGCGCGTCGGGATGGCGCATAAGGCCGGCGAGTACCCGCAGAATCTCTCGGGTGGTCAGCAGCAGCGCATCGCCATCGCCCGCGCCCTGTGCACCAAGCAGCCCATCATCCTGTTTGACGAACCGACCTCGGCGCTCGACCCCGAGATGGTCCAGGAGGTTCTGGACGTTATGATTGAGCTCGCGCAGGAGGACATCACCATGATCTGCGTGACGCATGAGATGGGCTTTGCGCGCCAGGTGGCCGACCGCGTCATCTTTATGGAGGACGGCCGCATCCTGGAGGAGGGCACGCCCGAGCATTTCTTCGATAACCCGGAGAACCCGCGCTGCCGCGAGTTCCTGTCCAAGATTCTGCACTAGGCGCGGTGATGGACATGACGGATATGACGAGGGCGGCCATGTCGCGCCGCCACTTTTTGCAGCTGGCGGGCGCCGGCATGCTTGCGCTGACGGGGACCGCGCTTACCGGTTGCGGCAACTCCACCAGCGGCGAGGGCTCCGACAAGGGGTCCAAGCTTGCGGCCATCAAGTCGCGTGGCCATCTGAATGCCGGCGTTAAGAAGGACGTTCCCGGCTATGGCTATTACGACACCGCCAAGGGCCGCTTTGAGGGCATGGAAGTCGATTTGTGCTATCAGATCGCCGCTGCCGTCTTTGGCGTGAGCTACAAGGAGGCCCGCGCCCAGGAGCTTGTCGAGTTTACCGACGTAACGCCCAAGACGCGCGGCCCGCTGATCGATAACGGCCAACTTGACGTGGTCGCGGCGACCTACACCATCACGGACGAGCGCAAGAAGAGCTGGGATTTCTCGACGCCGTACCGCACCGACTACGTGGGACTCATGGTCAAGAAGCGTTCGGGCTTTACCTCGATTGAGGACCTGGATGGCAAGGTCATTGGCGTGAGCCAGGGTGCTACCACGCAGGGTCTGATCGAGCAGATGATCAAGGACAACGGCTTTAGCTGCAAGCCCGAGTTTAGGGCCTTTAGCGGCTACCCCATCATCAAGAGTTCGCTCGATGCCGGCAATATCGACGTCTTTGCCATGGACCGCTCCACGCTGGCCGGTTACATGAACGAGACCGTTGAGCTGCTGCAGCCCGAGGTCAAGTTTGGCGAGCAGGGCTACGGCGTGGCGACCAAGAAGGGTTGCGACCTTTCGGCCGTGGTCGATCAGGTGATATGCGATCGCCTGGCCGACGGCTGGCTCGACCAAGAGGTCAAGACCTGGGGTCTTGTATAGGCGCATCGTCCAAGGAAGGAATCAAATGCTCGAAGGATTATTTGACGCCGACCGTTGGTCGACGACATTTCAAAACATGGGGCCCTTCTGGGAGGGCTTTGGCGTGACGCTGCAGGTGGTCGTTGCCGGTCTGCTGCTGTCGCTGGTGCTGGGCACGCTGCTGGGCGTGTTCTCTACCACTCGCTCGCGCGTGCTGCGCGCCATAAGCCGCGTGTACGTGGAGTTTTACCAGAACACCCCGTTGCCCGTGCAGGTGCTCTTTATGTACATGGCCGGTCCGCAGTTTTTGCAGGCCATAACCGGTGCCGATCAGCCGGTGCGCATCGCGCCGTTCGTGCTGGGCTTCTTGGGCGTGGGCCTGTATCACGCGGCCTACATTTCGGAGGTCATCCGCACCGGTATCGAGGCCGTTCCGCGCGGTCAGATGGAGGCGGCGCAGAGCCAGGGCTTCACCCGTGCGCAGGCGTACTGGTACATCGTGCTGCCCCAGACGTTCAAGATCATTCTGCCGCCGCTGTGTAACCAGGCGCTCAACCTGGTCAAGAACACGTCGGTGCTGGCGCTTGTGGCCGGCGGCGACCTTATGTACCGTTCCGACAACTTTGTGAGTCTGTACGGTTACCTGCAGGGATACATCGTCTGCTGCCTTATGTACTTCATCATCTGCTTTCCACTCGCCATGCTGGTGCAGTGGCTCGAGCGCCGCTCCAAGGAGCGTCCGCGCGGCGTGAGCCTGGCCGAGCTGGGGCTCGACAACGTAGAGGAGGCCTAGCGCATGGAAATCTTCAACGCGACCAACCTGCTCTACATTTGGGGCGGCTTTGTTAAGACCATCGAGATCTCGGCGCTGTCGATTTTTTTCTCGCTCATCTTTGGCACGGTGCTGGCGCTCGTTAAGAGCTATGCGCCCCGCCCGTTCCGTATTTTGGTGAGCGCCTATATCGAGCTGTTCCGTTGCACGCCAAACCTGCTGTGGATCCTGTTTATCTACTTTACGGTGCAGGGTTTGGACATTGTGATTTCGACCATCGCCTTTACGCTGTTTACCAGCGCTGTTATGGCCGAGATTGTGCGCGGCGGCCTCAACTCGATTCCGCGCGGCCAGTTTGAGGCGGCGCAGAGCCAGGGCTTCGGCTTCTTTGCCACCATGCGCTACATCATTCTGCCGCAGACGTTTAAAACAATCATTCCGGCGCTGTTTAGCCAGTGCACGACCGTCATTAAGGACAGCTCGTATCTTTCGGGCATTAACGTGGCCGAGCTCATGTACACGGCAAACGTCGTGATGGCCCACGCGATCGACCTGTCGCAGGTTCTTATGCTCTACGGCTTGGTGTTTGCGATGTACTTTGTGCTCAACTTTGGTATCTCGCTGCTGGTGAGGGCTTATCAACGCCGTATCGTAGCCGCGTAGTCCTGCTTCCCCAAGCACGGCACCTTGCCCCTCAATCGTCGCTTGCGTACATGTAGTACGCGGCGCTCCTCTTTCGGGGCAATCTGCCGCACTTGGGAAACCAGGACGGTCGTAAGTGACAAAATGGGAATCAGGAATCGCCTATTTCTCATCTGTTAGAAAGGAATCGCGATGAGCGATCTGGAGAACAAGAAGAATCCTGTGGTCATTACCATCGCGCGCGACTTTGGCGCCGAGGGCCACGAGATTGGTCGCATGCTTGCCGACGAGTTGGGGATTCCGCTGTACGATAACGAGCTGCTGGTGCGTGCGTCGCTGCGCGCGGGCGAGTCGCTCGACAAGATGGCTGCCTACGACGAGCGCCTGGCCGTGGAAAACATGGCGTTTCTGCCCGACCGCTACGATGCGCGTTCGTACTCGGACAAGCTGTTCCAAAAGATGAGCCAGGTGATTTTGGATCTGGGCGAGACCGAGAGCTGCATTATCGAGGGCCGCCTGTCCGATTACCTGCTGCGTAACAACCCCAACCACATTGCCGTGCTGGTGACCGCACCCTTTGAGGACCGCGTCGAGATCGTGCGCAAGAAGCGTGGCCTTAACAAAAAGAAGGGCGCCAAGCTGGTCAAGCAGCAGCAGAAGGCGCGCGAGGCGTTCTATAAGCGCTACAGCGCCGGGAAGTGGAAGATGACGAGCGGCAAAGACATCGTCGTCAACCGCGCCAAGCTGGGCCGCGAAGGCTGCAAGGACGTCATCGCCGCTGCCTACCGCTACAAAGTGGCGCAGCTCGAAGGCTAACCGGTCGAAACCACCACAAAGGGGACAGGCACCTTTGTGGTGGTTTTTGTTTTAGGCCGAGGGGAAGGCTTTGGTGAGACCGGCGCGCGTCTGTGTACCGGTCTTTTGGTAGATGGAGCTCAGGTGGCGCTGTACCATGCGCATCGAGATGCCGAGCTCCTCGGCAACCTGTTTGAGTGGGCGTTCATCCTGGGTCACGGCCATGAGCACGTCGACTTCGCGCGGGGTGAGAGCGTGGTTGGCGATGAAGGCCTTGCGCTGCTCCTCGATGGTGGGGGTGGCGAGTGCTTCTTCTGCCAGCTGTTCGCGCTCGCGCTCCTGCTCGGTTTGGGGCAGGCGGAACAAGCCGGCTGCCACGAATGCCGCACAGGCGGCGACGAGCAAAACGAGCGCGCCGATCATAATGAGAGCAACATTGCCAGAGGTCACAAGCGCAAGCAAGACGCCTGACGTGGTGAACGCGCACATGTTATTGGCAGCGCGGCCCATGCCGGCCCAGAGGGCGGGCGCATGCATGCGCGGTGCCAGCTGTGTAAAGGTGGCGGTAAAGAACGTGACAAAAAAGCCCGAGCTCAGGTAAAAGACGACAAGGCCTAGGTTGGGATCGGCGCCGGCCTCGACGGCCAGGATGGAAATTGTCGAGAGCACGGCGATGCCGAGCATGACAAGTCCCATGTAGCGGCGCTCGGCAAGGTCAAAGATAAGACCGGCGGCAAGGCCGCTTGCCGCCAAAAAGAGGCGCGGCCAGGTTTGCACGGCAATGGTGCCGTGGGCGTTGGAGAGTGTGACCACGTTGTCGAGGGTAGAGAACAAACAGGCAAGAACCATGACGAGCGCGATGCTCCAGCATGCCTGTTTGGCGAGGGCATGAGAAGGCTCAACAAAGGGATTGATGGCGGGGCTGGAGCTCTCGGCAGCCTTTTGGGGAACGACGCCGAGGGCGGATATGGCGATCGTCGCTGTGCCAAGGACGATGAGCTCTACGATACCGCCGCAATCGAGCAGGTTGACGGCGAACTGCATCAGAATGCCCGCAGCATAGGCCGCTCCCGCGCCGGTGGCGAGTTTGGGGTCATCCTGGAATGCCAATGAAAAGGCGTGGTGCGCTGCGGCACCCAGCAGGCCGAGTCCAAAGAACCCCACGCAGCCCAGAATCTCGAGCACAAGCGGGGCCGTAGGGAACTGAATTTGGGTCAGGCCCACGATGACGATAGGGACGGCGGCGGCGTTGACGGCTGCCAGCGAGTGGCCTTTGCGCTGTGCGAGCCCGAGCAGCGGCGCATATCCGATAAAGCCGATCACGCTGGCGCCGAGGATGAAGCCCTGCGCAATCACAACACGCTCGGCACCGGTGAGCAGCCCGACATTAATGTCGAATCGAAACTCGGCGGCAAGAAAGACAAAGGTAAAGAGCGCAAGTGCCAAAAGCGCGTTGATTTTAGGCTTACTCAGATTCAAGGACAGTCCTTTGGGTGGACGGAATAGTCGTGTCCTCGATTGTAGCGTCCCTGGGACGCGTGTGACGACAACGAAATCATATTGAATTAAACCGCAGGTAGAGACCTAGGTTCGCATCTGCGAACCTAGGCATACGGAGCCATTTGGCACATCTTGGTTGTACAGGACCACCACAAAGGGGACAGGCACCTTTGTGGTGGTATGCCCCTACGACCAAGGAGGCCGTTATGAACGGAAGGCACTTCGATAAGCAAACTCAGCGTGAGCGCACCTGCTCGCTGGTTCACGGTACCTGGCGTTGTGTGGGTGCCAAAATCGCTTGCGCTGGAGCGTGTGCGCTTATGGTCGGCCAGCTGCTGCTGCCGAGCGTGGCGCTGGCGACGGAATGTGCCGATCCTGTCGCTGCGGCGGACGAGGTTGCCGCAGCTCCGGTGACGCCGACGGTTGCGGAGGATACGGCGGCTCCGGCGCCGGTACCGGTGGCTCCGGCTGCGCCGATGACTGA
>CAJMRJ010000058.1:0-9970 GCA_905215865.1 uncultured bacterium | reverse complement strand
CTCCGGCTTCTATGTGGACAGCAAGGTGGGCGGCGCCAGCGCCACCGGCCTTGCCGGCGACCTGCTGGGCGACACCGCCAAGGTGACGATCGATACCGACTACCTGGGCGCCCGCGAGCAGGTGCGCGACTTTAACTACGAGCTGCGCCACCGCGGCCGCAAGACCGAGTGCGAGATCGACGCCAACGGCGTGCTGACCGGCACGTCCAAGAAGGTCTACCGCGGCACCATCGACCTCGTGCACGGTTGCAAGGGCGCAACCGGCACCGAGCGCGAGACAGTACTGCTCGCCAACAAGGGCGTCGACAACAAGACCGTCCCCGTCATCCTATGCGACGAGGACGACGTCGCTGGCAACCACGGCGCCACCATCGGCCACGTCCGCGACGAGCAGCTGTTCTACCTCGCCTGCCGCGGCCTTGACCAAAACGCCGCCGAGGATCTTTTCATCCGCGCCAAGCTGGAGGACGCCGCGCTTTCCGCCACCGATGAGCGCACCCGCGCTGCCGTCGTCCGCCTGGGCAACAACCTGATCGATAACTTTGAAGAGGAGCTCGCATGATCGATACCGAGCACGTAAAATGCGATACCTGCACCGCCCCCGAGCCCATGGAGCTCGACGCCAGCGACGAGGCTTCGCGCGGCTGGCCCACCGTGGACATAGAGACTAATCCCTATAAGGCACAGTTCCCGCTGTTCCAGCAGCATCCCGAGATCGCCTTCCTCGATAGCGCCGCTACCGCGCAGCGCCCCGCTTGCGTGCTCGACGCCGAGCGCGATTTCTACCAGCGCATGAACGCCAACCCGCTGCGCGGCTTGTACTCGCTGTCCGTCGAGGCCACCGATGCCATCGCCAAGGTCCGCCAGCAGATTGCCGGCCTCATCGGCGCCGCCCAGGCCAACGAAATCGTCTTCACCCGCAACACCAGCGAGTCGCTCAACCTGGTCGCCAAGAGCGTTGCGCCCACGGTGCTCGAGCCAGGCGACGAGGTCGTCATCACCATCATGGAGCACCACTCCAACCTGATCCCGTGGCAGCAGGTCTGCCGCGAGACCGGTGCCAAGCTCGTCTACCTTTATCCCACCAAGACCGGCCAGCTCACCACCGAGGAGGTTCTTGCCAAGGTGGGTCCCAAGACCAAGATCCTGGCCGTGGGACAGGTCTCCAACGTGTTGGGCGTCGAGAACCCGGTCAAGAACCTCGGCAAGCTCGTGCATAAGTACGGCGGCTATCTGGTCGTCGACGGTGCGCAGTCGCTGCCGCACATGCCGGTCAACGTGGCCGATCTGGGCGCCGACTTCTTTGCCTTTAGCGCACACAAGGCCATGGGTCCCATGGGCATTGGCGTACTGTGGGGCAAGATGGACCTGCTCAACGCCATGCCGCCCATGCTCACCGGCGGCGAGATGATCGATTCGGTCACCGAGCAGGACGCCGTCTGGGCGCCCGTCCCCGAGAAGTTCGAGGCCGGCACGCAGGACGCCGCCGGCATCTTCGCCACAGGCGCCGCCCTCGACTACCTCGTCAACACGGTTGGCTACGAAAACATCCAGGCACGCGAGCAGGCACTCGTCCACTACCTTATGGGCGAGCTCATGCAGCTCGACTTTGTCCAGATCATCGGCTCCATCTACTGGGACAACCATCACGGCGTCGTCAGCTTTAACGTCAAGGGCATCCACCCGCACGACGTCGCGAGCATCATGGACATGGACGGCGTCTGCATCCGCGCCGGTCACCACTGCGCGCAGCCGCTGCTTACCTGGCTGGGAGTCGAGAACCTCGCCTGCTGCCGCGCCAGCGTGGCCTTCTACAACGACAAGGCCGACATCGATAAGTTCATCGCCGGCCTGCATCACGTTTGGAGCACGTTCAATGGGTAATCTGTACACCTCCACCACGTTTATGGAGCACAACTCGCACCCCGACTACAAGTACGAGATGGATGCCCCCACGCACGAGCACGACGGCATCAACCCCAGCTGCGGCGACGAGCTCACCTTGCAGCTACGCGTCGAGAACGGCGTGATCGAGGAGGCGTCCTTTACCGGCCACGGCTGCGCCATCAGCCAGGCCAGCGCCGACATCATGGCCGACCTCATCACCGGCGAGACGGTCGAGGAGGCACGCCGCCTGGCCGGGCTTTTCCTCGCCATGATTCGCGGTGAGCAGCTCTCCGATGAGGACCTGGAAGACCTGGACGAGGCCGCCCAGCTCCAGGACATCTCGCACATGCCCGCCCGCGTCAAGTGCGCCGAGCTCGCCTGGCGCACCCTCGACGGCATGCTCACGGGACAAAATAAACAGTAATATTTGTCCCAAATCTTAAGAATTTTGTTGGCCGAATCGCTTGACAAGGGCGGTTCGGCCATTTTCTTTCGCTTCTATTCCGAACCCTCGGCCTGCGCGTTCACCCGCGCATAAGCGCGCACAATACGAGAAACGGTGCTTTTGCCAATCCCCGTATACCGCTCAATCTGGCGCACCGTAAAGCCGGCATCGTGCAATCCAAGGATAACGATATTGCGCTGCGCCGGCGGTGCAGCTTTAACCCCGTGGAGCGGAACCCCGAGTCCCTTCGCCAATTTATCGGCAAAGGCGTGTCGCTCCCACTCCGCCTCTTTCATATCGCACGGCGCTGGCTCGCTGTCGTTGGGCGTCGAGAGCGAATAGGCAATAAAGCCCTCGGTAGAACCAAAAAGCTCAAGCACGCAAGAAGGATCGGAAAATCCCCTCGTCATATCGTTGTCATAGGCCCGTAGATACTCGGCAAAACTGCTCCAGGGGTAACGTTCAATGAGACTGATGCCCGCCTCCTGCGGATCGGCGTGTACGGAGCGAATAGCCTCCATCACCTGCCAGTCGGAATCGAGCGAGCGGCGCTCAAAACGGTCCCGAAACAGATGGCCCGTGCGCCCGGTACGTTTATTGAACCGACGAGCATACGTCAGCAGCAACCGCTGCATGGCTGCGCTCATTTCGTCCTCATAATCCAAAAGCACCAGATCCACGTGGTCGCCCATGAGACACCACGCCGCAATCGTCACCCGGGCATCGCGGCAGCACTCACGCATCAGCTCCAAAAACTCCCACCGGTCATCATCGGTCTCAAAGATGTTCTGCTTTCCGGTGCCACGGGCACAAACATGGTAAAAGCCGGTGACCGTTCTCCAAACGCGCTGCACGGCGCCCCCTTCAGCGGCAACAACTTGCGCCTTCCAATACACCACGATTGAAGCGTACTATCAAAACAAACACGTAAAATGGCATCCGCGCACGGCAAATGGCAGTAAACAACCGGCGAACGGCATCATAACCACCGGTCAGGCAACGTAGCCTTGCCAAAAGCTAACCAAAAACTTAACCAAAACTGACCCTCTACAAGGTATCGCATAACAGCAAACGGGCTAGTTAAATCGTTTCAATTGAAAGTTCCACGCATCTCGCTACGAAAATGAGCCGTTCGCCGAATATTCCGTGCATTTCGCGGTATTATAGGGGCTGCATGTCATGTCCCTTTCGAAGGGTCGCCCGGCAATCGCCAGCCACGACCCCCAGACGGGACGCCAACACGATAGAGAGGAGAGGCATGCAGTACTCACAGGAAGTGGAGAACATGTGCCCCGTTGCCAAGGGTGCATACCACGGCCCCGCACCCATCCCCGAGGAGGGCAAGTGGGTCCAGGCTAAGGAGATTTCCGACATCTCCGGTCTTACGCACGGTGTGGGTTGGTGCGCACCTCAGCAGGGCGCCTGCAAGCTCACGCTGAACGTCAAGGACGGCATCATCGAGGAGGCCCTCGTTGAGACCATCGGCTGCTCCGGCATGACCCACTCCGCCGCCATGGCCTCCGAGATCCTCATCGGCAAGACCATCCTCGAGGCCCTCAACACCGACCTCGTCTGCGACGCCATCAACGTTGCTATGCGCGAGATCTTCCTGCAGATCGTTTACGGCCGCAGCCAGACCGCATTCTCCGAGGGCGGCCTGCCCGTGGGCGCCTCCCTCGACGACCTCGGTAAGGGCCTTCGCTCCCAGGTCGGCACCATGTTCGGCACCAAGGCCAAGGGCGCTCGTTACCTCGAGCTCGCCCAGGGCTACGTCACCCGCATGGCTCTCAACGACAAGAACGAGATCATCGCGTTCGAGTTCCTGAACCTCGGCAAGTTCACCGACGCCGTCAAGGCCGGCAAGACCCCCGAGGAGGCCATCGCTGGCGCTATGGGCCACTATGGTCAGTGGGAGAACGCTGCCAAGTACATCGACCCGCGCACCGACGAGGAGACTCACTCCGTCGCCAGCGTGTTCCCGGTTCACGAGTAGAAAGGGAGGGAAATAACTATGACTGTTACGTTCGAAGGTTACGAGCGCCGCGCTGACAAGATCAACAAGTGCCTCGCCGACAACGGCATCGCCTCCCTCGAGGAAGCTCTGCAGATCTGCACCGACAAGGGCTTCAACCCGCGTGAGATCGTCAACAACACCCAGTCCATCGCCTTCCAGAACGCTGAGTGGGCCTACACCCTCGGCTGCGCTCTCGCTGTCAAGCGCGAGGCCAAGACCGCTTCTGAGGCTGCTGCCATCATCGGCGAGGGCATCCAGGCCTTCACCGTTCCCGGCTCCGTCGCCGAGGACCGCAAGGTCGGTCTGGGCCACGGCAACCTGGGCGCTATGCTGCTCTCCGACGACACCGAGTGCTTCGCCTTCCTGGCCGGCCACGAGTCCTTCGCTGCCGCTGAGGGCGCTATCGGTCTGGCTCTGAACGCCAACAAGGCTCGTAAGAAGCCGCTGCGCGTTATCCTCAACGGTCTGGGCAAGGACGCTGCTCAGATCATCGCCCGCATCAACGGCTTCACCTATGTGAAGACCCAGTTCGACTACTACCCGGGCGAGCTCAAGGTCGTCGAGACCATCCCCTACTCCGATGGTCCCCGCGCTGCCGTTAACTGCTACGGCTCCGACGACGTCCGCGAGGGCGTTGCCATCATGTGGCACGAGAATGTCGACATCTCGATCACCGGTAACTCCACCAACCCCACGCGCTTCCAGCACCCCGTCGCTGGCACCTACAAGAAGGAGCGCCTCGAGGCTGGCAAGAAGTACTTCTCCGTCGCTTCTGGTGGCGGCACTGGCCGTACCCTTCACCCGGACAACATGGGCGCCGGCCCTGCCTCTTACGGCATGACCGATACCATGGGCCGTATGCACTCCGACGCCCAGTTCGCCGGTTCTTCCTCCGTGCCTGCGCACGTTGACATGATGGGTCTCATCGGCATGGGCAACAACCCCATGGTCGGTGCCACCGTCGCCTGCGCCGTCGCCGTCGAGGAGGCCCTCAAGGCCTAATCGCGCCCGCGCGATGCTCATATAGTTGAGCTTTAGAGCCGCCATCTTTCGAGGTGGCGGCTCTTTTTGTTTGTGCTGTCACAGGGCAGCTAATGCCGATATATCAGTTGAGGCTAAATACGTGATGTGATGAGATGGAGCGTCAGAGCGTCCATGACGCCCACCTGCCATATTTGCCCTTTACCGATTTGCCGAGTCTTTGCGGCCCCATTGCCGATCACCCGTGCGACAATGCGCGAACGAGAAAGGAATCCAATGGAATCGACTGATGTACTGGTAATTGGATCTGGCATTGCAGGCCTTTGCGCCGCCATAGAAGCAGCACGCGCGGGCGCAACCGTTGCCATCGTAAGCGCCGGCAAGACTATGAGCGGATCGAGCTTTTTCCCGGGCACCTGGGGCCTGGGCCTCATCGGTCCCACCGACACAGCCGACGAGCAGGACCTCATCGACACCATCCAGGCCGTGGGCGGCGGCGTTGCCGACCCTACGCTCGTCCAGACGTTTGTCCACGGTATTCCTCAGGCCATCCAATGGCTCGAGCGGGATCTAGGTGTTGAGCTCCAGCGTCCGCAAAGTGCCGAGAGTGCCCAGCAGAAGCAGTTTATCCCCTGCTTTGACCATAAGACGCGTATGTGGCGCGGCCTCACCCGCAAGCCCCTTGAGGACGCTCTGACGACCCAGATCGAGTCGCTCGGCATTCGCCCGCTCCCCCTCCACGAGCTTATCGACCTTGTTGAAGATACGAACGGAAAGATTGTTGGCGCCGTGCTCTACGACCGCGCAAACGAGCATCTCGTGCCTATAGCAGCCAAAGCCACTATCATCGCTGCGGGCGGCACGGGTGGCCTGTTCGAGCGAAGCCTCACTTCCACCGACGTGCTCAGCTCATCACAAGCCATCGCGCGGTCGCACGGTGCGTCCCTTACTAATATAGAGTTCATGCAGATGATGCCGGGCTTCATCGAGCCCAAGCGCAACCTTGTCTTTAACGAGAAGACCTGGCGCTACGTACATGTAGATCAGCCGGTCGATATCGCCGACGACAAGCTAGACGATCTGCTTGAGCAACGCTCCGGATATGGCCCCTTCACGTCACGCTTGGCTTCCCGCGCCATCGATCTTGCCATCGATCAAGCAGGCGCCGAAGGCCTCGCGCTCCACTACGACTTCCCCCGCGAGAACGTCCCTGAGTTTGTGCAGACCTTTGCCACCTGGCTGCAAGACGAGCACGGCATCGCGCCGACCGACGAGATGCGCGTGGCGATGTATGCCCACGCCGCCAACGGCGGTATCAAAATCGACAAGACCGCGTATACGGGCGTTGAGGGCCTCTACGCTTGCGGCGAGGCGACAGGCGGCATGCACGGAGCCGACCGCATAGGTGGCTTGTCAAGCGCCAACGGCATCGTGTTCGGACGCATCGCAGGCGCATCAGCGGCGCGAGCAGCACAGAATACACCTGAGGAGGACCCGAAGGCGGATATCGCCCTCCCCCAGTACGGCATTGCCACAACAGATGCCGAACGCCTGACACGCAGCCTTAAGCACACGATGAGTACCCATTGCATGATTAACCGCACCGAGACCGGCCTATCCGAGGCACTACACGAGCTTGATGGCTTGAAGACGGAGGCAACGACCTTGAGCACACAGAAAGCCCAGGACAGCGAAGTCGCAGCCCTCGCCCGCTTGCAATCGCAGATTCAACTAGCACAGGAAATGGTCAAAGCCATGCGCGCACGGACTGAAAGCCAAGGATCGCACTATCGAGCAGACTAAGCTGAGCACCCATCTAGAGCAGAACACAACTTCTCGATATTTATTGAGCCCAACGGCGGACTTTAGCACTATCGAAATTGTGCTGGAAAAGAAACGCCATCATATCCGTGATATAGACCCTTTTATGTCCTCGCGGTCGCGTATCCTCTTTAGGCATGTAGTTACCACATGATGAAGGCGAATAACGCGTAGCCCACCGACAGAGTGGAAGAGATATGGAAGACCCCATCCAGGCCGAGATAATCCTGTACCAGTCCGAGGGGGCAAACGTGCCGGTACAGGTCTACTACAAGGACGAGACCCTTTGGGTCTCACAGGCGGCAATGGCCGAGCTGTTCGACGTCTCCGTCTCGACGATTTCCGAGCATCTCGTCAACATCTTCGCCAGCGGGGAACTACAAAAGACCAGCTCAACTAGTTTTTCCGGTTTTTCCGGAAAAACCTCCCCAAAGGGCGGCAGACCGAAAACCTACTACAATCTCGATGCCGTTATCGCCGTCGGGTACCGTGTCAACTCGATGCGTGCGACCCGCTTCCGTCAATGGGCGACGGCGACCCTCAAGGAGTACATCACAAAGGGCTTCGTCCTCAACGACGACATGCTCAAGAACGGCCGGCCCTTCGGCAAGGACTACTTCGACGAGCTGCTCGCCCGCATCCGCGACATCCGCGCGAGCGAGCGGCGCATGTGGCTCAAGATCACCGACATCTTCCAGGAGTGCAGCTTCGACTACGACAAGGACTCGACCATGGCCAAGAACTTCTACGCCGCGGTCCAGAACAAGATGCACTACGCCGTCACCGGGCACACCGCGGCCGAAATCGTCCAGGAGCACTCCGACCCATCCAAGCCCAACATGGGTCTCACGTCGTGGAAGGGAGGTCCCGAGGGCCGCATCCACTCCTCTGACGTCACCGTGGCCAAGAACTACCTTTCCGAGGACGAGATAAGGCAGCTGAACCGCCTCGTCACAATGCTGCTCGACACGCTCGAGGACAGGGCCGAGCGGCACGTCCTGACGAGCATGGAGGATTGCGAACGTCTGCTCGACGGCTTCCTGACCTTCAGCGGGCGCGAGGTGCTCAAGGGCCTCGGTAACCGCAACAAAAAGACGGCGGACAAGATCGCCAAGGAGCGCTTCCACGAGTTCCAGAAGCTCCAGGACAAGACCTACGAGAATGACTTCGAGCGGATGGTGAAGCGCCTGAACGGCAAGGCGTAACGGGCAGCACGCGGGCCGACAAAGCGCCAGTCGTCACCCATTTTCGTGGGGTCGCGAAAATGGGTGACGACTTAACCACGCCGACGGCAAACGGTAATTTGGACAGCGGTATTGACGCGGGACTCCACAGGGCCCGCGTCCAGAGGAAAGGCGGCTGTCCCCGAGGACAGACGCCTTTCCTCGTTTATTAGCATCCCAACGAGAGGATAGAATCATCCACCGAGGTGATTCGGATGTGGAGAATAAAGATGGACGAAACAAACGTTATCGTCAAATTCGGCGGAAACATCGACAGCGTCGACATCAATACGTTCACGAAGACCGTCCTCGGCTACGCGAGCGCCATGCAGGCGGCGTGCGGTGATATCGACGCGTCCCAGGCGCTCGACATCCGAATCGGCGAGACGAGGCCCGGATGCCTGGAGGTAGACCTCAAGCTCGTCACCGACTCCATCAAGGGAATGATCGACTTCGCCTCCGCCGCCGCACCCGTCCTTCCGCAGGTGGTCGCAACGGCAACGGAACTGTATAAGCTGCTCTCCTTCCTCGGCAAAAACGGCAAGGAGGAGACCGCGACAATTGAGTCCGGCAAGAACCGCGTGACCGTTGTGGCATCGAACGCCGAGAGGATGACGGTCAACCAGAACACGTACAACATCTACACGGGGAACCCCGACGCCACGAAGTCCATCGTCAACTCTTTCAAGGAACTCGAGAGCCGCCCCGAGATCGAGTCGCTTGAGATCATCGACCCGAAACCCGAAGGCGCACACTTCAAGGCGGATCGCGATGACTTCCAGTACATGGCCGCCGCCCCGCTCTATGAGGGTACCGACACCAAGACGGTCATCTCGACCGAGCAGCCCCTGTCCCTGCTCAAGGTCGTGCTGAGGAAATCGACGAAGAGCATGTGGCGCTTCGGCTGGAACGGCGTCCCCATCTCGGCGAACATATCCGACACCGACTTCTTCGACCATTTCTCCGACTACAGCTTCGGGATCGGTGACGTCCTCATCGCCGACATGAAGATCACGAAGCGCTACAACAGGGACCTCAACACGTACATGAACGAGCGCTACGAGATCGTGAAGGTTCATGACAAGAAGACGGCGCCGAAGAACCAGCCGCTGATTTAATTTAATCCTTAATCGCGCTAATCTTTTATATACTTTATTCCTTAGCTGTGCTAATATTTAATTGTCGAAAGGAGTTAGGCGGTGACTAAGAAGAGGGACCTCGAGCGGGAGCTGACCGACGCAGGCTACGTAAAGCTCAGCGGCACCGGCGCCAAGCACGACAAGTTCCGCCGCGGGGACGTGACGGTGACAGTGCCCAGGCACCGGGAGATAAAGGAGACAACCGCGAGGGGAATCAGGAAGGAAGCGGGGCTGCTCTAGCCCCGCCCCTCCCCTTCACCGCAGGAAAGGAGACCACCATGATCGTCATGCAGGAGTTCGAGGTCTACCCCGACCCCGAGGGCGGCTATGCCGTAGAGCCGTGCGGGCTTGCCGGCGCCACCGAGGGCGATACCTACGAGGAGGCCGTGGAGATGGCCGTCGACTGGCTGCGCGTCCACGCCCTGGCGGCACTGGAGCGCGGGACGGAGTTCGAGGGCGG
>CAJMRJ010000057.1:0-10233 GCA_905215865.1 uncultured bacterium | reverse complement strand
GGCCTGACCTACACCATCAAGCTGCGCGAGGGCGTCACCTTCCACAACGGCAAGGAGTTTGGCTCCGAGGACGTTGTGGCCTCGATGAACCGCTGGCTCACCGTCAACGACCGCGCCGCGAGCCTGCTGCCCGGCGCCACCTTCGCCGCCTCGGGCGACCACGAGGTCACCTGCACGCTGACCGAGCCCGCCGTCGACTTTCTGATCATCCTGGGCAACCACTCCCAGTATCCGGGCATCTTCCCCTCCGAGGTTATCGAGGCCGCGGGCGATACCGGCGTGACCGAGTACGTGGGTACCGGTGCCTACAAGTTTGTGGAGTGGAAGCAGGACCAGTACGTCCATCTCACCCGCTACGAGGACTATGTCGCCGCCCACGGCAAGGCTTCGGGCTACACCGGCAAGGTCTCCGCGCCCACCAAGGACATCTACTATCAGTTCGTGACCGAGGCCTCCACGCGCGTGAGCGGGTTTGAGACCGGCGAGTACGATATCGCTGGCGAGATCCCCACCGAGAACTACCACGACTTCGACGGCAACGACGACGTCAAGCTTTACACCCATAACGCCGGCGTTCTGACCGCCTTCCTCAACATGAACGAGGGCATCTTCGCCGACGAGGAGATCCGCAAGTGCGCCCTCATGGCCATCGACTGCGAGGCGGCCGCTCTTGCCGCCTATGGCGAGAAGGAGCTCTTCAACATCGATCCCAACCTTGGCAACCCCGAGAACACTCAGTGGGCGACCGACGCGGGCAAGAAGTACTTCAACCAGGCCGACGCCAAGGCCGCCAAGAAGGCTCTGGCCAAGACCTCCTATGCCGGTGAGACGGTCAAGCTGCTGACCACCCCCGACTACAAGGATATGTACAACGCCACCGTCGCGCTGCAGGAGCAGCTCGAGAAGGCCGGCTTCACCGCCGAGGTCGACAGCTACGAGTTCGCGACCTTCATGGACATCCGCTCCAGCAAGCCCGAGCAGTGGGACCTCTTTGTGGCCTCCACCAACTATAAGCCCATCCCGGCCCAGTCCCTCTCGGTCTCCAAGGCCTTCTATGGCCTGTCCGACGAGAAGGCGCTCAAGCTCGTGGCCGAGACCCGCACCGCCAAGGACACCGACACCGCGGCCAAGAAGTGGGCCGAGGCTCAGGAGCGCCTCTATGAGATCGCCGTCATCGAGCCGCTTTGCCACTACGCTTCCATCACGGGCACCCAGGCAGACGTCGAGGACGTCGAGGTGCTCGACGGCGCCATCATCTGGAATGCCAAGCGTCCGGAGTAATGCAATAGATGGTGTGGCGACTGGAGGGGTCTGGTCCCCTGTGACCGCCACACCCTGTCCACGTTCAGAGGGGAAATAGACGCCTCGCATGTTGAAGTACACGCTCAAACGTATAGGCGCGATGGTTCCGGTGATGCTCATCATCTCGGTCGTCGTGTTTTTGATTATCTATCTCACACCGGGTGACCCGGCCTCTTCGATGCTCGGCATGGAGGCTTCGGCCGACCAGATCGAGCGCGTCAACGATAGCCTGGGACTCAACGAGCCGCTGCCGCAGCGCTACGTTAAGTGGATGGGCGGCGTACTTACCGGCGACCTGGGCGATTCGTATTTTATGCGCCAGCCCGTCACGCAGGCGATCGCCGAGCACTTTGGCCCCACGCTATCGCTCGCGCTTCTGGCACAGCTCATCGCGCTGTTGATTGCACTGCCCTGCGGCGTCGTCGCTGCCCTCAAACATGGGTCGCGCACCGACGCGGTCTTGCGTGTCGTTGCTCTTTTGGGCGTGGCGATACCCGGCTTTTTGATGGCGCTCATGCTTATGTGGCTGTTTGCCGTCACGTTGCGTGTGTTCCCGGTGGCCGGCTATGCGCCGCTGTCGGAGGGCTGGTTCAGCCATTTACGCTACCTTGCGTTGCCGGCCATATCGCTTGGATGCGTGCAGGCGGCCCTGCTCATGCGCATGACCCGTTCGAGTGTGATCGAGGCTATGCAGCTCGACTGCGTCAAGACGGCGCGTGCCAAGGGCGTCTCCGAGGTTCGCGTGGTGCTGGCCCATGCCCTGCGCAACGCAGCGCTGCCGATTCTCACCTCGGTCGGCTATTCTTTTGGCGCCCTGATTACGGGTGCCGTGGTGACTGAGTCCATTTTTAATATCCCTGGTTTGGGCCAGCTGGTCACGAGCTCTATCGAGCGTCGCGACTATCCGGTGATTCAGGGCGTGCTGCTGGTCATCGCCTTGTTGAATTCGGTGATCAATCTGGCCGTCGACCTTGCCTACGGCGCTTTTGACCCGCGCGCTCGCAAATGGGGCGATGCATGATGACAAACGTTAAGAAGGCTCTTGCCAACAAGGGGTTTGTGGTCGGCGGCTGCATTTTCCTGGCGATTGCGCTGATCGCGCTCGTCGGTCCGCTGGTGTGGACGGTTGATCCCAATGCGCAGGAGATGACGTTGCGACTTTCGGCACCTTCGCCCGCGCATCCCTTTGGCTGCGATGACTTTGGCCGCGACCTGCTTGCCCGCGTCATCGTGGGCGCGCGCGTGTCGCTTGGCGTTGGCATTGCCGTCACGCTCGCGACGAGTGCGCTCGGCTTGGTGATCGGCGCCTATGCGTGCTACAACGAGAGGCTCGATCATATTCTCATGCGCATCTGCGACGGTCTTATGTCCATTCCGGGCGTGCTTTTGGCTATCGCACTCATGGCCATGATGGGGGCGAGCGTGTGGAACGTTATCATCGCGCTCTCCATCGTCTATACGCCCAGCATGGCGCGCATCGTGCGCTCGCGTGCGATGGTGGTCAAGGAGGAGCCCTTTGTGGAGGCCCTGCGTGTGCAGGGCGCCTCGACCGCGCGCATCGTGTGGCTGCATATCGTGCCCAACGTTATGGCACCCTTCCTGGTGCAGGCGACCTTCGTCTTTGCCGAGGCCGTGCTCTCGGAGGCCGCGCTTTCCTTTTTGGGACTGGGCATCAAGGCACCCGATGCCAGTTGGGGCAACATCCTGCAGGCGGGCAAGAACGTGATGCGTAAAGCCTGGTGGATGATCTTCTTCCCGGCAGCGGCCATCATCGCGAGCGTGCTTTCGCTGAACCTTGCCGGCGACGGCCTGCGCGACGCCCTCGACCCTAAGACCAAGGAGGACTAGCCCATGAGCGAACATCTTTTGGACGTGCGCGACCTGTGCATCTCGTTTGTGGGCCGCGATGGCAACGCGCTGGAAGCCGTCAACAAACTCAACCTACATATCGATGCCGGCGAGATCGTCGGTGTTGTCGGCGAGTCCGGCTGCGGTAAGTCGGTGTTTGCCCAGAGTGTCATGCGCCTATTGGAGCATGAACAGAAGATGGCCTATGAGGGCCAGATTCTCTTTGACGGGGAGGACCTGCTCGCACGCCCGCTCAAGCGTATGCGCGAGGTGCGCGGCTGCGATATCGCCATGATTTTCCAGGACCCTCTGAGCTCGCTCAACCCCGTCATGACGGTCGGGGCCCAGGTCGTCGAGGCCGTGCGGGCCCACCGTAAGGTGAGCCGACGCGAAGCCCGCAACGAGGCTCTATCGCTGTTGGAGCGTGTGGGAATTCGAGATGCCGCGGCTCGCTTCGACATGTATCCGGGCGATTTTAGCGGCGGTATGCGCCAGCGCGTGATGATCGCCATGGCGCTCGCCGGGCATCCGCGCCTGCTTATCGCCGACGAGCCCACCACGGCACTCGACACGACGACTCAAAAACAGATTCTGGATCTCCTGCGCGACCTCAACAGTTCCGAGGGCATGGCGGTGCTTCTTATCAGCCATGATTTGGGTGTCGTCACGAGCATCTGCTCGCGCGTGCACGTCATGTATCTGGGCCAAATCGTAGAAGAGATTGACGCCTGCGGCCTTATGGAGCGCCCGAGCCACCCGTATGCCCAGGGGCTCATCGCGAGCATTCCGCCGCTCGAAGGCGAGCGAGTTGACACGCTGGCGGATATTCCGGGCACAGTGCCGCCGCTTACGGCAATACCCTGTGGATGCCGCTTTGCGCCTCGTTGCGCCCGGGCGGACGAGCGTTGCCGCGCGCAGGAGCCTCCGCTGGTTGCCGTGAATGCGTGCGACCGGTCTAAATGCTGGCTTGTCGAGAAAGGGGAGTGCCATGGCTGTTGATAGCGAAGCCCTGCTTAGGGTCTCACATCTGACTAAAACGTATCCCATGCCGGGCTCAGGTTTTAAGCGTCAGGCCTTTACCGCCGTGGACGACCTTTCGTTTGAGATCGCGCCGGGCGAGGTCTATGGCCTGGTTGGCGAATCCGGATCGGGCAAGTCGACGACTGGACGCCTGATCTGTGGTCTCGAGCGTGCGGATTCCGGCTCGATTGTCTATCGCGGGCACGACCTCGCTACGATGTCGGAGCGCGAACGCAAGCCGTTTCGCCGCGAGATCCAGCTGGTATTCCAGGATAGCTCTACGGCTTTTGACCCGCGCAACCGTGTCGGCCGCATTTTGGAGGAGCCGCTGATTATCGCCGGCGTGCGCGATGCGGATGAGCGCCATGGGCGCGCGCTCTCGGCCCTGGCCTCGGTCGGTCTTCTGGCAGAGCATTATGACCGTTATCCGCATGACCTTTCGGGGGGACAGCGTCAGCGACTCAATCTGGCACGGGCGCTTATTTGCGAGCCGCGCCTTGTGGTATGCGACGAGCCGGTCTCGGCGCTTGACGTGTCCGTTCAGGCCCAAGTGCTCAACTTGCTTCGCGACCTGCAGCGCACGACGGGCGTGGCGCTGCTGTTTATCACGCATGATATGCGTGTGGTTCGGCATATGTCCGACCGGATTGGCGTGCTCTACCACGGTCGTCTTGTCGAGGAAGGCGCGGCCGAGGACGTGATCGCGCACCCGAGCGATCCGTATACGCAGGAGCTTATCGACGCCATTCCCTAGAGGATGCTTCCTTTTGGGTATGGCGTGGGCTCGTTGTTTAATTGTTGGTATATCGGTGTAAGAGAGGGGAACTACTATGGCCGATATCGAGGAACAGCCGTTGCCGCGCACGTTTGAGGAGTTCAACGAGCAACGCAAGGCGGCGTTTATTCGCGTCAAGGATTACAAGCAGGCGGGTAATCGCCTGGTCGGCTTTTTGTGCAGCTATACGCCGCTCGAGATTATCGATGCCGCGGGGGCCTCGAGCGTGGCTCTGTGCGGTACGTCCGATGAGGTGATTCCCGAGGCCGAGAAGGTGCTGCCGGCAAATCTGTGTCCGCTCATCAAGTCGACGTACGGTTTTGCCTATTCGCAAAAGTGCCCGTTTACGTACTTTAGTGACATGATCATCGGCGAGACCACCTGCGACGGCAAGAAGAAGATGTACGAGCTACTCAACGAGCTCAAGCGCACGCACATTCTGCACCTGCCGCAGGGTCGCGATCGCGCCTACGAGCGCGAGGGCTGGTACGAGGAGTGTCGCCTGCTCAAGGAGGAGCTCGAGGGCTTCTACGGCATCACGATTACCGACGATGACCTGCGCGCTGCCGTCCGTCGCCGCAACCGCTTGCGTGCGGCCCAGCTCGACATGTTTGCGCTGCAGGCCAATCAGCCGGCGGCTATGAGTGGCGTCGACCTGATGAGCACCATGTTTGCCGGTACGTTCAGCTTTGATATCGAGGCCTATACGCAGCAGCTGGAACAAAAGGTTGCCAAGCTGCGCGAGGCCTACGACGCGGGCGAGCGCCCGGTCGCGGCGGATGCCAAGCGCATTCTGATCACCGGCTGCCCGGTGGGCGGCGTGATCAACAAGATCGGTCGCACCATCGAGTCTAACGGCGGCGTGGTCGTGTGCATGGACGACTGCTCGGGCGAGCGCACGGCGGCCATGATGATCGACCCGGAGGCTCCCGATATCCTGCGCGCCATCGCCGACCGCTACCTGGACATCAACTGCTCGGTCATGACGCCCAACGACGGTCGTATGGAAAATACGCTGGCCATGTGCGAGAAGTATCATGTCGATGGCGTGGTGGAGAGCGTGCTGCAGGCATGCCACACCTTTAACGTGGAGAGTGCGCGCATGCAGGAGGCTGTCGAGGGTGCGGGTATTCCGTACATGAAGATTGAGACCGACTACAGCAACGGCGACATGGGCCAGATCGAGACCCGCATCGCCGCCTTCATCGAAACCCTCTAGCTTCCTCAGGCACCGGATCTTGCTCCTCAAACCGTCGCTTGCGTACCCAAAGTACGCTGTGCTCCTCTTTCGGGGCAATCTCCGGCACCTGAGAAACCTAGAGCTAAGGCGCCTGAACGCGCCGCTACCTTTGATGTTTAGATTGGGAGAGAGCCATGATAGGGATCGGGATCGATATCGGGTCTACGGCGGCTAAGGCTGCTGTGGTCGACGGGGAGGGTTCGGTGGCGTGGACGTGCGTGCAGCCAACCGGGTTCTCCTCGGTCGATGCTTCCGAGCGGCTGCGCGAGGCATTGGCAGCGGATGGCTATGACGTGACGGGCGACGATGTTCGCGTGGTCGCGACTGGCTACGGCCGTGTTGCCGTGCCCTATGCGCACAAGGTCGTGACCGAGATTACCTGCCATGGCACCGGTGCCGTGTGCCTGTTTGGCGATCACGGCACCGTGATCGACGTGGGCGGTCAGGACACCAAGGTCATTCAGCTTAAAGGCGGCCGCGTGGCCAAGTTTGCCATGAACGACAAGTGCGCCGCCGGCACGGGGCGCTTTCTGGAGATTATGGCCGACCGCCTGGGCATTACCCAGCAGCAGATGGCCGACCTGGCACGTTCCGGCGAGCCGACCAAGATCAGCAGCATGTGCACGGTGTTCGCCGAAAGCGAGGTCATAAGCTTGATCGGCCGCGGTGAGCCGCGCGAGAACATTGCGCGTGGCGTGATCGACAGCGTGGTCTCGCGCGTGGCGACCATGGCCGGGCAGGCCGCGGGCGCCCCGTACTACCTGACCGGTGGTTTGTGTGAGAACGCCTTCGTGGTGGAGCGGTTGGGCGAGCTACTGGGGTCGCCGGTGACCACCTCGCCCCAGGCTCGCTTTGCCGGAGCGATCGGCGCGGCTGTCCGCGCCGTCGCCTTGGCCTAGGGGTGTACCGCGACATGCGCATCCTCAATATCTCGGCACAAAAACCAGATAGCACCGGCAGCGGCACCTACCTTGCCGCGCTCGTGCGCGAACAGATCGAGACGGGGCATCGCGCCGCCGTGCTTTGCGGCGCGGCACCGGGTGATACCCAAGGCGAGCTGGACCGGCGTGCCGCCGTGTTTGCCGTACCGTTCGAGTCGCCCGAGCTGCCGTTTCCCATCTGCGGTATGTCCGATGTCATGCCCTATCCCTCAACACGCTATCGTGACCTGACGCCTTCGATGCTCAAGGCATTTGAGCGGGCATTTGCTGCTGCAATCGATCGGGCGGTGGCTGAGTTTCGGCCCGATCTGGTGCTCTGCCATCACCTGTATCTGGTGACCGCATTGGCGCGCGAGTGCGTCCGGGGCGTGCCGGTTGTTGCCGTGTGCCATTCGACCGATTTGCGGCAGCTTCGTTCGCATGCGCTCGAGCGCGATCGCATCGTACGTGCGGTTCGTCGGCTCGATGCCGTCTTTGCGCTCCATGCTGAGCAGGCTGAGCAGATTGGCCTGGTGTGCGGCGTCGATGCCGATCGCATCCACGTGATTGGGACGGGCTACGACCATCGCGTCTTCTGCCGCGACGCAAGCGTGACGAGGCGGCCGGGATCGCTTGTGTACGTGGGCAAGATTTGCTTTAAAAAGGGCGTCGAGTCGCTGGTTCGAGCCGTGTCATCGCCGATTGACGATGACGTCCGCCCATCTGGCTTGGTACTTGTGGGCGGTCGCGGGGACGATGCCGAGTATGCGCGTATCGAGCGCTTGGCCGCGGCCTCAGATGTGCCGGTGACGCTGGCGGGGCGCCTGGATAGCGATGGACTCGTGCGTGCCTACCGCAGTTCCGACGTCTTTGTGCTGCCTTCGTTTTACGAGGGTCTGCCGCTCGTGACGATCGAGGCCCTCGCGTGCGGCTGCAAAGTTGTGGCGACCGATTTGCCCGGCGTTCGTCCCTGGATGGAGGCGATGCTTCCCGGCGCTCCCGTGACGTGGGTGGCGCCGCCGCGTATGACGGATGTCGACACGCCCGAGGCGGCCGACCTTCCGTTGTTTGAGCGCGCGCTGGCAGATGCTATCGCGCAGGCGCTTGCGGATCCGCCTTCGACGTTCGAGCCGTCGGCGGTCTCTTGGGAAGCGTGCCTGGGGCGTATACTTAAAGTCGTTGATTTGTTGGAAGGGGGTTCGTATGGCTAACGATCAGATTAAGCTCACGTCTATGACTGCCGCGAGCGGTTGAGCCGCTAAGCTGGCTCCCGGAGCCCTCGCCCAGGTCCTGGGCGACTTGCCCAATGTGCATAACGACAATCTGCTCGTGGGGTTCGATACCTCCGACGATGCGAGCGTCTTCCGCGTAGGGGAGAACCTGGGGCTCGTGCAGTCCATCGACTTCTTCCCACCGATGGTCGACGACCCGTTTCTGTTTGGCCAGATTGCCGCGGCAAACTCACTGTCGGACATCTACGCCATGGGCGGGCGGCCGAGCCATGCCATGAACCTGCTGTGCATTCCCAGTTGCTTGGGCGTTGAGGTTGCCGGCGAAATTCTGGCGGGCGGCGCCGACAAGTGCGTCGAGGCCGGCTGCTCCATCGCGGGCGGCCACACCATCAACGACGACGAGCCCAAGTACGGCCTGTCCGTGAGCGGGTTTGTCGCGCTTGACCGTATGCTCGCCAACAGCGGCGCGCGCGTGGGCGATGCGTTGCTGCTGACCAAGGCGGTTGGCTCGGGCATCATCACCACGGCCATTAAGGGCGAGCTCATCGAGCAGGACGAGGCCGCAGCCATGTTTGACTCGATGCGCACCCTCAACGGGGCCCCGATCCGTCTGGCCGAGGGACTCGAGCTTCACGGTTGCACCGACATTACGGGCTTTGGCCTGATCGGGCATGCGTGCGAGATGGCCGAGGGCTCGGGCGTGCAGATTGAGCTTGCGTCGGGGGCGGTGCCGCTCTTTGACCAGGTGCTCGACATGGCGCGTCTGGGCATTATCCCCGCGGGCTCCTACCGCAACCAGGACTTCTTTGGCCCGCACGTGGCTGCCGACGAGGACCTTGAGCCGGGCATGTTGGATGCGCTGTACGATCCGCAGACCTCGGGTGGTTTGCTCATCGCGGCGCCTGCTGCCGATGTGGATGAGCTTGCGCGTCGTTTACATGCCGAAGGGCGCGTTGCCGCCGTTGTCGGGAGCGTGTGCGAGTCGGTGCCAGGCGGTCCTGCCGTCCATGTTGTTCGCTAGCCCGCACGTTTATGTAACTGTTTGCCGTTCTCTAGAACGGTTCTTTCGAAAGGAATTTGCTATGTCTACCAAGATTGAAGTCAATGCCATGGGCGATGCCTGCCCGCTGCCCGTCGTCAAGACGCTCAAAGCCCTGAAGCAGCTTGATGGCGAGGGCACAGTCGTGACCTCGGTCGATAACGAGACCGCCGTCAAGAACATCTCCAAGATGGCGCAGGAGAAGGGCTGCACGGCCTCAGTCGAGAAGGTTTCTGACGCCGAGTGGCACGTGACCGTGGCGACCTCTGGCGCCGTTGCCGTGGCTGATCCCGAGCAGGATGGCGCTGCCTTCTGCGATGCCAGCGCCGGCAAGGGCAAGCTCGTCATTTCTGTCTACACCGACTGCATGGGCCGCGGCGACGACGAGCTGGGCCACAAGCTCATGAAGGCCTTTATCTTTGCCGTGACGCAACAGGAAGAGCTGCCCTCGACCATGCTGTTCTACAACGGCGGCGCCAAGCTCACCGTCGAGGGCTCGCCGGTGCTCGACGACCTGAAGGGCCTGGCGGAGCAGGGCGTCGAGATTCTCACCTGCGGTACCTGTCTGGACCACTACGGCATTAAAGACCAGCTTGCGGTGGGCGAGGTCACCAACATGTACGTGATCGTGGAGAAGATGGAGCGGGCCGTGCGCGTCGTGCGCCCGTAGCGTATTGGTTGGAGTTTCCATGAGGGAGAAGCGCCCGGCGCTTGTCATCACGTTTCCCACCACGGCGGCCGCCATGGGTTGCGAGTCCCTGTGCATTGAGCGCGGCCTTCCCGGGCGAACGATTCCCGTGCCCGGGGAGGTCTCTGCCGGCTGCGGTCTGGCGTGGAAGGCGTTGCCTGCCGATGAG
>CAJMRJ010000056.1:0-10491 GCA_905215865.1 uncultured bacterium | reverse complement strand
CCGCCCCCACCGGCAAGCTCGCCCGCCTGCGCGGCGCCTTTGTGGGCAAACCGCTCGTCGCCGCCGTCCTGTGCCTGCTGCTCGCCGGCGTCTTTGCGCTGCTAGGCATGGAGGTCTCGTCCAACCACGACTTTACCTGGGTCTACCCTCTGTGCATCCTGCTCGAATGGGCCATCATCACCACGCTCATGGTCGGCCTGTTCTTCCTGTTCCAGCGCCACGGCGCAGCCCCCGCGGTCTTGGCCTTTGCCCTCTTTGTCCTGGGCATTGCCGAGTTCTTCGTCATCACGTTTAAATCCATGCCCATCCAGCCGGGCGACCTTTCGGCCATCTCCACCGCCGCCGCGGTCGCCGGCACCGGCTACACCTTCTCGATCTCACTGTTCTGCGTGCTGTCCATGGGCTTTACCGCCATCGCCATGCTGCTATGCGAGTACGCCGGCCTGGTGGCACCGCACCGTCAGAAGGGCGCCGCCAACGCCAAGCGTATGCTGCTCACCAACCTGCTCGTGGCGGTGCTGTGCCTGGGCGGCGTGACCGCACACGTCACGCTCATCGACTACTACAACACCCTCGGCATCACCGTCTACACCTGGCGCCCGCTCGAGAGCTACTGGCGCGAGGGCTACCTGCCCGCTTTCATTAGCGCAGCGCAGTCCATCAAGCCGCCCAAACCCGCCGACTACTCCGTCGACGATGCCAAGGCCACGCTCAAAAAGTACGCCAAGGCCTACGACAAGTCCGACGCGGCCAAGAGCGACGAGCGCACCGCCGCAAAGGAGCAGTTCGATAGCGAGAAGCCTACGGTCATCGCCATCATGAACGAGACCTTCTCGGATCTTTCGATCTACCAGAACATGCGCGCCGGCTACGAAGGCCCGCAGTACTTTAAGAACCTGTCCAACTGCCTCAGCCGCGGCAAGCTCTACGTGAGCGCCTACGGCGGCGGCACCGCCAATACCGAGTTTGAGTTTATGACCGGCAACTCCATGGCCAACCTGGGCTCGGGCGTGTACCCCTACACCATCTACAACATGGAAACGACCGGGAATCTGGCAGAGCAGTTCAAGTCGCTCGGCTATTCCACCACCGCCATGCACCCCAACCACGCGACCAACTGGAACCGCGAGAACGTCTACAAGGACTTTGGCTTTGACCAGTTCCTGTCCATCAACGACTTCCAGGGAGCCGACACCCTGCGCGGCATGGTGACCGACCAGGCTACCTACGACAAGATTCTTGAGCTGCTCAACCAGAACGCCGACCCGCAGTTTATCTTCGACGTGACCATGCAGAACCACTCGGGCTACGATACGGGTCTGCTGCCAGTCGACAAGCAGATGCACCTGAACATCGACACGACCGACCTGGACGCCAAGACCATCGAGGACGGCACGCTGTCCGATGTCGACGAGTACGTCTCGTGCATTGAGCAGTCCGACCAGGCGCTGCGTTACTTCCTCAACGCCCTGAGCAAACTCGACCGCAAGGTAGTCGTGGTGTTCTGGGGCGATCATCAGCCCTTCTTCCCGTCCAAGTTCAACGACAAGTGGTTTACCGGCGAGGACGACGCCACGCACCAGGAACGTCTGTGGCAGACCGACTACATCATCTGGGCTAACTACGACGTTGCCGGTTGCGACCAGACGAGTGAGACCGACGACCTGTCCACCAACTACCTGTCCACCCAGCTGATGCAGCTGATCGGCGCGCCGCTGACCGACTACCAGAAGGCGCACATGACGCTGCGCGAGTCGCTGCCCGCTATCAACTCCGTGGGCTACGAGGACGCCAGTCTGCGTTGGGCACTCTCCTCCAACGTCACCGGCGACGACGCCGCAGCAGCAGCCGCCACCAAGGCGCGCGAGGATTACGCCAAGATGCAGTACTACGAGATGTTCCGCGACGGCAAGAATGTGTACACCGAGCACTTCCAGACCGAGGCCAACGAGACCGACCCCAACTTGGCACCGGGTACGACCAAGATCAAGTAGCGACTAGCTGCGAGTTCATAACTGAAACGTCTGTCCGGGCGGAGGCATATAAGGTTCCCTGCTCGGACAGTCCTGCGCAAGACGAAGGCCACATTAAGTGGCCTTCTTTGCGTGCGGAACTCGCGATGAACCTTATATGCCTCCGCCCGGACAGACGCCTTGTTGTTGGAGCACGGCTTGTCATGGGGGTATCCGCTGAACATATATAAATTGAAGGCCACGTCTTGTGGCCTTTTTTGCATCCGGAAAGCGTGTCCCGTAATCCATGTCTGGGATGGGATGCGGTTTCCGCTTGGGACCCGATTGGGAAAGAGTGTCCCACTATTCAGCTGGATTCCGGGATGTATTTTCCGGTTGAGGCTCGTTGGGAAAGTGCGTCCCACTTTGGGGGCTGATTCTGGGACGTGGTTTCCGGTTGGCTCTCATTGGGAAAGTTCATCCCATTTCTCGGCCTAATTATGGGACGCAGTTTCCCGTTGAGGACCCTTTGGGAAAGTGCGTCCCGGTCTGGGCGCTCAAACTGGGATGGATTTTCCGGATGAGGGCTTGACGGAAAATGTGTCCCGTTCCGGGCGCTAATTGTGGGATGCAGTTTCCGCTTGCGGAGTCTCCACTCAACAGAAAACCCAGGTGGCCTGTTTTTTGGCTACCCGGGTTTTTGGGTTGTCGATATGTTCGACTGGCTACTAGTGGGTCTTGCGGCGCTTGATCAGCATGATGAGGGCTATCACTACGAGCGTTGCTCCCGCTGCTGCTGCGGTGGCGACTAGGGCGAATGTTTGGTCGCCGGTGTTTGCGAGGTTCTTCGCTGTGGTCGTAGTCTTGACCTTGGTGTCGGTCTTAGCTCCGTTGTCGGACTTGGGCTTGTCCGGGTTCGTCGGGGTCTCAGGAGTCTCGGGGTCCTTCGAGCCTTCGGAATCGGTTGGGCCGGCGGTGTTCACCAGGGTATGGTCCAGGAACTTCTTGGCGCCCGCGCTTGCCTGCGAGAACAGGCGGCGTGTGCGGATCGGAGCGGCGTTCACCGTTGTGGGCGCCGTCTCCTCGGCCTCGATATTCACGAGCGTCGTGCCGGTGTCGAGGCCCACGTCGTTGTATCCCACGTGGCAGTAATACTGCGCACCGTCATCGTCTGCGGTCAGGTCAATCTCGAGCTTTGAGGCCGTTCCAGCCGCGAGGTTGCCATCGGCACCCACGAGCTTAAACTCTGTCTCGCCGCGGCCCTTGCGGTACCACATATAGGTCGGTGCCAGCCCTGTTTCGCTATCGTCGGCACCGAGTTGCTTCACATGGCCAATCGCCGAGAGCGTCAGGTGGCTTCCCGCCGCGCGCTCAACCGAAGAGTCATATCCAAGATCCGACCCCTCCGCAGCATCCGCCGCAGGTCCGCTCACGGTCATCGTCATGCCAACGGGCATGGTCTTGACCGTGATGATTGCCGAGCGAATACCCGTTTCGGTCGTGGATCCATTTTCAACAGCTGCGATAGCGAATCGATACTCCGTGTTGGGCTGCAACCCATCCCAGGTAAGCGAGGTCTGCGTGTTGCCGGCAATCTTCCAGCTGTTGACGACGGCGTCCGCCGCATTGCTCTGCAGCATGCCCACGCCGTAGCTAAAGCCACTCTTGTTTGCGAGCACGTCGTCCCAGCTAAAGGTGATACTTGTCGAATCGACGGCGTTTGCCGTAAAGCCCGTCACGGCCGGCGCGTCGGGCATCTCGACGTCCTTAACGTCATAGCCCACGATCCAGAACTGGTCGGTGTCCTTGGTGCCGAGCTTGTCGCCCGAGTCTGCCTCGAACTTGTCGACATCCACCGCGTTGACGCCCAGACGCCACACAAAACCGTACTTGCCCTGCGCGGCCTCGGGCAGGTTGTCGACGGTGCCGCCGTATTCGGTCGATTCACTCGAGGAGTTACCCGTAGTAAAGCCGGCGTTGGCACCAAAGCACAGGCCGCCAAACAACTCGTGCTTTGCGAGCTTCGCGCCCATGACAACGCTGCCGTTCAGCGTCAAGCCGAGCTCGAGCTCCTGCTCCTTGCCCTCCTCGACTTCGATGGTCTGCTCAATGCTCGCCCCCGACTGCGCGGCGGCGCCGTTAAACCCATCGTGCGTGTAGGCGCGCGTTACGCCAGGCTTGCCCAGGCCAAAGGAATCCCCAACGGGAGTCTCGCCGTTGAGCGTCGTTTGATAGGTTCCGGGTTCTCCCGACCGGTTGGTCAAAAAGTAGCTGAGCGGCGTCATATTGTGCTGTTTGGCAATGCGGTCATAGGCCTCGACATTAACGACCGAGGTCTGCGCGCCGAGCGACACGGGCGCCGCCATCACGCCCTTGCCACCAGTTTCCTCATTTTCGATCTCATACTCGTAATAGACCATCGGAATCGTGTAGAGCACGGCCTTGTCACCCTCGCCGGCATGCGACTCATAGCTTACGCTTGCGCTGACCGTGCGCTCGCTCCGGTAGTCATAGCATCCCTCGGCGGCAAAATCGACTGAAGCATTCATCGCGACCAGGGGCGGACCGGTCTGCACCTCGACGGCAACGCCCAACTCGGCGCCAATGGTATAGCCCTGGGATGTCCCCGTGCCCTTTTCCTCTCCGTATGACGTGCCGCCCAACACCAGATAGCCGTATGCCTGCTCCAGATCCTCAACATAGGGCGCATCCTGCAGCACGGCAAGCACGCACGGGTTGGTATAGACCTTGTAGCGGTCCTTGTACGTGATCTTGACGCTGTCGTTGTCGACATCGGGCAGCGCGAGCGAGATAAATGTGCCGTAGGTAGTGCCGCGACGGTTGCTCTCGCTAATCACCTGCTCCTCGCCGCGGCGCACCTTTCCGTTCTCGTCGAGCGAAAAATGCGAGGCGGTCATCCAATAGTAGTCATCGTTCTTGCGCAGGTCCTCGTCGCGGTGCTTGCCCACCACGGCGATAAAGCTCTCGTTATAGCGGTCCGAACCCGAGACGCTACCCGCCTTGACGTCGCTGATCCACACCTGCTCTATACCCTTGTGGTCATGCTTGTTGCTGCTGTTGTATTGCTGACCGCTCATGCTCATGGTTCCGATCATGGACCCCAAGCCCTGAGCCCCGCTCTGTGCCGTGTTGCAGGCAAAGTCGCGGAACACATCGCCGCCCACGAGCACCTCGTCGACCACCAGCTGCTCGGACAGGCCGTCAAGGTTGGCAGTGGCAAGGGCAATAGGCGCCAAGGTGCACGGATAGCGCTTATCCTGAGCGCTATCCTTCCATGCGCTGTTGGGCACATGCATCAGCCCATAGGAGGCGAGGAGCCCGTCTCTGTATTCCTTACAATCGGAAAGCTTGAACTCGCCAGACTCCGAGTCAAAATACGCGTAGCGGTACAGCGCGCCGTACAGCCCCTTGCTGCCGTCAGAAGCGCCGTAATCAAAAGCGCTGCGTTGCCAGTCATAGCCCGCAAGAATAAGGCCCGTGACGGTTTCACCCGTCTTCTTTCCTTCTTCATCGTAGGCGGCAAACGTGCCGAACGTCGCATTCGCAGCGACCATGGTCTTGCCGTTCGCGGAGAGGGAGATTGCGCCCGCGTCGCCCAGAGCATCGACATGGACGAGCGCACCCTTGGATGCATCCCACGAAAACAGCTCGCAATGCGTCGACTTATCAATATTCTTCTTGCCGTAGGGTGCCGAGACCACGATGGCGAGGTCATCGCAAAAATCGCGATCGAGGTCGCCGGCCGCTAGCGAAACGACAGGAGCTGACTGAAGCTGCGTCCAGGAGTCGTTCCCGCCCTTGTTGTGCGTGGTGTAGTCCGCGGCGTTACCGGCATCGATCTTGACGACGCTTTGCTTCCAGTTGCCGCCCTCCAAGTCATACATGTCGACTACAGCCTTGCGCACGCCGTTCTCGTCGACATAGCAGCCCGCGTAGACAAAAAGCTCGTCGACGCCGTCGCCATCGACATCGCCCGCCTCGACATCAAAGACGGCGTCGTGCTCTTGCAGGTAACCGGCATCCAGGTACTTAAAACGGCCTTCGTACATCATATTAGTGTTGACCGTCACCGGCAGGTGTGTGTCGAGAGTGCGCGTACGCCCGTTGCTAAACGAGTAGAGGACCAGCTCAACCTTTCCGGCGTATGACTTGCCGTCAATCGTCGTGGAGGAACTGTCGCCGTAGGCACGGAGCTCGGCAACGCGGCTCTTTTTGCCCGTGCTGGCGTCGCTGCAGAACTCAACACTCGTGGCGTGAATGCCCGAGAAACCGTTGTTGTCGTTGGCGAGTACTGTTGAGGACTCATTGTTGCTTAGGTACGACCAGGTGCCGCCACCGTAGTCGCTATGCTTGTAGAGATCGCTGTTCGTATCGAAGTTGTTGACGTTTTGCCAGAACTTTGCGGCGCCCCACACACTTCCATAGCCATCGGTGAGTTTGCTGCTGCCGCCAATGTCACCGCGCTCGACGTTCTCGAGCTTGTCGCGCAGAGTGTAGCGATTGCCATGGCTACCGTTAGCTGCCATATAGACCTCGCTGCGCGTGGCAAACGTCGTGGGGGTATCAGTGGAATAGGGGCCAACGGTATCGGCCGGAATGTCCTCGCTCGTGCCCAGACCCAGGGCTTGATAATCCTGCTCGGTCATATCGGTGATTGCGGGCGCGTCTGCCGCCTGGGCAACCTGGGGCGTGGCCGTGAAGCAGGCGACGCTCGTGGCGACCAACGCAGCAAGCGCCGCCGTCCCAACAAGCGGGATTTTCGACAGCCTATGGATACGGGGGTGTGGAACGTACATGAGGGACCTCGCTTTATTCGAGTGGAGTGGACTCATTTTTGCAAATGATACATCCGATGCCCGATATCACGTGTCTCATTTTCGCCAACGGCGTGTCTCATTTTTGAGAATCCGAGATGCCGCGGAAATCTTATCCCAGCTCAAAGGCCATTTCTGGGATGTATTTTCCGTCGAGTGCCTCATCGGGAAACTGCATCCCATTTCAAGCGTCGATTCTGGGACGCACTTTCCCCTTAGACCCTCAACCGGAAACCGCATCCCACTTTGAGCGCAAATTCCGGGATGCATTTTCCGCTTGAGCCTCATTGGGAAACGGCGTCCCACTTTGAGGGCTGATTGTGGGATGCATTTTCCGGTTTTGCTCTCATTGGGAAAATGCATCCCGTTTCTTGACCGAATAATGGGACGCAATTTCCCGTTGGAGCGCCTTTGGGAAAGTGTGTCCCACTTCGACCGCCCAGAGTGGGATGCACTTTCCGCAAAGCACCTCAACGGGAAACTACGTCCCATTCCAAAGGCAAATTCCGGGACGCATTTTTCGAAAGCCTGCCCATCCGGAAAGCCCGTCCCACTTTGGACGCATCCGGGCACGGAACCATCGACCTATCAGGCCTCCCATCAATAAAGAGGCGTCCTCCCGGACGGCGGGGCACGAAGTTCATCGCGAGTTCCGCACGCAAAGAAGGCCACTTAATGTGGCCTTCGTCTTGCGCAGGACTGTAGAGCAGGGAACTTCGTGCCCCGACGCCCGGGAGGACGTTTCATTTAGAAAGATGGACCGACCGCCGTCAGCGATGGGAGCTACTCCCCCAGCACGGCCTTTTTGGCGGCTGCAGCCATGTTGTCCAGATCTCCCTTGGTGGGGTGATCCTTTGCGGCAACCCAGTTGTCGAGCAGCAACTTAGCGCGGGCGTTGTCGGGGTCTTGCTCGAGCATGGCCTCGTAGCGCTGCTTGACCGCGGGGCCCATCTTGCCCTGGCACATCGCCCAACCCGCAAGCTCGGCATCCTCAGCCAACTTGGAGGTCACACGATCGATAATCTGCTGATAATAGCTCTGGTCGGTCCCAAAACCGCAGGTGCCAAACAGAAAGACGCGCTTGCCGTGCAAGGCGGAGAGCAACGCCGCGACCGAAGGCGTGCACGCGCCCTTGTCGCACCAAAAACCGACGAGCACCGTATCGGCAGCGCAGGCGCCCTGCGCCTCGAGCGCAACCTGATCTGCATCCGCATCGTCGCTCAACGCCGCGGCATGGACAAACTCAACGCCCGCAGCCTGCAGAGTGCGCTTGATCGCACCCGAAACCATCCTGGTATTACCGCTCTTGCTGTTGACCACCAAAGAGCATGTCATAGTCACGTTGCTCGTTTCCCCCAAAACCAAAGCCACTAATGCAATTTATTAGATGAATATCTTAGTACTTACGTGACAGATGTAAACCACCGTCTGTCGATTGGCGACATGGGCGACACCGATGGGGGCAAAACGTCCGCGGTGTAAGCCCCCAAATAGTTGAGACGTGGGGCAAACAAACCTAGTTCATTTGCCCCACGTCTTGCTCACTGGGCGAACTGGCTGCGGTAGAGTTCGGCGTAGAAGCCGCCTGCCGCGAGCAGCTCATCGTGCGTGCCGCGCTCGATAATCTCGCCATCGCGCATGACCAGGATGCAATCGGCGTTGCGAATCGTCGACAGGCGGTGTGCTACGACAAAGCTCGTGCGGCCAGCCATGAGCTCGTCGAATGCCGCCTGCACTTGCAGCTCGGTACGCGTATCGATGCTCGACGTTGCCTCGTCCAGCAGCAGAATCGCCGGATCGGTGAGCATGACGCGCGCGATGCACAGCAGCTGTTTTTGACCCTGGCTAAACGTGCCGCCGTCCTCGCCGATCACCGTATCGTAGCCGCCTGGCAGCTGCACGATAAACTTATGCGCATGCGCGCGCTTGGCGGCCTCGACAATCTGCTCGCGCGTGGCATCGGGGCAACCGTAGGCAATGTTTTCGGCTACCGTGCCCTCGAACAGCCAGGTGTCCTGCAGCACCATGCCAAAGGCGCGGCGCAGGCTCGCACGCGTGTAGTCACGCGAGGAGCGACCATCGACCACGATGCGCCCAGCATCGATATCGTAAAAGCGCAGCAGCAGGTTGATGAGCGTCGTCTTGCCGCAGCCCGTGGGACCGACGAGGGCATAGCGCATACCGGGTTTGGCGTCAATGCAGATATCCTGCAGCAGTTTGCGGTCGGGCACATAGCTAAAGTCCACATGCTCAAACGAAACCTCGCCCTTCGGGGCGGCGAGCTCAATGGCATCCGCAGCGTCGGGCTCCTGCTCGTGCGCATCGAGCAACGCGAACATGCGACGCGCCGAGGCATACGCCGTCTGGATTTGCGTGATGACGTTCGTGACCTCGTTGAACGGCTTAGTGTACTGGTTGGCGTAGGACAGGAAGATCTGCACGCCGCCCACCGTGAGCGCCGCAGGCACGCCCGTGATCACGCCTGCACAGCCGATCACGGCGACCACGGCGTAGATGATGTTATTGATAAAGCGCGTGCCGGGGTTAGAAAGCGAACCCATAAACTGCGCGCGCTCACCCGCCGTATAGAGCTCGGCGTTGAGGGCATCGAAGCGCTGCTGCGCATTTGGGCCGTAGGCGAAGGCGTCCACGAGCTTTTGCTCACCCACATACTCCTCGATATGACCGCCCAGCTGACCCTGAATACGCTGCTGGGCCGTAAAGCTTTTATTGGAGAGCTTGGCGATGGCACCGGCCGCAAAGATGGAAAGCGGCGTGACGAGCACCACCACAAGCGTCATGGTCAGGTTGATGGAGAGCATAAACGCAAGCGTGCCCACGATGGTGATGACGCCGGTAAAGAGCTGCGTAAAGCCCTGCAGCAGGCCGTCACCCACCTGGTCGACGTCGTTGACCACGCGGCTCATGAGGTCGCCGTGGGCATGGCCGTCGATAAAGCTGAGCGGCATGCGGCTGAGCTTGTCGCTCGCCTCCACGCGCATGTCGCGCACCGTCTCGTAGGACAGACGGTTGACGCAGTAGCCCTGCAGCCACTGGAAGGCCGCCGCGCCCACCACGACAATCGCGAGCTTGGTAACGAGCGGCAGCAGCGCATCGAAGTCCACCTGCCCGGTGGCAACGATGAGGTCGATGCCCTCGCCGATAAGGATGGGCGTATAGAGTTGCAAGATCACCGAGATGGCGGCGCTCACAAACGACGCCGTAAACGAAATGCGATGCGGACGGACGTAGCCCAGCAGGCGGCGAGTTACCGCGCCTACGGGGTAACGCTCGGGATCGCCGGGCTGGCGCGGACCGTCGCCCAGGTCGTTGAGGTTATCGTTGCCGGACACGTTGGCCGTCATCGTGGCGACCGAACCGGAAGAAGTATACGGATTCATTTAGCGGCCCTCCTTTGCGCAAGTGGATGCCGGGGCAGCCGGGGCGGACGCGGAACTTGGGGCGGACGCAGGCATCGCGCTCCCCTGCTGACCCTCGAGCTCCTCGCGACGAAGCTGCGACTGGCAAATCTCGCGATAGAGTTGGCAGTTTGCGTACAGCTCGTCGTGGCTACCCAGGCCCGCGACCGAGCCGTGGTCGAGCACGCAGATCATGTCGGCATCGCGCACGGTCGAGACGCGCTGGCTCACGATCACCGTGGTCAGCGGAAGCCCGCCCGCGGCGGCACCGCGTACGTTGCGCTC
>CAJMRJ010000055.1:0-10603 GCA_905215865.1 uncultured bacterium | reverse complement strand
ACTTAACCCCCGCACCCCTCACGCGGCGGGCAACCGTCGTTGGGCTTATCACTGACATGAAATGGGCGCTTGCATATCGTCTGCTAGCTTGGCACGGTACAATGCTTTCAGATTTCAATTTATAAATTAGTGGGGTTAATTCATGGCAGAATCTCGTGCGGAGCGTAGGGCTCGTCGTGCTTTGGTGGAGGCGGCTGAGGGGTCGAAAGAGGAGAAATCTTCTACGAAATCCAAGTCTTACAAAGCTGCAAAAAGCAAATCGACCAAGAGCAGGGCTAAGGCCAAGCGTGCCAGCTCTCGTCGGAGCGAGGACAAGGTATCCCAGACTCGCACCAAGCGCCCGCATAAAGATCCGGTTTCGTCTGCGCGTAAGGCTGTGGACCCCAAGTCTCCCTGTTCGATCATGAAATCTTGCGGTGGGTGCACGGCGCTCAATCGTCCTTATAAGAAGCAGTTGGCGGCCAAGCAGGCTGCTATGGAGGAGCTGTTTGCTGAGCTCTGTGAGCGTGAGGGCATCGCCGTTGATCCTATTCGCGGTATGGGCGTCACCCTGGGCGACCCGGGTAAATATCCTGCGCCGCGTGGTTTTCGTCATAAGGCCGCCACTCCCTTTGCTCCCGGTAAGGAGGGCACTGTCCGTTGCGGTTTCTTTGAGCGCGGCACGCACAGAATCGTTGCCGTGCCCGAGTGTCCTGTCGAGGCGCCGGGTGCCCGTCAGATTCTCAACGGCATCGCACGCGAAGCTGAGCGGCTGCATATTCCCGCCTTTAACGAGGACAAGCATCTTGGCTTGCTTCGCTATGCCGTCGTCCGCTGCGGTTGGCGTACCGACCAGGTCATGGTTACGCTCGTGACCGCCCAGCGCGACTTACCGCATGCGCAGGAGTTCTTTGAGGCCGTCGCGGCGCTCGATCCGCATATCGTCACCGTTGCCCAAAATATCAATGGCCGTCCCGGTAACGCCATCTTGGGTGAGGAGACTCGTATCGTCTATGGTGCCGAGTGCATGCGCGATCAGCTGCTCGGCTGCAACTTCGATATCTCCCCCACCGCGTTTTATCAGACCAACCCGCAGCAGACCGAACTGCTCTATCAGCTCGCCATTGACGGCATGAATCTGCAGCAGGGTGACGTACTCATGGATGCCTATTGCGGTAGCGGAACTATCGGCCTGTGTGCAGCCAAAGCCGCCCAGGACAAGGGCATCGGCATTATGCTGCTCGGTGTGGAGCGCAACCCGGCGGGCATCGCTGACGCACGTCGCAACGCCGAGCTCAACGGCCTCACCCGCAGCGCCTGGTTTATGACCGACGATGCCACCGACTACATCCTAGATGCCGCCGACAACAACGAGCGCGTCGACGTCCTTTCCATCGACCCGCCGCGCGCCGGTTCCACCCCCGAGTTCCTCGAAGCCGCCTGCGCACTTAAGCCGCGCCGCATCACCTATATCAGCTGTAATCCCACCACCCAAGAGCGCGACCTGCACCAGCTCCTCGACGGTGGCTATCGCCTGCTCAAGATCACGCCAGTCGACATGTTCCCCCACACCGACCACACCGAAACAGTAGCGGTCCTCGAGCGACGCTAACCAACCCCGGTAGATTTTTGGGGCAAGAAAGGGGGCGGCCCGTCTGGACCGCCCCCTTTCGTTGGGCATATGAGTCTCGTTACATCCCCTTACGCAGGTCGCATACACCGGCCGCCGCCATCTCGCGCAGCAGCGTCTCGCGGTCGCGCGTCACGATCAGGTCCAGCGGGAAGTGAATCTCGTCGAGCAACTTGCGGGCATGGTCAAGCTTGCCAATTGCCATGCCAATGTGCGCATCAGTCGAAACGCCAATGCCCACGCCCAGCTCGGCACAGCGCTCGGCAATCTTGCGACACACGCTCCAATGCTCGGTATCCGTGCCATGCTCAAGACTATGATTATTGATCTCGATAATCTTGTGCTTGGCCTTGGCCGCCAGCAGTACCTCATCGATATCGAACGGCACGCCCGAACGACCCGTATGCCCAAGCATGAACACCTTGGGGTGCTCCAGGGCATTGATGTACATCTCGGTCGTCTGGGCGAGCGTCGCGCCTTCGGCAAACTGCGCATTATGCACGCTTGCCACCAAATAATCCAAATTGCGCGTCACCAAATCGAACAGCGAATGCTGGTGATTGAACGAACCGCCGACAATATTGAGCGAAACGGGAATGTCCTCGCCAAACAAGCTTCCGTCCAGCGAAACGATATCGGCCTCGGCGCCGCGAAGCACCAGCACGCCGCTCCAAATGCGCGGCCAGATATCCTGGTTGATAAAGAACTGGAAACTGCGCAGGTCGTTGGGACAAGCCGTAACCATCGAGCTCAGATGGTCGGCAGATCCGAGCACCTGCAGGCCACGTTCCGCCGCCCAGTACACATTCTCCTCAATAGTTGAGTACGCATGCGCGGAGAACAACGTATGAGTATGAATATCACAAGAAAGAAGGTAGGGCATCAGGTCTCCTTGTCCAGTATGGCCGTCGCGTATATTCATTGTACGCATAGCTTTCGGCAGTCGTAAAACTGCTTCATCCCAATCACACAACGGCATAGACAACGGGGTCTGGCTTAAAACCAAACCCCGTTTCACGTAAAACATTGTAAGCAGAGCGCTTTACTTTTGACGATACTCGTCGGCCAGCTGCTTCCAGGCGGGCAGTGAGTTGACGATAGTCTCGTAGCTCACACAGTAGCCCAAGCGGAACCAGCCCGGCATGCCAAAACTGTCCGAGGGCACCGCGAGCAGCTCATACTTCTTCGCGCGCTCGCAGAAGGCGTTCGCATCGGGCTCCAGCGCCTTCACCCACAGGTAGAACGCGCCATCCGGCTCAACATACGTGTAGCCGTACTCCGCCAATGCACCGGTAAGCGCCGTGCGGTTGCGTGCATAGGCCTCAACGTCACTCGGCTCATCGATGCAATCGATAATCACGCGCTGGAAGAGCGCCGGTGCGCACACGAAGCCCAGCGTACGGGCAGCACCCGCAACAGCCGGCATCAGACGCGCTGCCTGAGGATTCGTATTGGGAACTAGGATCCACCCCACGCGCTCGCCCGGCAGCGAAAGTGACTTGGAATACGAGTAGCACACGATGGCGTGCTCGTAGATCGAAGGCACCCAAGGCACCTCGGCGCCATAGACAATCTCGCGATACGGCTCATCCGAGATAAGCATGATCGGGTTCTCGGGATCGCGCTTGGCGTTGACCTCGCGCAAGATATTGGCCAGTCGCGTCAGCGTATCGCGCGTATACACGGCACCGGTCGGGTTGTTGGGCGAGTCGATAATGACGGCCGCCGTCTTATCGCTGATCGCCTTGAGCACGTTGTCCACGCTCAGCTGGAATGTGTCCTCGTTGGCAAGCGCCTCGACACACGTACAGCCGGCCTTCTCAATCCAAACGCGATACTCCGGAAAGTACGGGGCGATAACAATAACCTCGTCGCCCGGATTCGTAACGGCATTGAGCGTACAGGTGAGCGAAGCCGCGGCGCCCACCGTCATAAAGACGTCCTTGCCCTCATAGCTCGTACCGAAGCGACGGTTGAGCGACTCAGCAACGGCGGTACGGCACTGCGGCAGGCCCGGTGCGGGAGTGTAGCCGTGCAGCTGGTCACTGGGCAGTTCAAGCGCCTTTTTGATGGACTCCGCGACGGCAGCGGGTGCCGGAACGCTCGGGTTGCCCAGCGAGAAGTCGAACACGTTTTCCGCGCCGATTTGCGCCTTGCGCTCAAGGCCATAGCTAAAAATCTCGCGGATGATGGAGCTTTCCGCACCGCGAGCATACATAGTTTCGTTGATCATCTGTTCCCCTTTCGCATAGGCGCTATTGTACGCTTTAGTCGGGAAAAGCGCCGCAGCAATGTTGATTGGGGACAGACTTAAATGCGTGAAAACACTCATTTAAGTCTGTCCCCAATCAACAGATGGCCCCATATCGCTCAAAAGAAAAGCCTCCGCAGGTTTCCCCGCGGAGGCTTTCACCACAAAGACTATTTGTCGTCGTCGGTGTCGGCACCGGCATTGACGGCACAGTCATCATCGGCAGTCTCGGATGCGGCTTCGGCATCCTCCTGCATGGCCGCCTGCGCAAAGGCCGCGGCATCAGCCGCCAGCTCCTCCTCGCTCATGTGAGGCGCGCGCTTCTTGGTCGGCATGCCGGCCGCCTTGGCATTGCGCTCCTCCTTGGCTGCCAGGATGTCGCCCTCGCGCTCAAGGTAGGCATCCCAGTCGTTGTCGAGCAGGGCGTTCACGGCGTCGCCTTCGACGGTCTCGCGCTCAAGTAGTACCTTGGCCATCAGGTCGAGCTGATCGCGACGGGCATCCAGGATCTCGACCGCACGACGATGGGCCTCACGCATAATGCGCTGGACCTCGATGTCGATGCGACGCGCCGTCTCCTCAGAGTAGTCCTGATGATCGGCATAGTCGCGGCCCAGGAATACCTGATGCTGCGCCTCACCAAACACTTGCGTGCCCAGTTCCTCGCTCATGCCCAAGCGCGTGACCATCTCGCGCGCCATCTTGGTCGCGCGCTCCAGATCGTTGCTCGCTCCCGACGTGATGTCGTCGCACATGAGCTCCTCGGCAACGCGGCCGCCCAAGAACACGGCGAGTTCGTCGAGCATCTCGTTCTTGGTCTTGAGGAAGTGATCCTCTTGCGGAAGCTGCAGCGTGTAACCCAAAGCCTGGCCGCGGCTGACGATCGAGATCTTGTGAACCGGATCGGAGTGCTCCAGGATGTGGCCCACCAGAGCGTGACCGCCCTCGTGGTAGGCAATCGTGGTGCGCTCGGCCTCGGTCATCACGCGACCCTTGCGCTGCGGACCGGCAATCACGCGCTCCATCGATTCCTCGACCTCGTCCATCGAGATCACGGAACGATGGCGGCGGGCAGCCAGCAGCGCAGACTCGTTGAGCAGATTTGCCAGATCGGCGCCGGTGAAGCCAACGGTCATCTGGGCGAGCTTCTCAAACTTCACGTCCTCGTCCATCGGCTTGTTCTCGGCATGCACGCGCAAGATCTGCTCGCGGCTCTTCACATCCGGACGGTCGACCGTGACCTGACGGTCAAAACGACCGGGACGCAGCAATGCCGGATCCAGGATGTCAGGACGGTTGGTTGCAGCGATCAGGATGACCGACTCGCTCTCCTCAAAACCGTCCATCTCGACCAGCAGCTGGTTGAGCGTCTGCTCGCGCTCGTCGTGACCGCCGCCCAAGCCAGCTCCGCGCTGACGTCCCACGGCATCGATCTCATCGATGAAGATGATCGACGGGGCCTGGGACTTGGCCTCCTTAAAGAGGTCACGCACACGGCTGGCGCCGACACCCACGAACATCTCGACAAAGTCGGAACCCGAGATGCTAAAGAACGGAACGCCCGCCTCGCCGGCAACGGCCTTGGCCAGCAGCGTTTTACCGGTGCCCGGAGGGCCCACCAGCAACACGCCACGCGGGATCTTGGCGCCCAGTTTGCGATAGCGATCCGGATCGCTCAAAAAGTCACGGATCTCCTCGAGTTCCTCGACTGCCTCGTCCACGCCGGCAACGTCTTCAAACTTGACCTTGGGGCGCGTGGCCTCGTTGGTCTTGGCGTTGGTCTTGCCAAACTGCATGTTCCTATTGTTGGCGCCCATCATCTGGCGCATAAAGTAGAACATGATGGCGATCAGGGCGATCGTCGGAAGCACGCTCATCGCCAGGTCGCCCCAAAAATCGGGGTCATTGGTGTTGACGATGTACTTGGTATCAGGGTGCTCCGCCATAAGCTCGGCAAGCGAATCGGAGCCGACATAGGTCGAGGAGAAGCTCTTGAGCTCGCTCGTATCGCCCTTGTCCTTCTTCGTCTTCCAGTAATGACCCGTCACGCTTCCGTCTTGAACCGTATAAGTCAGATCTTCGACGCGATCCTGCTTGATGGCGCTGACCATCTCGCTCGTCGCGAGCTTTACGGTATTGCTGGAATTGGCAAAGCCGGAGCCCATGTTAAAGAAGGCGTAGCCCAGAAGCGCGCAAGCCAAAATAAAATACAGCCAGCCCGTACGCGTGGGCTTCTTGCCTCCGGGCATCCCCGGAATCTTAGGCTCCCGGGGAGTCTGGGAATTGTTATCGTTACGGTCGTCGGGCATCTTACGAATAAACCTCCGGTTTCAAAATGCCCAGATACGGAAGGTTACGATAGCGCTCGGCATAGTCGAGGCCGTAGCCCACCACAAAGGCATCGGGGCAATGGGTTCCAACATACTTGGGCGTGATGGCCGAAGTACGGTCCTCAACGTCCTTCCACAGGAAGGCTGCGACCTCCAGAGAAGCGGGCTTGCGGCTCTCGAGGTTCTTCATCAGATACTTGAGCGTCAGGCCCGAGTCCAGAATGTCCTCGACGATCAGCACGTCGCGACCGCGGATGTCGATATCCAGGTCCTTAATGATACGCACGATACCCGAGGACTTCACGCCGTCGCCATAGCTCGAAACAGCCATGAAATCGATGTTGGTCGGCAGCTCGATCTTGCGCATCAGGTCGCCCATAAAGACCACGGCGCCGCGCAGGACCGCAATCAGCACCAGATCCTTACCCGCGTAGTCACGAGTAATCTGCTCGCCTAGGCGAGAGACGATACCGTCGATATCCTCCTGCGTAAACAGAACCTTCTCGATATCCGGATGTTGAGAAGCCATGACAACCCTTTCTTGTGCTTATCGCCCACACACCGCCGTATGGACGCGAACTTCACATTCTAGCAGCGCACGGGGTATATTTTCCAGCCCGTACGCCATCAGCGCGGGAATACCGTCAACGTCGCACAGAATAGCTGGCGTGGGACGCTATTCCGCATCGACCACACGAAGCAGATACGCCACGCGCGTTGCGGCCGTGCATTTAAAACGCTCGTCCGTGCGAACGCCTGCGACCCATACCACGGCACCTCCCGGAGCCGTTCTCACCACGGGAACGCCTGCGCGCTCAGAGACGGGAATACGAGCCTCGTTGAGCAGGTCGGACACCTTCTTACTTCGCCCACTCATGCCCAACGGACACATCACATCCCCCGGCGCGGGACCGTCTACCCACAGACGCGCCAAACGCGCCTCGGCGAGAATCTCCCCGCGCGAGCCGGCGAGCATCCGTTCGCTATCGCGATCGGCAAAGCCCAGCGTCGCGGCATCCACCATAGCGGCCACCCCTCCGGCACCCGCGAGTTCGCGGGCACGGCGCACAATATCACACCCCGGCTCAACGGCCATTGGCTCTGCCACCAGGATGCGGCCCGCCCCCAGCGGCAATCGACCGGGAATGGTGACCCAATCGGCAACTAACCCCTCGCGCGCCGCCGGGGCCTTGAATGACAGCATGCCAAACTCCACGCGCGCATCGATTCCCGCCGGCAGCGTGACCGAACCCGAGCCTTCGGCAACACAGGCAAGCACGCGCTCCACATGCCGCATCTCCGGGCGAGCGTCTGGGTCGATACGCTTAATTGCCAGTCGCACCATGCGCCGAGCAATCACCACCTCGGCCGCGGCCAGTCGGCGAGCGTCAAGGACCAGTGCACCCGCCGCCTCCTTGCGCAGGCAGCTTCGAAACGCCTGTGCGGAAAGCTGGGAAAGAAAGGCATCCTCATCGCCTAAGATCTCGCAGGCGGCGCCAATCGTCTTGCAGACGCTTGCGTTACGCTGTGCCACCACCGGCATCACCCGATGGCGCACGTAGTTACGCAAGTACGACACGTCCTCGTTGCTCTCGTCCTCTCGCCACGGCTGACCATGCACCTGCAGATAGCCAACGAGCTCATCATGAGTCAGGTCGAGCAAGGGACGCACCACGATATTTCTCCGGCGAGGAATGCTCGATAGGCCAGCGGGCCCCGAACCCTTAATCGCGTTCATCAAAAACGTTTCCGCGCGATCCGAAGACGTGTGCGCGGTGCAGATACGAGCCGCCGTTCGCGGTGCCCCCGTCTGGGCGCAGAGCTCGCGAACATACCTCCGCGCCGCGGCATAGCGCACCTCGCGGGCAGCCGCCTCGATATTGCCCGATTCATCATCAAAATAGGCGTGCTCAACACACAGCGGCAAGCCATATTGTGCGCAGAGCTCACGCACGAAGGCCTCGTCGCCATCGGATGCCTCGCCGCGCAGATGATGGTTCACGTGCAGCACGTGCAGTCGCTCACGCGCGATGGGGGCTACACCACGCCCATCCAGAATATCCAACTTTGATGTGCACGCCATAAGGAGCAAAGCCGTTGAGTCCGCACCACCTGATACCATGAGCACCACGGGGGCAGCCGTCTGCCGCATTGCCAGGGCTTTATCATCGGCCCACGACGCAGCATGGTGTCCATAATGCTGAGATACCGTTGGCATTTGCTTCCTCCTCTATTCGTTCGCACCCATTGTATCCTTTGGAATCTTATGTCTCGTCTGCACCTTCATATCCTTGGCAGCGGCTCAAAAGGCAACTGCGCGCTCATCGAAGGCCCCCGGGGTCTCATCATGATTGACGACGGTCTTTCTCGCCGCGAGACATTAAAGCGCATGGTAGAACTGGGGCTCTCGGCAGACAACGTCTCGGCTCTTCTCATTACTCATGAGCATAGCGATCACATCAAGGGTCTCGATGTCTGGTGCAAGCACTGGCACGGCCCCCTCTTTGCCAGCAGGGGCACACTTTCGAACAAAGAAAATCTTTCACATCTGCCTGTCGAGGAATTCGATCCCGGTGACACCCTATCCATTGCCGGCATCCACGTGCAAACCTACTCAACATCACACGATGTCATCAATCCTGTCGGCTATCGATTCGACGCCCTCGATGATTCCATCGGCTTTGCCACCGACACCGGAGAGCTATCGAGCCAAGCCATGAACACCCTCAAAGACTGTCGAGTCCTCGCGCTCGAAAGCAACCACGACGTGACCATGCTGCGCGAGGGAGAATATCCCCGCTTTCTTCAGGAGCGCATCCTGTCTGCAAGGGGACACCTCTCCAACGGCCAAGCCGCCGAAGCCGCGCGCGAACTTGTTACCGATCGCACCGAACAGCTCATTGCCATGCATATCAGCCAAGATAACAATCGTCCGAGCCTGACCGTCAAAAGCTATGCCAAAGCTCTAGCCGCAACCCTGGACGACGAGCTCGGCAGCTCCGCCACCCTTCTCCAAGGATCGCGAAAACTCTCGATACGCCCCGCAAGCCAGCATCGGCCAGCAACCATTCAATAGACTGTCCTAGACAGCAAAAGGGGCTGGGAATCGCTTCCCAGCCCCTTTTGCTGTCTTTTAATAGTGCGGAGCACCAACGAAGTTAGTCGATGGAGATCTTCGTAACGTTCTTCTTCTCGACGATCTTGGGAACCGTAACGGTCAGGATGCCATCAGCGTACTTAGCCGAGAGGCCCTCGCTCGAAGCGTCCTTAAGATACACGCCACGCGTCGCGCTGTACGAGCTAAACTCCTTCTGCAGGAAGTTCTTGGCCTCGTTCTCCTCGTCTTCCTCGACATTCACGCTAATGGAGAGACGGCCCTCGTTAAGCTCGACATCGATATCGTCCTTGGCGACGCCGGTCAGATAAGCCTTGACCTCATAGCCATCGCCCTTATCCTCAACGTCAACGGGGAACGCCTTAGAGGCAATCGAGTTGTTCGCTAGGTCGCTCATATCATCAAACAGATCGAACAGCGAGCTTGCAGAGGGACGAACGCCAAAAACCGAACGATAAGGAACCATGCTTGCCATGTTTACCACTCCTTTATAGGACTGCCGAGTCATCTTCTAGGTGACTGGGACTTCTTTTGACGCTCTTATATATGCCCACCCAGTGCTCATATATACATCGACTATAAAGTTTTTTGAGTCCACTACTATAAGCATATCTAAGTGCGTATGACTCAGGTTTTAGGAAGGTTAAGGTTCTTTGAACCAGAGCTTAAATAACGAGTATGTCCACAGCTACAAATAACAAGGGGCTTACAATGAGCGCGTATACGTTGTTGGAAACGAGCTAAAGGGCATCATGGACGACCAAAACCAGAACAATATGTTTATGCCGACGCAGGGGGAAGATACTTCCGCGCAGCCACCACGGTTCCATCGCCCCCACATCTCGCAAGAGCCCATTAATGATGCAGAGCCCGAGTATGTTACGAGAAATCGATATCAAACGCTCGAGGATGCCCAGACGGGACGTAAGCATATGGGCGTCGCATCGAGCGATCCCGTATATCTGAAAGATGCACCGTTATCAAAAAACAGCGCGATCAATGACGTCCCGACGAAAACGCCCAAAACTCGACAGCAAAGAGGTCCTCGACCTAAGCAAACCTTAACGCATTCGGCTCGTTATCTCGAGACGCCAAAACAAGGGAAAACGATCTTCGTATCGTCAAGTAAACGACGTAAGCAACATCGACTGACAATTCTGCTTTTGATCATTGTGGTCATAGCAATTGCCCTTGTGATTCGATTTATTGTCTTTAAATAAAAGCTCATTACCCATAAGCCCAACCGGGTTACAGGTGAAATGCAACTATATTGAGAAGTGTTAACGCAAAAAAGGGGG